>JAQTOY010000022.1 GCA_028713045.1 Candidatus Nanoarchaeia archaeon
AGCAAGTTGTTTCTTCAAATAAAATGCGTTCTGCAAGTACATTAACAAGTGTGCCATCTCCACCTCTGCCTCCTTTTTCACTTAATGCAAAAGGTCAACATTTTACAAATGAACCTGCATCGAGTAGCTATTATCCTTTATTATTAGTTCATGGATTTCATGGCGACTCGGATGATTATTGGGCATATATTCCTGACAAGTTTAAAAGTGCTGGTTTTAAAACATATCAAGTTCAATATATTCCTGCAAATGGAGACAATAGATATAATGCTTATTTATTAAAATTATGTATAGATGTTGTAAAAAGTGAGGTTTCTTCAACCAAGATTAATTTAGTAGCACATAGTATGGGGGGGATAGTTTCTAGAACATACATTGCAGGACAGGGTGTACAGGCTAATGGCAATTCACTTACTTATACTGGAGATGTGAATAGTTTAGTCACAATTGGTTCTCCTATGTATGGTTCCTATGGTTCTAATAGATTAGTTAATGGTGATACTGATTTAAGAAAAGCGTACAAATCTATGGCTCCTCCAGAATATTCTTCTGAAACTTTTACAGAACCTTCTTATATTGATTTATCGGTAGGAAGTTCAATAACTTGGAATTTAAATCAAGTTGGTTTGCCTAGCTCTGTAAAATACCTTAATATAGCCGGAATAGCCGACGATATATACCCCATACATTCTTATCATTATGAATCCTCTAATTCAGATAGTGTCGTTTCACCATCAAGTGCAAGTTTAAGAAATTTTGGAGTTCCGTTAGTCTTATTGTATTTAAATCACAATAATGAACATGGCTGGAGTGTTTGGTCTTTTGGGATTATAAAAAATTGGTGTAATGGTCTTTTGGGACTTTGTAATATACAACCTATGGTAAATGGTATTTCTTCTTTTTTAAAAGGGAATAGTGAACAAACTGTAAAAAATGATTTTGGTTTAGCAAGTAATGAATACTATATTAGTTCAAATTCACAAGTAAGCAATTCTATTCCCTCAAGTTTTGATAATGGAATGGTTTTATTAAGATTTACAGATACTACTCCTCCATGTTCCGCTTGTGTTAAATTAAAATGGGGCGATCAATATTTTCCTTTAGTTCAAAATCCAGATACTGGAATTTTTACTTATTGGGGCGGAAATCCATCTTATAGTGGAACTACAGTCCCTTCAGGTAATTATCTAATTTATGTTAATGGAAATAATATTGAGAAAGCTATAACCATCCTACCTCTACAAACTAATGTTTTAGAGACAAATATGGCTCCTGTTGATTGCGATAGTGATGGAACTCCAGATTCTCAAGATGCATGTAAATGTATCTCCGGATATTATTGTCATGGATGTCCTACAATTTCTTGTATTAGTGGATATGTTCCAACTTGTCCCAACACTCCTTTAAGTATGCCTTTTTGTGATGTAAACCTTAGTGATAGTAATTTAATGAGATTAACAAATGATCAAGCAGATGATTTAACGCCTACTATTTCTGGCGATAATATTGTATGGAGAAAATCCGGTAGTGGAATATATTTATATAATATTACGGATAAAACTTTAAATAAAATTTCAAATCAGGAATCCAATCCATTTATTTCGGGAAATTATGTAGTATGGATTAAGTTTAATCTCTATCCTACGGATCCTGAATTATATTCCTATAATTTAATAACAAAACAAACAAACAAAATCTCAGATATAAAGACTGAATTTTGGGCACTTAGTATTTCTGGTAATAAGGTTGTTTGGGCAGGAAAAGATACTGGAAATTATGATATTTATTTATATAATTTAGATACAAATAAAAAAATAAAGATTACAAATGAATCTCATAATCAAGAATACCCCTCTATATCTGGAGATAAAATTATTTGGACTGATTTTAGGGGTGTTAATCAAGATATTTATATGTATGATCTTAATCTTAGTATAGAGAAGAGAATTACTTACGATAATTTGACAAAATTTTATGGAAAAATTTCAGGAGATAATATTTTATACTTAGATTCTGGAGGATATCTCAATTTATTTAACTTAAAAACTAATACTACAAAGATGGTCACAAATTATACTGGAGGCAAAGCGGATTTATCAATTTCCGGAGATATTATTTCTTGGTTAGCTCCCGTAAATGTTACTAAACAAGATATTGTTATATATGATTTACTGAATAATAAACTCTTAAAGAAAATAGATGGTTTTTCTACATCACAGAAAGTACATGGCGATAAAGTTGTTTTTGAAAATTATATCTTTGATGTTAATCTTAATAACTATCGAAGAGATATTTTTTTATATGATTTAAAACTTAAGGGTAAAATAAATATTAACTCCGAACCCCCCGGAGCAGATACCTATTATAAAGATCGAGACCTAGGTGATTTTATTTATATTGGAAAAACTCCAATTCAAACTGAATTGGTTCAAGGGGAAAAAGAAATTAAATTTGTAAAAAGCGGTTTTAGTGATAGTATTCAACAGTTTAAAATTAATGGAGGGGTAATTCAGAATATAAGTTATAATTTTTTTATTTGTAATAGTAATTCAGATTGTGATGATAGCAATTTAACAACAGAAGATATATGTTTAGATTCTGGAAAGGAAAATAGTTCTTGTGTTTATAAACCTATAATTTGTTTTAATAATCTGGATTGCGGAATTGATAGATTTATAGGAGACAATTTTTGTACTAATCAATCTAAAGATTTATTTCAAAATTTTATAATCTTTACTTGTAATAATCCGGGTAATTCAAATTCAACTTGTACTAATATAACAACAATCCAAACAGTTCAAAATTGTGGTAATGATTCCTGTTCGGTTTTTGGAAATAATTATTGTAAAGGAAATTCTGTTTATCATAATCAAACTTGTTTTAATAAAGGATGTTTATCCGGAAGCTGTTTTAATAATTCTTTCATTAATGAAACTCTAGTACAGACTTGTGATTCTAAAAGTATTTGTGAGAATGGAGAATGTAAGTGTTCTGCTAATTTTACAAACACCTGGACTCCATGGACAAACATTTCTTGTTTAAAAACTGATACAATGAATCAAACAAGAAATAAAATCAGCTATGACTCCAATAATTGTGATAGTTCTGCAAATACAACAATAATAGAATATAGAACAACAGAATCTTGTGATTTTTGTAAACCAAACATAAGCATATTTTCAACAAACTGGCAAAACATTTCATGTTTATTTGGAGATAAAATGAATCAAAGCAGGATAGAAACTTCTTATGATATTAACAAATGTATGAATTATTCAACAGGAAATTTAGAATATCCAAACCAAACATCTGGTGAATATAGATATTTAAATAATTCTTGTGACTTTTGCACTTCAAAAATAATAAATACCTCTTGGAGTAATTGGACAAATTTAGGAATCTGTACAATTAAAGATACACAAAACCAAAGCAGGTTTAGAGTTCAGTATGATAATAATTCTTGTCCAGACCATAATATACAAAACCAAACATTTTATGAATATAATCTAACTTATTGTAATTACTGCAATTACACCCTTTCTTATAATAATTGGACTGATTGGCAGAATCCATCTTGTTTTGATAATGTAATTATACAAAATAAAAGCCGAATACAGTATGATTCAAATTATGCAAATTGTTATGCTATAACTCATCTGCCTTCTGATTTATGGATTAATCTAACTCATTTGGAATTTAGAAATCAAACTTGTTTATCTAATCAGCAATGTTCAAATGGAGTTTGCGTAAATAAAAATATAAGTTGTAATAAAAACAATGATTGTGATAATAGTCAATTTTGTGAATTTAGTTCATGTGATGCAAATCAGGGAAGTTGTGCTTGGAAACCCGAAGTCTGTACTATGGATTATACTCCGGTTTGTGGTTGTGATGGAAAAACTTATTCAAATAATTGTATGATGCGGGCAAATGGAATTTCAAAATCTTATGATGGAAAATGTTGCATCATTAATCTTATAAACATCTCTTGGAGTCCTTGGCAAAATCTCTCATGTTTATATAATAATTTAATGAATCAATCAAGATTCTTAATTCAATATGATTCTAATAATTGTCCAAATTCCCAAAATAAAACAATTTATGAATATAGAGCAATAGAATTATGTCCTATAATTGAACCTAATTTTACTTTTAATCTTGTAATAAAAAACCCTATTGAAGATACATATAATTATAAGAAACTTAATTTAAATTTAGATTCCAATGTTGTACTAAGCAAACTAGAATTTTCAGAAAAAAATTCCAGATGGACAACCTTATGCACAAATTGCAAATCTTATAATAAACAAAAGAGCTTTAATGATGGATCGTATGATTTAACATTTAGAGGAACTTTAACAGGAGGACAAACAATATTCAATCAAACATCTTTTACTATTGATACAAAAGATCCTAAAATATTAAAGACAGAGCCTAAAAATAAGGATTTTGCAAGGGGTAATTTTTATGTTAAATATAGTGAAGATAATCTGAAAGAGATAACTTTGTTTTATGGAAATAAAGGTATAACTAAAAATGATACTGAATGTCCATCTGGAAAAAATCAAGAATGTTTTTTTAATGTAGATTTAAGCTCTTTTGATGGGCAAACTATATCTTATTATTTTGCTGTAACAGATATAGCTAAGAACAAGGATGATTCAAGAAAGCAAACAGTTATTGTTGATAAAACTGCCCCTATTATAAATAATCCAGATTCATTTTGGACAACAGATGGAAAATATATTTATTTTGATATTTCAATAATTGAAAAAAATTTTGATGAAGCTGTTTTGAGCTATGATTATCATGGAAGAACAAATGAAAAGAAGTTATGTAGTAATCTAAAATATGGAAAGTGTAGTTATAAGTTTAGAATAAATAATCAATATAGTAATTTTAAATTAATATTAAGGGATAATGCTGGGAATGAAAAAGAGATGAATTTTAGTGTCTAATATTAAAATAAAGCAGTCTTTTTAAATCAATGATTATTAGAAAAATTAAGGTTAAACATGGCACTGAGTAATACAATCAAGTCTGTAAGAGACATAATGAGAAAAGACGCAGGAGTAGATGGCGATGCTCAAAGAATCTCTCAGATGGTTTGGATGATCTTCTTAAAAGTTTTTGATGCTATGGAAGAAGAAAGAGAAGCAGAAGATGAGAGTTATAAGTCGCCTTTGCCTGAAAAGATAAGATGGAGAAACTGGGCTGTAAATCCTGAAGGAATGACTGGAGAAGAGCTACTTGATTTTGTTAATAATAATTTATTCAAAACTTTAAAGAGTTTAAAATTGGATGAGAAAAGTGATCAGAGGGGTTACATTATAAAGCAGGTTTTTGAAGATGCATACAATTATATGAAAAATGGGATTTTAGTAAGGCAAGTAGTTAATAAGATAAATGAACTTGATTTTACAACTGCTGAAGATAGACACCAATTTAATGATATCTATGAAACAATTTTAAAAGAATTGCAGAATGCAGGTAGTGCTGGAGAATTTTATACACCTCGTCCTGTCACTCAATTTATAGTGGATATGGTGAATCCAAAGCTCGGAGATATTGTTTTAGATCCTGCTTGTGGAACTGGAGGTTTTTTGATTTCTACATTAAACCATTTAAAAAAGAATATCAAAACTACTGAAGATCAAAAATTGTTAGAAAAAACATTAAGGGGAATAGAAAAGAAACCTCTTCCACATCTTCTCTGTATGACTAATCTTATTTTACATGACATAGAAGTTCCAAGTGTAAAAAGAGATAATTCGCTATCTCGTCCATTGATTGATTACACTGACAAAGACAAGGTTAATATTGTTGTAACAAATCCTCCTTTTGGCGGAGCAGAAGAAGATGGAATAGAAAACAATTTTCCAGCAGAATTTAGGACAAGAGAAACAGCAGATCTTTTTCTTCTCTTAATCATGAAAATTCTAAGGGATGGAGGAAAATGCGGGATAGTTCTTCCTGAAGTTCTTTTCTCTGGTGAAGGTATTAAATTTAGAATAAAGGAGAAACTATTCGATGAGTTTAATCTTCATACAATTATTAGACTGCCAAGTGGTGTATTCTCGCCATATACTGATCTAAAAACAAATCTTTTATTTTTCGAAAAGAACTCTAAAGGAACAAAAGAAGTTTGGTATTTCGAGCATCCACTACCTTCAGGATATAAGACCTACGGTAAAACAAAACCAATTAGACATGAAGAATTTAATTTGGAAAAAGAATGGTGGAATAATCGTTCTGATGAAAAGTATAAACAATATTGCTGGAAAGTATCTAAAGAGGATATAATAAAACGCAAATATAATTTAGATATAAATAACCCTCATAAAAGCTCTATAAAAGAGGAAGATATGGCTTCTCTTTTGGAGATAAAAAAAACATTACAAGATAAAATTCTTAAAGCTAAACTCAATTTAAAAAAGGAACTTGGCGAGATATTAAAGGGCACACCTTTAACTGAAAACTTTGATTTATTCGACTCAGCTTATTCATTTGAAAAACTGAAGAGTTTTATATTACAAATTGCAATTAACGGAAAACTCTTCTCTCAGAATTCAAAAAACGAATCTGCAAAAGAATTGTTAAATAAGATAGAAAAAGAAAAAGAAAAATTAAATAGTGGAGATAAATCAAAGAAAGAAAAAGCTATTGCTCCAATATCAATAGAAGAAGTACCTTATAACTTGCCAAACGGTTGGGAGTGGTGTAGACTTGGAGGTATTTCTAAGTATATCCAAAGAGGAAAAAGTCCCGAATATACCGAACACTCCGAAATACCTGTTATTTCTCAAAAATGTATCCAATGGTCTGGATTTGATATCAAAAAAGCAAGATTTATCACTAAAAATAGCTTTGAAAAATATGAAAAGAATCGATTTCTTGAAAATAGAGATTTGTTGTGGAATTCTACTGGACTGGGCACGGTTGGGAGACTTTGTATCTATGAAGAGAGTTTAAATCCATTTAAGATTGCTGTCGCAGATTCACATGTGACTATTGTGAGATTATTCAAAGAATTAGTTGTCCCAGAATTTGCATTGTTATGGTTATCATCCAAATTTATTCAAGAAAATTTGAAAGTATCTGGAAGTACTAAACAAAAGGAATTAGCTTTGACTACAATAAAAGATCAAATCTTCCCCTTACCTCCTTTAGTAGAACAAAAAGAAGTTGTGAAAAAAGTAGGTATCTTAATGGGGTATTGTAATGAATTAGAAAAACTTATTAGAGAAAATCAAGAAAATTCTGAGGGGCTTATGGGTGCTGTTTTGAAAGAAAGTTTTGAAAATGGAAAATTATAAAAATAAAGCATTTCTTAGAATAAAATGATTAGTCAAAAAAGTATAGGGTTTGCAATCATTGGGGCATTGATAGGTTATGCAACAGGATCTCTTCAGGGAGCTATTATTGGAGGATTAGCAGGATTAGCTATTAGTTTTTTAAGATGATAACTTTTGTTTATTTGTCTTTGGGAATTGTAGTTTTAGTATTTTTTATATTATGTTTTATAAATAAAGAGAAAAGCATTCGTTTGAAAGCTCAAAGTTCTATTATTGATTCTATGACATTAAGTTCTGGAGTTATACTTATATTATATCTAATCGGAAAAGCATGGAATATAGAATACTTAAAAGCGGTAGATGAATTTTCTTTGGGATTAGCTACGATCCTTGCAAGTATTATCTTAATTTCGGATGTAATTGATAAATATTATAAAAGCCAAAAAAGCAAGAAGTAACTATTTATACAGTCTCATCTCAATCTCTTTAATCATTTTCTTATAACCAACAACTCCACCGAAGAGTTTCATTATTTCTAAAGGTCTGCCTAATTTGTTAATAGGTGAAACTTTTAAGATTTCTGAGTTCTCCATTTCTTCTATGCCTTCGTCTTCATATTTTGTTAGGAGAACTTCAATAACTTTTCTTGCTTTTTCTCCATATTTATTGAAGTAAGCGTCTTTCTGAACTTTTAAGGATCTTTGGCTTCTTGTTAGAGGTTTTTGTCCATAGGCAATATGTGCAATTAAATCAAAAGGATCATATTCTTTTCCATTAGGAATTTCTTCTCTTAAAGCATCAAGTAAAAGTCCTTGATTTTCAAGTTCTTCAATGATAGCTTTCTTTTGATCAACTATATTCCATTTTTGAATAAATTCGTTTAAACTTCTAAATTCTCTGCTTACATTCTTTTTAGTATAGTCTGTTAAAGATTCGGTTATAAGTTTACCTTGAGGATCATGATATTGAACTCTTTCATTTATTACTTTGACTTCTGCACTTCTTACATAAAACTTTCTTACCTTTTCTTCTTCCTCTGAATAAGCAATGCTTGGAGAAACAAGAATCCTTTCCCCATCTTCTAATTTTTGATCTTTTGTTTCTTGTTCTGTGACTTCCTGATCTTCTTTTATGGTATAAATTTGAACTGGCTCTCCATCAAAATCAGGATCAGCAAATTTATTTGTAACATTCCTAAAATCCATAATAGTGAAAAAATGTTTCCCATAATCTTCTTTTATTCTTGTTCCTCTTCCTATAATTTGTTTAAATTCCGTCATGGAGTCTATTCGGGAATCTAAAACTATGAGTTTACAAGTTTGAGCATCAACTCCCGTATTCATCAGCTTTGAGGTTGTTACGATTACAGGATATTTTTCAGCAGGATCAATAAAATTGCCTAATTGTTTTTTACCAATATTGTTATCACCAGTAATTCTCATTATGTATTTTGAATTTTCTTTGTATAAATCTGAATTTTCATTAATTAATGCTTGTCTCATTCTTTCTGCATGTTCAATGTCTACACAAAAAACAATAGTCTTAGAAAATCTATCTGTATTTTTTAGGAACTCTGTAATCTTCTTGGCTACAACTTCGGTTCTTTCATCAATGACTAAAGTTTTATCAAACTCTCGATTTGTATAAATAAAGTCAGGTATCTCATGTCCAAATTTATCTGTTTCTCCTTTCTTTGGTCTGTATCCATGAACATCTTTATCTATTGCAACTTTCACAACCTTATAAGGTGCAAGAAAACCGTCTTCGATTCCTTCTCTTAATGAGTAAGTATAAAGAGGTTTTCCAAAATAATCTATATTTGAAGTATCTTTAGTTTCTTTAGGAGTTGCAGTCATACCAACTTGAACTGCGGGTTTAAAATAATCTAAAATTTCTCTCCATTGAGAGTCTGCTTTTGCACTTCCTCTATGACATTCATCAACAATTATTAAATCAAAAAACTCGGGAGAGAATTGTTTATAGATATTTTTAATATCTTCTTCTCCGGAGACAGCTTGATATAGCGCAAGATAAACTTCATAAGAAGGATCTGCTTTTCGGTTAGATATTTTGGTAATAATTTTAGATAAGGGTTTTAGGTCATTATTCTTTGGTTGATCAATTAAAATATTTCTATCAGCCAGATATAAAACTCTTTTTGCAAGTCCTGCTTCTCTTAATCTCCATATAGTTTGAAAAGCGACATAGGTTTTTCCGGTTCCTGTTGCCATAACAAGCAGGGCTCTTTTAATGCCTTTTGCAACAGCTTCAATAGTTCTGTTAATCGCAATTCTTTGATAATATCTTGGTTGTTTGAAGCCTGGCTCATAGAAATAATCAGAGGTTACTGTATCTTCAATCTTTTCTGTAATGCATTTATATTTTTTATATTTCTCCCATAATTCTTTTGGAGTAGGGAACTTATCTAAAGACAAATTTATTTCTTTTCCTGTTTCTCTATCATGAAAAACAAACCCATCACCATTGGAACTAAAAACAAAAGGCAAGTCCAATTTTTCAGCATATCCTAAACCTTGTTGCATCCCATCACCAATAGAGTAGTTATTATCTTTTGCCTCTATAACTGCTAAAGGAACATTAGGTTTATACTCAAGAACATAATCTGCAAAGTTTCTCTTTCCTCTTTTTACTGTTTTTCCAGCTACTATAATCCTTCCATCTGTAAAATATACATTCATTCTTACTTGCTTTTTAGTCCAACTTGATTTTTCAAGTGCAGGAGTAATGAAGTTTGTACATATCTCAGTCTCGGACATTTGTTTCTTATTCATAATTTAAATAGAAGATCAGTACTTTTAATTTTAACTATTTACCAAGTACACCAGGGACACTCCTCATGCTTCTTAGGACACTCTCCATTTAAAAGCTTGAGAGATCTCTTCCAGATGTGTTCTGCATTCTTAACATCAATCTTCATCTTCTTCAATACAGTATGAAACACAACTTCTCCAGTTTCAAGAACTTCTTTAGGATAATAAAATAATAAAAAAGCATAATCTTCAGTTTTATATCCATTTTCTCTTAAAAGATAATTGTATATGTCCACTTGATTTTGATAATGTTCATGTGTATCCTCCTTTAATGGAAATCCTCGAGTTTTATAATCAAGAACAATAAGTTTCTTTCCTTTCATCAAAAGGTTATCTATTGCACCATGCAAAACATTTTCATCTTTATCCTTGATTACAATTCCTTTGAAATTACTTCTCCATGTATTTAATAAGTCTTTATCATCAAACAACTTACAACCCTTGCATTCTTTATTTTCTCTTAATTCAGGAGGCAATTTATTCTGCTCCATAAATTTATCAAAATGTTTTTTTAGAATAGAGTCCATACCACTAGGTAGACTTGGAAATATTGTATCAGGACGTTTTTTATCTTTATTGTAATGCAACCAGAAACATCTAGGACAATCTTCCATTAAAGATAATGCACTCGGTGATAATTTGTATACCATATTTTAAACACCTCAAAAAACCATAGTTGTTAGAATTTTTAATCTTATCTATTAAATGATTTATTATAAACTTCCAAATCTTTTTCACTAAACAGAACTAGGATAACCTCTTCAATAACATCAGACTTATAATTATCCAAAATATCCTTAACAATTTTAACCGTTTGTTCAATGGGTGCACCATAAGCCCCCGTACTTATTGATGGGAAAGCAATAGTCTTACAATTATTTTCTTCAGCAATTTTTAATGAATTAATATAACAATTTTTTAGTAGATCTAGGTCATTTGAATAATACCTTGGTCCAACCGTATGGATAATAATTTTAGCAGGAAGATTGTAAGCGTTTGTTGCAACCGCTTCTCCAGTAGGAAGTCCATTAGGTAGTTTATCTTTCCTCAGCTCGATACATTCTTTAATTAATTCATTACCAGCAGTTCTATGAATCGCTCCATCAACACCTCCGCCACCCATCAGTGTGGGATGAGCAGCATTAACAATAGCGTCTGCTTTAATTTTTGTTATGTCACCTTGGAAGATTGTGATTTTCATAATATTCTAATTTTATTATAACCTCCAAACTTATCAAATTCACAGCAATTCTTCTGATAAACTGCAATTTTCAAATCAAACATTTTTGTATCTAAAGCAGTACGAAATGATCTACACCAATTACACCTTCCATCAGAGCCCCTCCCACTTATAATTAACTGATAATTATCTCCATTGTTTTCTATCCAGCATCTTCCATTCGTTGTTTTATTTCTATTTACCCAATCCCGAATTTCAATTATTTTCTTCTTAACATCTTTAATATCTGGAGGTATATTAATTTCAAATTCACATCTTATAACCTCGTCATTTTCAGAACCTAAAAAATTAAGAACTATTTGTTTATCAAAACTCTTTCTTTTTTCTTCCTTTATCTTTTCTTCCTCTAAATCTTTATTTATAGATTCTGGAATTTTTAAACTTCCATCAGGATTAAATTCTAATTGGCTCATGTATACTCCATGCATTCTTTAGGATACCCAAACAATCTACCACAATTATCACAAATTTCCATGTTAAATTCTAGAACTGGATATTTTTATGTTTTTAGGTTATTTTATGATAGGTATCAACATTTATAAATAAAAAGCTTTTATTCATATAAAGATGGTGATGCAATATATCGGAATTCTTGGATTGATATTTATTGGAATTGGTTGGATCCCTCAGGTTATAGATATTATTAAAACAAAGAAAAACAAATTGAATCTAGGTTTTGCAATACTTTACACATTAGGTTCTTTAGCATTAACTTTTTATGCAATTCAATTAAACGATTGGATTTTTACAATATTAAATGGATTTGCTTTTTTAATGAGTGCAATTGGATTAAATTATACTATAAAGAATAAGTTCTTTTCAAGACCTCCTGTTAAAAATAAAAAGAAAATTTAATTATAAATTCTTTATCAGTATTTAACAAAAATAGTTGTTTGATTATCGATGTTTTTAAATATTGGATATTCAGTTAAAAGTAATGCCTAAGAATTCAAATGATAACTTTGGAGCATTTGTAACTTTATTGATAATTATTTTTATTACTGGAGGATATCTAACGGCATGGCTCGTTAAACAAAGAATCTTATTTTATCAGAACACCTTTTGGTTAACATTTTGGCTTTTAATAATTGCATTAGCTTGCACGATATTTTTCTTTATTTGGTTTTTAATCAAACAAGATAGTAATTTTGGATTTTACGATAATGAATTTTTTGATAAAGCTACTTTGGGTTGGACTTCTTTGATTTGTTTAATTGTAACAATTATTTTATTTTTTATGATGATAAGTGCATATCAAAAAGGTTTTAGTGATGAGGCTATGAAAAACTTGGCTGAAGCAGAAGGTAAACTTGCTGAGTTTAATTATATAAAAGATGCATTAACTGGAGCAGAAGTTGAAAGATTATTAACAGAAAATTTTGATTTGGTTATGAAAGACATTTGTAAGGATCAAAATCGGGATTGTCAAAAAATAATTTCCAATTATCGAGATGTAAAAGAAATCTTAGAATTTAAAGAGCGTGCTGATGAAATAATGTCTGCTTTAAAATTAATAGATAATAAAAAATTATCTAACTAATCATATTCTCTACTTCAATTTTATGAGTTTCCAAAAGACCTCTACCAAACAAGGTTTCAACTTCATGAGTTATTTCTTCCACTTCTTGATTATTTTTTGATAGAAATGCATAATACAAATTAACATAACCAACTGCTTTAATTACAATAGTAAATCTTGGATCTTTCTTTGTCATTTCAATAAATTTATCTATTTGCTTTTCATAAGAAGGATCAATTCTTGAAATAAAAGTATATTCAGTAAATCCCATTTTTTTAATATCAATTATTGGATAAAATCTTTCAATAATCTCTTTATTCTTCAAAAACTTCATTCTTCTCATTATAGTATTAAAAGAAGATTTTATTTTATGTGCAAGTTCAAGAACAGACATTTTAGAGTTTTTCTTTAATTCTCTTATTATTTTCCAATCAACTTCTTTCAATTGAATATTATCCATCTTATCTTTTATATCGACTTTAGCCTTTTTATTTGGATTCAATCTTTTAGCGAGATATGTATAAGATCTGAATCCTTGAAATGAAAGATAATTAATTATATGTTTCTTGAATTTGCTTATGATTAAAGTCTGAATTTCATCATATCTTCCTATGGTTTTTGTCCAAACAGAAATATATAATTTCCATCGGCTTATATTATGCAGCATATAACAACAACTTACTTCATCTATCTTGGTTATTGTTTTAAGATATTCATCAACATCTTTTGCTTTGATTCCCCTTAAATCTAAATAAAGAGAATGTCTGTTAAGCCCTAACTTTTGATAATCAATATTTATTGTGTATTTTTTAATTATCTTTTCTTTTTCCATTTTTGCTATTCTATAGCTAACAGTTTGTTGAGGTAATTTTACTGCTTTTGCAATTTTAGCAATAGGCTGTCTGCAATCCTGAAGTAGTTCAAATAAAATTAATTTGTCTTTTTCACCTTCTTTTTCCATTTATTAGTGAAATCATTCATATTTTAAAATGTTTGCAATATTTCACCAACTTTTGAGCCAAAGAGTTTAATTACTCTCTAAATCGGTTCCTATTAAGGAAAGAGACTGGTGTAAGAAGAGAGTGACTGCACCAAAAATGGAAAAGAGAACTCTAAGTCCGAGAAAAATAGTAAAAACAAATGGAAAATTATTATATGATGAAGGAACTAAATCTTTTAGCAGAATCAGATTAAAAAAAGAAATTATTGAGGAATTTCCTCAATTAAGAGAAAGAAGATCCTCTTTTTCCTATGAATTAAAATTCTTTAGAGATAGTGAAGAACTGGAAAGAATGATCAAAAAACTAGGTAAAGAAGAAAATATGCCTATTTTGATGTGGCTGTATAAGGAGAGTTATTAAGAAAAATTTAAAAGATATGTATTTATTAAGGGCTTAATGAAAAAACTACTTAATAAAAAAATAATTCTTGTTACTCTATTAATGATTTTCTTGTTATTATTAGCTATTATTGATGTTTATATTAATCCTTCCAGAATAAATAAAGATTATCCGAATTTATATACTGGAAAAATACTAGGGTTACCTTCATGGGCTTATGTACCAATTTCACTTACTGAACATTTAGCAGGCTCATTAGTAGTTGGACTTCTCTTCTTTTACTTAATGTTATTAATAACGGCAATTATAGCT
>JAQTOY010000062.1 GCA_028713045.1 Candidatus Nanoarchaeia archaeon
GGTAATAATACATTGGATATGGGTGTTGAATTAAAAGCCCGAAACGTTTTGCTGCGCCAGAGCATTTACCTCTTTTTCTTCCTGATGGTTTTTTCCAGATGATATCATCAATATATTTGAATCCGCACCTTTGAAGGATACTTATGCAATGTGCTGGAATAGGATATTTTGTTTTATTACTTGTAATGTCAGAAATGTTTACACAAATATATCTTCCTTCTTCTAGGACGCGATAACATTCTTGGAAAATTTGCCTTAATGATTTGAGATAAGGAGAATAGCTATCTATTGAGCCTATATTTTCAATCTCATAATTTTTGACATTGAAATAAGGTGGACTGGTTACGATTAATTGCACTGAATTGTCTTTCAGTTCACACATAGAAAACGAATCGCCAATAACGATCATATGTTTCGTCATGGCTGATATGTTATCTCAGAGGGGAATATTATACTTTATGAGGATATCTGCATGATTTTGCTGGTTTTTATAATATATCTGCAACTCCTCTAGATTCTTTGAAATCCACCTTTAGGGTATCGAAATGCTCTTTAGCACATTTAATTTTTTGTTTTTCTGAAGGTCTCAAGTTTTCCAAATCCTCTACGAATTTAGTCTCTCTGACAAGATAAAGTTTTTCTCTTACTTTACCTGATAAATCTCGTTCTTCTATTACTATCGCCCAGTCTGGATTATAATCCCCCACAGGAGTTAATACTCTAAACCAATTAGGTAGTTTTACAAAAAGTTTAATTCTACTATCCTCATCTAATTTTTGAGCAAATGTTTTTTCTCCTTCCGAATCCCAAATAATCTCTTCATATATAGAATTCTTTACGGAGACGATTCTATCTTCGTAAGATTCTAATTCTTCAAATAATTCCATCTTCCAATACTCTTCGATCTCCAGATATTTTATTCCATTAACTAAGAAGTCTTTCATTTTATTTCTAATTATTGTTTTAATCGAGCTAATAAATTCTTGAGGATTTTTAAAAATAAGATCAAAATTCCTTACCCCTCCCATTATTTTTGAAACTGTTTCCCTTGTTAAATTAGTTTCTTCACTTAAAACATTTATGATGTCTGGTATTGCAAATGTTTCTTCAGTTTCTTCTGCTTCATCACCTACAAAAGTAGTTTTTATCGAATAATCAGAGTCTAAAGAAATCGCCACCCTCTCAACCTTTATTTTTATGGTTTCTAACGTTAATTTGTTTATTTCGTCTGCGCACTGCCTAACTAGATCTTCAGAATCTAGATTTACAGAATATCTTGTTTTTTTAGCTATTCTTTTCCAGAGTTCTTTAAATTCTGGGTTTAGCGTAAATCCTTTTTTTAGTTTTATTATTTTTCTTCTTCTGGCATTTGGAGGTATTAATTTCTGATCAAAATTTCCTTCAGAATCTAAAACTTGTTCTCCATAGTCGTCAACATATTCTTGTTGAAGTCTAGAAACATAGTCAGAATAACTTTCATTAGCAACTACAGTGAGTATGTTGTGCTTGATACTACGTACTCTTTGGCCAGTTTGATTAACTGGCAGTCTTACACCTCTGCCAATCTCCTGTCTTTTTTTCATTTCAGATCTTGTTTCGTTTAAAGTGCAAATACAGAAGACGTTTGGATTGTCCCAACCTTCCCTTAGTGCCGAATGAGAAAATATAAATTGTGTTGGTTCATCAAAAGAAAGCAATCTTTCCTTATCTCTCATTATTAGATCAAAAGCATCTGAATCACTTTCCATACCAGAATCGCTTTTATATTTAGAAAAATATCCATTGTGAACTTTTCCAACATCTATGTTTTTGAATTCGTCAAAACTAGCCTTTAATTTATTGAACTCTTCTTCAAAGGTTTTTCGTATAAACCCATCTTTGTCTGTGTAGTTTGAAACTCTATCTATAAAAAATAATGAAAGAATCTTTATTCCATTTCTCTTAAGTTCTCTATACCTCTGGAAATGTTGTTCTATAGTCTCTCTTATCTGGATTTTCATCAATTCTCGTTTGTCCCCTCCAGTGGTTTCTCCCTCTTTAAGTTTTAATCCATTAGAGAATTCAATTATTCCTTGTCCAGCATCAATTTTTGTGATAATGCAGTTCTGGTATAAATTAGATCCTGTTTTTTTGTAAAGGTCATCTCCTCTCTTAACCTGTATTTTTGCAATTTTATGGCCTGTTTTTTGTTTTTTATTGAGCTCTAAGGTTGCTTTGATCCCCTTAGAATCTGCAACTATTTTTTCGCATAAAATATATGCTTTGTTGAAATCTCCTTCTTTCATTACTGACAAGACCTCTATCTTCTTAACCAATTCTTTGTTTACTGCTTCGATGGGTGTTAGTCTGTATATTAAATTATAGTAATTTTTATGAGTTGCTGAGTATCTCAGTTTAAATAATGGGTTAAGGTTTTGAAGAGCTTTTCTTGAGATGTCACTTTCCATATTTTGTGGTTCATCTAAGATCAATATAGGATTAGTTTCTTTGACAAATTCTATTGGTTTTGTTCCACTTAATTTGTCTTGGTAGTTATTCATTACGTTTGTTGCTTTGTTAAAAGAGTCCAAGGTAGTTATCATTATCTCTAATGTGTTGTTTCTTGCAAACTGTCTAATTTTTGCCAATTTGCTGGAATCATATTCATAAAAATTATAAGGTAGATTGTCGTATAAATCTTTGAGGTGTTTTTTTGTAATATCGAGAGTCTTAAGTACTCCCTCCCTAATAGCAACTGAAGGAACAACTATTATGAATTTTTTAAATCCATATTTTCTGTTCAATTCCAAAATTGTTCTTAGATAAACATATGTTTTACCTGTTCCAGTTTCCATCTCTATAGTAAAATCCATCCCATCCAGTTGACTATTTTCTTTTATCTTATTTGATGTTTGTATTTCTTTTAAGTTATCCAATATTTGTTTTTCACTTAAATCTAATTTATTGGGTATTACTCCTTCTGTAGATATCCAAACATCTCCATCGTTTCTTTTTTGTCCTTTGAAAATGTTTATTATGGAATTGATAGCATCGATCTGGTAATCAAGGTTACTCTCAAATTTAAATTTCATGAATCACACCTAGAGTGTTTTTAGGTTGCATTGCAACGATAGATTGACTTTTTTACTATCGCTTAAGGCATCATCTCTGCATATAAACAATGTGTCTTTGGTTAGTTTCAGCTCATCAATTGATTTTTCTTTTATGTCAGTGTCTAAGGTTATGTAAAAGGATTGATCGTCGTCAATGACTTTGTAAATTACATTTAATTTTATCGGTAATTTCTCTATTTTTGAATTTAGGTTGTAACCTTCCTTTATTATGCACTCATAAATCACATCAATCTCATTGTAATTTTGAATTAGGGGATCTTTGAAAAGTTTCATCTGTTTCTTTAGTTCTTCTAAGTCCTTTCCTTCGTAATTCTCCCAGATTTTATAATTAGATTTTGATAATTTGAAAACCTTAAATCCTAAGTCGTGTTTGTTGTCTTT
>JAQTOY010000023.1 GCA_028713045.1 Candidatus Nanoarchaeia archaeon
TCAGACATGATAGTGAAAGCCTCTATAAGGAAACTGAAGGAAATAGCGGATATTAGTTGCTGTATGGATTGTAGCCCATATTTAAAAAGACAATTTATAGATGAAGAATTTCTAAATGATAAAGACCAAAAAAAGAGTTTTCAAATGCTAAAACAGGAATATTCTCTTAAAGAAATACCCTTTAATTCAGGGTTAATTGCATTTGATACTAAAATAATAAAAAACAATAGCCTGGAAGAAATTATGAAACTGTATCATTCTTACAAAGAAATAATAAAATATCCGGAACAAGCAATCTTAAATTTATATTTTTACAAAAAGTGGACATCCTTGCCTTTAGCATACAATACTTATTCGGTTATTTCTCTTGATAAAAAAATTGACGTGGTAATAATTCATAGTGCAGGAGATCGAAAAGCTTGGAGTAAATTGTCAGAATTCAAGAAAGAATGGAAAAAGAATCTTGAAAAATTTGAAATCACAGATTTTCCTAACCCGATAGATAATTATAGGACAATTCCTGAAAAGGACATTAAAAAAATTTCAAAAGAGATAGAAAAAAGGATTTTTATTGAATCTGCAAAAATGAGGAAAAAGCCGACTCTAGGATATAGAATTGATAGAGAAGTAGGTTTAATTGGAAAGTTTATGCAGAAAAAAACCCCTTCTATCTATAGGTTTTTAAAATATATAGAAAAAAATGTAAAATTTTCAAAAGATAAAATAATAATTTTTGGACATCCGAGAAGCGGTAGCAATTCTTTAGTTGACATACTTTGCTTAAACCCGCATATAAAAATATTTTCTGAACCATTTAATCCAGAGGTGTTGAGCATAGTAAGACCAGAACTTATTCCAAGATTGCAGGAAATAAAAAATGTTTCAGATGTTGAAAATTTTTTGAAAGAAATATACTCTAATTACAATGGAATAAAAACCTTTACGCAAAATATGAGCGTTAATATAAACAAATATCTTTTGTTGAATCCTAAGAATAAGATAGTATTTTTAACAAGGAACAACCTTTTAAAATTTGCAGTGTCTTATGAAATTTCATTAAAGACAAATATTTGGAGAGCTGATAAAAACGATCCACTTAAAATAGATAAAGTTTTAGAAAAAATATCTGAAGACATTCCTATAAAAAACTTGGAAAAGAACATTAAAGAAATAAAAAATCATATAAAATTTTATAAGAATCTGTTGAAAGAAAACCAAAAAGAATATTTTGAATTATTTTATGAGGATTTATTTGAAGAAGATATCCCCTTTGAAAAAAAATTAGAAAAAATAAATGAATTATTCAAATTTTTAGGATATTCTGAAATAAAGGAATGTGAAGAAATAAGAGAAATTTTAAATCCTAACTATCGAAAGATTAATAGCAATAAAACCTATAGATTAATACCAAATATAGAGGAAATAGAAAAAAATCTTGGAAATAAAGAAAATGGGTATTTGTTTAAAGATTAGTTAATTAGGATCTCCCCACCCGAATAGATTTCTCTTGATAGTATGTGAATTTCTTAGGTAGGCTAAATTTTTTTCTATCTGTGGCTTATCTTCAGCTTTGACTCCCTCATATCTCGGATGCCATTGATGAATATAAGAAGTATTTTCCAATTTTTTTAATTTAAGCCCCATCATCTTGAATCTTGCAATTAAATCTTCATCTTCAAATCCCCAAACTCGGTAATTTTCATCTAACCCATTAATCTGTTTAAAAAAATAGTTTAAAGTAAGAATAATTCCTAATCCAAAAGTATAATCATACATTTTTGTAAGTTCATTTCTATTTGAACATCGCGCTTTGATTTTGTCAAAATTTCTTAAAATGTTTGTTTTCTCATTTATATCTTCTTCCTTACTTTCAAAAACCTCGGAGAAAATTATTTGAGATGGATTTTTTTTAAGTTCTTTTATGCCTTCGCTTATATAATTTTTTTCAAATACTATATCAACATCTGAAAGCAGGATATATTTGGTATTAGATTTCTTAATTCCTATGTTCAAACAATGAGCTCTGTTCCAACAGCTTATCCTTCTTACCCTTATATATTCTGCATTATATCTCTCGCATAATCTCTTAAGTTTTAAAAAGTGTTTTATCTGGCTCCCATAATCAACAACTAATATTTTTATTAAATTCTTATCATAATCCTGATTTCTTAAACTTTTAAGCGCATTTTCAATCCTATAATCGTACCTATCTCGTATACCTATAACAACGCTAATGTCTTCCTTAGGATAATTCGAATCAGGGATAAATAAACAAGGTAGTCTTTCATTTAAAAAATCTAAGGATTCTTTTAATTTAAGTAATTCAATTTTAAGCGAATCCATCTGATTTTTTAATTGGCATATTTCTTGATTCATAATCTAAAATCATTTCTGAGATTATATAAAAACTTATATTCTTTGCTAGATATTTGGAGAATTCTTTTTTTCAGAGAAATTTCTAAATTGCTGAGAAACGATTAAGAAATTGTTATCTAAAAGCTCCCTCATATTTTTAAATCGAACGGATGTATCCTGCTTTATTACCAAATTCTCCTTTTTCGAAAGGATTTTATAATAAAATTTATGATCTGAAGAGTTTTTGTAATGATATTCTCTGTTAAAAGCATCTTCTACATAATAAAAGAAGTCCCGGGTAAATTTATAATGGAATAAGACTGCCGTAAAGTCTGCGATTTTCCCATTTATTAAGGTATGTCCAAGTCTTGAACGGACTGTTTGCTCGTTTTTAAAAAGAAGAGCGTGCTTTATCAAAAAAGAATCTATTCCGAATAAAATATTTCTTATCCCACCTAGATAAATTTTGATATTTCCCTTAAATATCCTCCCATTATCAAAATAATAATCTATTTTTTTTATCGCACTTAAATCATAATATTTATGATTTTTTCTTATAAATTGCTTTTCAGAGTATCTTGAAATAGAAAATGGAAACATATCCAACATATGACATACGACCGCAGTATAAGAATTTTCATTAAGATACTCTATAAGCTTATTCAAAGGAATCTTGTCTGAGAAAGGATAATCAAAAAATTCATCAATATCCACACATAAACTCCAATGGTTTTTAGCAAATCTTTCAATTAGATAATCCCTCATCCTCATTTCATTAGTGTTTCTAAATGGAAATTCTGTTTGAAGAATAGTTATATTATTAAATTTACTTGAATATTCAATGGTCTTGTCAGAAGAACCATTGTCCAAAAAAACAATATGTTTAACTCCTAATTTAAAATAATGTTTGACAAATTCTTCAATATAAATCTCTCCATTTTTAACTAAACATAATACTATAACCTCATCATTTTTAAGATTGATATTCTCCTCTCCGTATAATGTTTTAACTTTAAAATCTAAAACTCTTTTTTTAAGATTATCCAACTTTAAAGTTAAATTATCTTCCATTTTAATATCCTGCAAGGTAGCACAATTTTTTATAAACTTCTACAGTCTCTTCTGGAATGAATCTAGAAGATTTTGTTCTCTTTAATTTTTCATCAATAAAGGTTCTATCAACTTTAATTCCTAAGAATTTATCAACTCTGTCAAGCCCTTTTTCGGTAAATAATTGATTATAATGAATGAATAACCAGTTATCAAATGGGCTATGTTTTTCAAGCACATGCTGGTACATCAAAGTCCATATCTCAACTGCAGTAGAAAAATCTAGTGAGATTTCTTTCATAAGGAGATATTCTCTACGTTGCTTAATCATGCTTGCCGCAGTTATTGATGGCTCTCTAAAGATACAAATAAAATTTGTATTCTTTAAAAAAGGTTTCCAGACCGGAACTGTATAACAGAATCTAGGATCTTTATAGCAAAAAGGTTCATTTTTTATAATCTCTTTAATATCCTCTTTGATTTTATCATTAGAAAAAAGCCGGGCATTTAAAGCCATTCGGACTATCCATCCAATTTCATTTGAGTCTTTATACTCCATTATCCAACATCCCAAAAAAGGGGCTTTTTTAGGATAGCTATTAAACAAAATCCTATCATTTATCCTTGTTACAGTTCTATCCTCAAAAAAACCCTTAGGATTACTTTCTCTTAAAGGAATATAATTATTACCAACATTATAGCCAGAATTATGCAACATTCCTGCTAAAGCGCTTGTTCCGCTTCTTCCGCAACCAATAATAATCAAGTTTTTCATTTATTTTCTAGGTTTAGAAAAGTTTCTTGATTTTTTTACAAAGTCCTCAAATTTTTTTTCCCATTCCTTCTCTAACCTAATTGTTTGTTCATACTGGGAATTAAACAGATCTTCTACTCCCGAAGCCAATTTCTTTTGCATTTCCAAATTCTCATTAAATCTATTTTTAATATCCTCAAGAAGAATTTTTTCTTCTGAATTTTTTTTCTTTAATTCTTCTAAATAATCAATAAGAATTTCTAAAAAATCGGTCAATTCCTCATAAGAATTTTTTATTTTATTGAATTCTTTTGAATTCTCTAGATTTATATTTTGTTCACTCCTGGATTTAATACGGTCAATATTATGCTGTATCCTTAGATATAGCTGCATAAAAAAGAAAAATACTCCTAAGAAGCAAATAAAAAAAAATAAGGTTAGCGCAGATAGGCCTAAAAAAAGATTTAATAAGAACCCTGCAAGGATTATTAATAAAAGAATTACGATTATCACATATTTATAAAATCCTTCTTTGTTCATTTTAATTTGAAATCAAAGATTAAAAATGATATATAAAGATTATTATGATTCATGGACTTATATTCAATAAATTATGTATTTTTATAAACATTAAACAATAATCAAGAATCTTCCTTTCTCTGAAAAAAATACTCCTGAGCTTCCCTGTGCATTTCCTTTTTATCTGAAGCCCATTCGTAACACTCGGCTTCATTCAGTTTTAAATCCATTTTAGGATCAAAATCATATTTTTTGAAAATAGCCTCCCTCAGATTATATCTTCTATCCCTAAATGTTCCGTGCCATATATGAATAATTATATTATTTGTATAGGATACATTACCTTTAGCAAAAAAGAAGACTTTTTTAATGTAATCGCATACATCTTTGGACAATTTTTCAGGATACATTTTTAATAGTTTATTAAATGTTTTTCCATATAACGCATATGCTAAAATAGCATCGTTAGCGCCCATTATAGATTTATCATAAAATCTGCAATTTTCTAAAAAATCTCTTCTAGCAGACCATGCATAACCTGTGTTGCCAGATACAATATAATTTTGAGAGTTCAAGACCGGTTCTCCAAAATGCTCTGCCCCATAAGCAAATCCATGAGAAATCTCACCATCTTCATAGCCAAAAGATAAATCCTGAAAATTAAAATCAGAAGAATATTTTGAAGATTTTGCAACAAAAGAAAAAGGCTGAACTAGAATATGTTTTTCAAGCAGTTTAGACGTATCTTCTATCCAGTTATTGTTCAGAAATATTACATCTGCGTCAACCCATACAACTTTATCACAATCTTTAGGCAACTTTTTTAATCCAATGTTAAGTAATCGCTCCTTCTGCCACATTATGCTATTAGATCTAACCTGTATTAAAATATCTGCATCTTCTTTATTTAATTCAAACGAATCATTATTAAAGGCAAGTTCCACGCATAATAATTTTAAGCCTTGTTTTTTAGATTTCTCGCGAAAGATACGATAATTTTCTATCTTGTTTGCATATTTTGCAGGATTAAAATAAGAAGTTAAACCCCAGAAACTTCCAGGAAGTTTTTTTAAAGCTAAATTTTTCCTGCCTTGAGGAAAAATCCTTTGATTATTTCCGGCATTATGGATTATACTTATTAATTCATTTGTAAATTTTTCATAAAACAAACCATCTTTAACATAAAATCTATTTTTATCAGATAAAAGTGTAAAACAGTATTTTTTAGGCAAACTTAATCCATTTCCATCATCACGAACTATGTAATTTAGGATTGACTGATCCAAAGCAAAAAAATCCTGATTTATTTTTTTAGTCCATTTAACCGCTAATTCTAGTATATGCAATATTTTTTGTCTATCTCCTATCAAAAATCCCCCATTTATCAGTTTATAGCCCTTAGCCCTTTCAAAAAAAAGGTTTCTTATCTCTCCATCAATTATTAAATTTAAGCAATCTCGGTTAAAATCTTCATCAGCTTTTAAGCTCTCTTCCACAAAACCATATCCAGACCGGGTTTTATTAAAAAGTTCATTAATTGGTTCTTGAAACCAAACATCTCCCCCATCAATACAGAGTATATTAGTTATTTTTTTAGGAAGTTTCTCTATTATGTGTATAAAATCCAAGTTCCTTTGATTAGAGGGCATCAATTTTTTATTAGCTAATATAACTTTTACCTTATATTTCTTTTTTATTATTCTTGCAAATTTTTTATCATTTCCATAATATATAACATAAACTAAGCCATCATATCTGGCCCTATTTCTTAAAGTTTGGAGAAAATCTTCCTCAAAATTGGTAGAAAGATTATCATCAATGCACGTTAAGATCGCTGTTTTCATTTTAATAAAACTAAAGAAAGATATTTAAAAGCATTATTATACTAAGAAAAAATATGATAGTTATATTTGCTCATCCTAGGAGCGGAAGCAATTCTTTGCAGGAAATACTGGAAACAAATCCAAAAATAAAGATTATCCGGGAACCATTCAATCCAAAAAGCCTCCGGGACTGGGATCCTTCTTTGGAATCAAAAATGAATGTAAAAGATTTAACGACTTTAACTTCTTATTTAAGATTACTATCCAAAAAATACAATGGAATTAAAACCTTATCATCTCAACTTCCTACAGATCTAAATAAAAATTTACTTATAAATCCAAATAATAAGATAATCTTTTTAACAAGAAAAAACCTTCTAAAAGCAGCTATTTCAAAGATTATTGGTGAAAAAACCGATATCTGGCATGTTGATAAAAATACAATAAATCTTTATAGGGAATATCTTAGAAACTTTGATATCGGAAATTTAGATTTAAAAAAGGTTGAAGAAAATATAACCCAATTTAAGAAAGATATAACCATTTATAAGAGAATGCTTAATGAAAATAAGATAAATTTCTTTAACATTTATCACGAAGACCTATTCGATAAATCTGTAAATGAAAGAAATAAAATTAAGGTAATAAAAGACCTATTCCGGTTCTTAGGCTATGATGAAAAGCCGAACTTTGAAAAAATAAAAGAGATTTTGGATCCAAAAATTAAGAATATGACCTACCCGGAGATTTATCTTAAAATTAAAAACATTAAAGAAATAGAAAATAGGCTTGGAAACAAAGAAAATGGACTTATATTCAAAAAATCAGGGGTCTCAGATAATTTTAAAGACAATTTAAAGAAGATATTCTCAGGATAGTTTTGACCGTCTAAAAAATCAGTTCTTTAAATTCCTTCTTTTAATGGATCTAATTGAGTCATTTATATCTTCCAATTTATTCATAGATTCGTATCTAAAATTCAGAATTTTTTTTTCGAAATCGTTTTTCATATTAAAAAAATCTGCATTAATGTTAACTTTTGAATTAATCAAATCAAGAACTTTCTTAAATTTTCTGTCAATATTATGCTGAATTCTTAAATAAATTTCTAATGAGATTAACATAATTATCAGGATTAATACTCCAAATATGGTTAATGGAAATTCATTATTAAAATAATAATATTCTATAAAAAATCCAATTATAAAAATAATTAAAAGAACAATTAACAAAAGTTTAAATTTTCTTTCATAATTCATAAAAAATCATTAATTAACTAATTTATAAGGTTAATTATACTTTAATATATCTAGAATATCTATGTCGAATTAACTTATTTTTATTGAGTTAGGATTTGTCGTGGATTTTATATATTCTTTAACAACCTCCAAAGGGTTCCCCTCCATTAGAATCTTTCCGCAATCAATCCATAACGCTCTAGTGCAGTATCTCTTAATAAGATCCATATCATGACTGACCAAAACCACAGTTGTTCCCCCTTTGATAAAATCCTCCATTTTTTTTATTACTTTATTTTGAAACTCCAAATCTCCCCCCGAACGAAAAACTTCATCAAGAAGAAGAATGTCTGGATTAGAATGTTTAAGACAATATATTCCAACTGAAAAATTCAGCCGATTTATCATACCCAAAGAAAATTTATAAACCTTGGTATCTAAAAAATCTTTTAGACCTGAAAAATTAACTATATCTTCAAATTTTAACCTAATGTCTCTTTGTGAAAGATCCAGAATAGAGCCAATTAAAAAAATATTTTCCCTCATTGTCAGTTTAGGGTTCAAACCCTGACCGAATCCAGTTAAATATACTAATTTTCCATTAGTTTTAACTGAACCAGAATCAACAATGTAAATTCCAGCAATGACTCTTAGTAAAGTACTCTTTCCAGAACCATTCCTTCCAATAATACCTATATTTTCTCCGGATTTTATCTTAAATGAAACATTATTTAAAACAACAAGGTCTTTTCTTGATTCTCTGTTTAAAAAAAGAGAAACTGCCCGTTCCAATGCAGTTTTATCTTTTGTATAACCCATATAAAATTTCTTTGAAATATTTTCTAAAATAATTCTGTCTTCCATTACATCATTTCCGCAAATTTAATTTTATTTTTCTCAAAAATAATCAAGCCTATTGCAAAAATTCCTATTCCAAGCATAATCATAATTAATAGCGAATTAATTGATGGTATAGTATTATAAATAATCCATTGCCGAGCATTATCTAAAAAGTAATACATAGGATTAAACAAATTAAACCTATACAAAATTGACTCTTCTGTAAGAACATAAAAAATAGGGGTAGCAAACCATAATACCCGCATAACCACATTCCATACATTAAAAAGATCATTTATGTAAACTCCGATAGTCGACAATATAAATGATATTCCCAATGTGAATAAACATAAAAATATGAATATAAAGGGATAATAAATTAAACCCGACAAAGAAGCCTTAAAATAGATTATAAAAAAAATAAATAATATCATCTCAAATATATGAGAAAAAATATACTGCAATACTACCGAGATAACAAAAGCTTCTTTATGTATATTCATAGATTTAATAAATCCGCTGCTTTGAACCAAAATTTTGCTTGAAATACCTGTAGCACCATTAAAAAAATTGAACATAATTAATCCTAAAAAAAGATAAAGGGGGTAAGAATCAATGGACTTTTGATTTATTACAGCCCTAAGTAAAATTATAACCAAAAAAAAACAAAGAGGCTCTAGCAAATACCAGAATATCCCCAGATAACTTCCTTCGTTTCTAACTTTAAAATTAGCTTTGGCCAAGGATAAACTTAACCCTAGGATACTTTTCAATTTATTATAATTCTCATTTAGATTCATAAATTGAATATGAAATTAAATATTTTAAGATTATCTGTAATCAATCATATGCACTTATAAGAAACTTTTAAAGGCTAAAAAGTAAACTTTATAAACGGGTTTATTCCTTATTATAAAGGACTAATACATTATGAAACGCTCATCAAGACGCTGGAAAAAGAAGAACCAAATGCGGTGGAAATGGCAGAGAAAAAGGCTTAGAAAAGTCAAAAGAAAAAGAAAACAAAGAAGAAACATTGTTTAAACCTTAATATCCTTAGGATTCTATTCAATAAAGCATAATAATGTTTATAAAACAATTTTTCTATAAATTCTAGACGATTTAAAATTTATAAAAAAGAGATTATATGGAAAATTTTGAGGATTCAACAATCTGGACTGAAAAATACAGACCTAAAAAATTCGAAGAAGTTGTAGGCCAGGATGATATTATAAAAAGGGTTCACAGCCTTACTCGGACAATGAACATACCTCATTTCCTTTTTGCAGGCCCTGCTGGAACTGGAAAATCAACCCTCGCCTTGATTGTTGTAAAGGAACTTTTTGGAAATACCTGGAAAGAGAACTACCTTGAACTAAATGCCTCAGATGAAAGGGGAATTGATGTCATAAGGCAAAAAGTTAAGGATTTTGCAAGAACAAAAGCAATTGGAAAGGTTCCGTTCAAGGTTATTTTTTTAGATGAAGCAGATGCTTTGACAAAAGAAGCCCAGCAGGCATTAAGAAGAACAATGGAAAATTTTACAAATACCTGCAGATTCATAATGTCTGCGAATTATTCCTCAAAAATCATAGATCCAATCCAGTCCAGATGCGTTATTTTTAGGTTTAAACTTCTTGAAAAAAAAGACATTGAAAAAAGGGTGAGGGTTATTGCTGAAAAAGAAAGGTTACAGATTGATGACAAAACAATCGAATCCCTGTATGAATCGAGCGAAGGGGATTGTAGAAGGGTTATTAATTTATTGCAGGCAAGCTCCTCAATTTCACCAAATATAACTGTTGAATTGCTAAACACCTTAATATCCAATGCAAAACCTGCAGACATAAAAGTAGTTTTAGAATATGCATTAAGCGGGGATTTTATAAAAGCAAAGGAAAAATTGTTGGATGTAATGTTAAGAGATTCAATCTCTGGAACAGACATCATTAAATCAATACAAAAAGAAACCTGGAACCTGCAGATAGACAATGAATTAAAAGTCAAATTAACTGAAAAAACAGGTGAGATTGAATTCAGATTAGTTGAGGGAAGCGACGAGTTCATTCAATTAGAGGCCCTTTTAGCAAGTTTCGTGCTTGCAGGAAGGGGCGTGATGAAATGACCAGCCTCCCATTCATTGAAAAATACCGGGCGAATAATCTTAATCAAATAAAAGGGCAGGACTCTGCAATAGCAGAGGCAAGGATGTTCTTGAAAATGTTTCCAAAGAAAAAAGCACTTATCATAAATGGTCCTGCGGGAAATGGAAAAACTTCCATCGTTCTTGCGCTTGCCAAAGAAAATGACATGGAATTGTTTGAATTAAACGCAAGTGATTTGAGGAACCGAGCGAGTTTGGAGGCGGTTTTAAAGCCAGCAAGCCTACAAAATTCTCTTTTTAAAAAAAGCAAAATCATTTTAATGGATGAAGCAGATGGAATAACCGGAACAGACCGAGGAGGAGTTCCAGAGCTTATTGCCCTGATTGAAAAAACCAAGTTCCCAATAATAATAACTGCAAATGACATTTGGGATAAAAAATTCAGTTTACTAAGACAAAAATGTCAAATAATCAATCTTAGAGAATTGAATGAAAACATTGTTTTAGATATAATAACTGAAGTTGTCAAAAAAGAATGCAAAAAAATAACTCCTGAAAATCTTGTCTTGATTGCAAATAAATGCAAGGGAGACATAAGAGCAGCCCTTAACGATTTAGAAAGTGTTTTGAATCTTGGAGAAGAAATGAGAATTGAAAACATTGATGAAAGAGAAAAAGACATAGGCATTTTTGAGGCATTAAAAAAAATATTTCAAATGCCTCTTGATAAAAAAACATTAGAAGTTTTTGATGATGTTGACATGGAGATCGACGAGATAATGCTATGGATGGAAGAAAACATACCGTCTGAATACTATGGAAAACCTCTTGCAAAAGCCTATGATTCTCTAAGCAAGGCAGATTTATTCAAGGGAAGAATATACCGACAGCAATATTGGAGATTTTTAGTTTATCAGAATTTTTTTCTTTCAGCAGGAATCTCTGCGTCAACCAAGTTGAAAAACAAGGAATTCAAAAAATACAACCGGCCTACAAGAATACTTAAAATCTGGATGGCAAATCAGAAAAACGCAAAGAAAAAATCTCTAATATTAAAATACGCAAGGTTCAATCACATGTCAGTAAAAAAAGCAATGAAAGAATATTTTTTACTTCCTTTGATCATAAATGAAAAAATGAAAAAAACCCTAGATTTGGATGACAATGAGATTGATTATCTTCAAGATAAAAGAGGGGCTTTGATTCTAAGCAGTGGATTGAATAAGTTTAGAGTTTGAAAAATTATTCTTCATGGGGAAACTCGAGGGTATCGGAAAAACCTATTCCCGATTCTCCCCAATAATGTTCATGAGCATGATAAGAAACTTCTCTTATGTCTAAAAAATGAGTTGGTCCTTTTAATAAGAATACTCTGTCCTCGATTGGTTTTAAAATCCCCCTTAGATTAAACCCTTCACTAGCATTGCCATGAGCTCTTTCTACTCTTCTAAACACGCCTTTTGAATCAACACAAGGAATAATTCCTTCGGGATTTAAACTTTTGAAATCCTGCCCATCTATTTTTTCTCTATCAAATAATCTTTCATCATACATCCAAACCTCTGCTCCGGTATCTGCAGAATCATATTTTATCCAATAACAATTATCCTTCCACCATTTAGGTGCTGCTAAAGGATGAAAAATACCCCACAAAAAAACAGGATTAACTGCTTCTGAAAGCGGTCTTGAACCTAAATGATTCTCATGCTTATGCATATAATCTGATACAGCAATAATCTGAGCATGCACTCCTCTTTCTTTAACAGATTCTGCAACTTCTTTTACTCTTTCAAAGAATGCTTCTGCTTCTTCAAGACTCATATTTGATTTTGTTCCGTGTCTATGCAAGGCATTTCTAACAAAATATCTTGGATCTCTTGCATTCGGATGTATTCCAACAAGATTTCTATAAGTATTCGGATCCCAAATTTGAAATTTTAATCTTGATTCACAACAAGGCATATCGCATGCATCTTGATGAGATTCTCCAGGAACAACCTCAGTTGTATCAACGATTGTAATTTCTGCCTTTCTCATATAATCTGGCCAACTTTTTATATCTACCATTCCTCCAATAGCATGTAATCTTGCTTCTTCTACAACATACGGGCAATTTGCATCTATATGAAGACAATCCGCCATTGGGTATTTAATAATGCACCCTGTCCTTCAGCAAGTACTGGAACTTGAACTTCTTCAGGCAAAGGTCTATTTTGATAAGCATCACAAACATGATCTTTAGAGAGGTCTGTGTAATTTCTATGATCTCCTCTTCCCCAATAGCTTCCCCAGGATTTTGCCAATTGAACAGGCCTAACTCTACCATTATGAAGACACTTTGCAAGGTCTCCTGATTTTTGCATTGGTCCTGATGTATTTGCAGTTCCAGAACAATTTACGCAGCTTGCACAAGCGACTAATCCACCTTTTCTTGCCTCTCTAAATCTAAAATCTCTATCAAAATCTGCTTGCTTTAATTTAGCCATAAAAATAAAACAAATTTGTTATATTTAAGAATTATTGTAATTAAGCTTAATTGTATTCAATTATTACTTTTAGATAAGTAACTTATTTTACTAATGTTTATTCAGAACATCCCCAAACGTATTGCAAGTTAGTCATTTAAAGAAATAAAAAATATTTTAATAATCTCTTTAACAAATAGATTACAAAAAACCCTTTATTTTAAAATATAATTATCAATATTCTTCTTCGGTAATTTCCTCTTCCATTCCTTCAGAACTCTCTTCAAATTCATCATTATTTTTTGTCTCAGAAGTATTTTTGCTTTCACCTACCTTTTCTATCTTACCGAACTTTCCGCTTGTAAGCTGTTTCTCTCCCTGAAACTCGCTGACATATCCATTGGTTATCTTTATGCTATCGCCTTCTCTAAACCTGTCAGCATCATCATTCCAAAGGGTTAATTTAATGGTTCCCGAACCATCATCAAGAATTGCATTAACAACAATCAATTGCCTTCCATATTTGTTGAATGTTCTCTTCTCACCTAATTCTTTTATAACTCCCTCTACATTCACATTTCCTTGTTTTGATGTAAGTTCTGATATTTTTGTCATGATTAGTTATATAAAATTGAAAAGGGTTAATAAATGTTTATAATTTCTCTTTAAAAAAATTAATAAAATTATTTAGCAAGTTGCTGATGAACCTGAACTAGCTCCTGAACCAAATCCTGCACTTGCAGATGTTGTTGAAAGTGTCTTTGAACACTCTGAAGGTGCGGTATTAAAAGCATCGCAGATTGCTTTTTTAATTGCTTCTGCATTTCTTCCAACATTGACTTGAACTCCATTTATTACAAAGGTTGGAGAACCGTTTATATCTAATTCAGCTGCCCTATCATTTTGGTCTTGATATAAAGCTTCAGCATCATTCTTCATGCAGTTGTTAATCTTTGTTT
>JAQTOY010000063.1 GCA_028713045.1 Candidatus Nanoarchaeia archaeon
GGAATTGCCTGTACAACTGATAGTTGTGATCCAGCAACTGGAACATGTTTACATCCTTTGACTGGATGTGATGATTCAAACTTATGTACCACGGATAGTTGCAATGCAGATGGAACTTGTTCAAATACTGCAATAAATTGTGATGATTCAGATGCTTGTACACTAGATAGTTGTGATCCGGCTAATGGAAATTGTGTTCATGCTTTAATGGATTGTGATGATGCAAATCTTTGTAATGGTTTAGAGAGCTGCGATTCTACAGTTGGATGTATTCCTGGAACTCCACTAACTTGCAATGATGGAAATGCATGCACTAGTGATGGATGTGTGCCTGCGACTGGATGTGTTTATACTCCTATTTCTGGTTGTGGTGGCGGTGGAGGATGTACTCCTAATTGTGCAGGAAAATCTTGCGGTTCTGATGGATGCGGAGGAAGTTGCGGAAGTTGTCCTAGCGGGGATGCATGCACTACATATGCTTGTGCTAATAACAAATGTAAATCCACAACAAAAAATTGTGATGATAGTAATTCCTGTACAGATGATAGTTGCAGTCCTGCTTTCGGATGTGTTAATACTCCAAAGTCATGTAGCGATGGAGATATCTGCACAGATGATTCCTGTGAGTCTTCAACAGGGAATTGCATACATACTTATGATGCAACTAATGATGCTTCATGTACCTGCATTCCTAATTGCAATGGAAATGAATGCGGTGATGATGGATGCGGAGGGTCATGCGGAAGTTGTTCAGAAAATCAATGTTGTGATAATAGAAAATGTATTGATGAAGATGCGAGCAATCCAGAATGCTGTCCAGAAGGATATACCAAGGGCCTTTGTCCTGAAGAAGAGCCTCCTAGAGAACCATGTAAATCAAACCGCAATCTTTTATCTAAAACTCCTAACTTTTTAAACAACTTTTTTTCTAATCTTTTTAATATATTAAAAAATTGGATTATAGGTTCTAAACCAAAACCTAAACCAGAACCTCAATATTGTTGTTTGGGTGCTTGTGGTGATGGAAAAGTAGATGTAGGTGAAAAATGTGATGATGGGAATACTGAAAGTGGAGATGGATGCTCTTCTGAATGTAAGATTGAACGATGCGGTAATGGAAAGATAGATGAAATTACCTGCCCAACTAGTTCTCTAACAACATTAACTGCTTTAACAAGTTCTGATAAATGTTATGAAAAATGCGATGATGGTGATGGGGCAGATGATGATGACACTGTTGGCTCATGCGATGGTTGTGATGGAAGTTGTGACTTGGTAAATTCCAATACCCTCTTATGCAGTCTTAATTGCGAACCAACTTATTGCGGAGATGGAGAAGTACAAAATCCCGACGGCCAGGGAATTGCTGAAGAATGCGATCCTGGAAAACATTGTTTATACTCTCCTGATCCATTAAATCCAATATCCTGTAAGGAAGATAAAGATTGTGATTCATTAAATATTGATACAAAAATAATCTGTAATAAATGTGTTGTTACTGATACAAAAGAGTGTACTAAGGATTGCAAATGTGAAGGAGAAACAAAAGGGCCTTGGGAAGAAACTTGCCAATCTGAAATATTATCTGAAAAAGATAAAATATTTCCCGGAGGAGGGCTGATAATTCCCCCTTATACTCCGGCGTTATATTTAGCAGATAGCCGAGATTATATTCTAAGAAAAAGAACTGTCTTTACAAGGAATTACAAAGATGGAAAATGTTTGGACCCCATTAAGTCTGAGGAATCTGAAAATACAAAGTTCGCAGTTTGCGAACCTGCTTGCCAAAAATGTGACAATCAGAATAATCAAAAGATTAATGTAAACAAGGTTGGTGATGCATTTAGAGTGGATGTTTCTGTAGAAAATAATGAAGAGGATAATTTTGAAGCCAATATTAACTATGAATCTATTATGGGGGGCATGGATCTAAAAATATTCCCATTCCCTACACTCACAAATGCAGGTTATATGATTCTTGCAAAGAGCAATAGGGACTTAACCTTTATTGGAAAGGCTACTGAGTGTGGTTTATCTGCTAAGAAAATAAAAATTGAATTCCCTGGTTATTATAAAGAGATTATTGTTTATTTGTTTGTAAAATGTCGTTGTGAAGATATTCCCAAAAAGTTTGAATTTGATAATTATAATCCCAAGGCTTGCATTCCAGATACAAAAAAATTATTTGCAAATTGTGTGCAATTTCCTTTTGACCCTAAAGATATTTGTGGGAAAGTATCCTATAACATTTGTGATAAAAATGGAAAATGTAAAAATAAATGTGAGGCAATAGAATCTTTTAAAAATATTAAAGATTATTTTGGAGCCCCAATTAGTTTAACTTTTGAGGGAGATAATCTTGATGTTCATATAGATAGCGATACTTTTAATCCAGAAGCACCCCATCATGAAGAAATTAAAAAAATAACCAAAGATTTTTGCAGTTGTATGAAAGATATGTCTCCAGAGATATTATCTCTAATTCCTAGAATTAATATTTTTCAAGATTCGGCAACTTTAACTCTCGCTTGTGCAAACAAAGTTTGGACGACTATAACTGGTTGTACAGATCCTATTACTGGAAAAATTAATTTATTACATGATCCGGCTCATTTCCCTTTTTGTTCAAACCTTAATCATGAAGCAACCCATACAAAAACATTTATTGGTGAGGATGATATTTTAATCACAGGTTGGTTAGGTTTGGTTGATACAAATTTTTATTATTATACTCTTACAGATAGTAGTGGTAATTTACGGGATTTGACTCTTCCAAACCCTCCTCCTAATCCCTCGTCTAAAATTGAGCCGGATTCGTCAGGTTTTTTTAAGTATAAAGATGGTTCTACAGGTGCGCAGTTTGGATTTTTAGAGCCTTATGGAGCAAAAGACATTTTAGAAGATATTGCCACATTTGCTGAAATGATTTCTGGAGGACCAACCAGTGTTGACTGGAATAATCTATTTAATACTCATTCCTATAAAGATACTTATAAGGCAAAGTTTAATTTAATCTGTGATTTAGGTTATGCAGAAAAATCTAAATGTGATTGCATTAAAAAGAAATTTATGAAATAATTAGGACTATCTAAAGATTATTTCAGTAACTTATTTAAACCTAACTTCTTTATTTTCAAAAGAAAGAACTTAAATAGAAAGAAACTATTTACTATGGGACGTGAAGAACTTATAATAAATGAGAAAAAGAAAAAATTAGATGAATTAGAAAGTAAAGGGATAAACCCTTATCCGCATAAATATGATCCTAAGAATTATTCTTCTGAAATCAAAGAAAAATACAAGAAATTAAAAGAAAATCAAAGGATTAAAGACAAGGTAAAGATTGCTGGAAGAGTTATGATGATACGGGATTTAGGAAAATTAATTT
>JAQTOY010000064.1 GCA_028713045.1 Candidatus Nanoarchaeia archaeon
GCATTACTTCCTTAACATCAATAGCAACAAAACCTCCTCTTGGTTTTACCGGACCTTCTTCTGCTACTTTAATTCTGAAATCATCCCCAACCATATCATGAACTATATAACTCCAAAATTGACCAGGATTACCCATAATTTCTGAACCATATCCTTCTTGGTATTTTTGATATTCTTCATCTTCACAAATTTTTCTATAATTATCATCAAAAAGTTCTACCTGGTCTGTTCCAAATACTTTTGTTTTTAATCTTTTTAGTTCATCATCATATCTTTTATTAGTTTCTATTTCTTGGCACAATTGGTTACGAATCAACGGCAAAGAACTTACTCCCATAGAAACAATCTCTCTATAAGCATCACAATCTAAATAAGGTTTCGGAAATGAATGAAAAGGATTATTTCTAAAATGTTCTTTCCATCTTCCTAAAGCATCTTGAAATCTTTCTTCTAATTTTTCTGTCATTTTAATCTCTTAGAATTCTAAGGCGATTCTTTGCCATCACCTCTAAAATACAATAAAAAAGAGCTTTTTAATCTTTTCTGTTCATCGATTTTTTGGTAAATAATATATCGTAAAAAGTTATTAAAAAATTGGTAAAAAACATAGCTACTTTGTGTAAAAGAGTATATCCTTATTGTTCTTTTTTAATTAAATAGTTTTTATGATCAAAATAGTGAGATAAAGCAGTTATTTTTGTTAATCTGAATGGATTGAAAACATATAATGAGTCATAGCATTTTTGAAACTTTGTGTATATTTATCAGGATTTGATTTCATATCATTAAATACTTCTTCAGGGTCTTGCCAGAAAACTTTTTCTATCTCTTTTGGATCTGGTGAAAAAGGACCGGAATATTCTGTTAAAAACAAGACACTATTTTCTTTATTTGTAGGTCTTGTATCATTTTTATAGAAGGGCATATGGGCTTCAAACAATTCGCCAACTTTATGAAAAATAAAACCTCTTGGTAACTCGTTTTTGTCATAGAATAATTCTTCCCTTGCTTCTTCTATTGCTGCTTCTTCATATGATTGTCCTGACCTCACATGACCTCCTGCTGAAGGATGAAGCTTTAATGAACTTGTTTCTTGTTTAGCACTCCTTTGTGCTATTAATAATCTGCTTGGATATCTATAATCTGGATATTCAAATACAAAAACCTGAACACTTCTGTGTCTTAATCCTTCAGAATGAACTTTAGTAAAATCTTCTTTACTAATAACATTATCTTGTTCATCAACAATATCTAATAATCCCATAATAAATCAATAAACTTGTTATTTTTAAATCTTTTGTTAATGTTATCACTTTAAAATTAATAATCTTTATAGAGATAATAGTTTTAATTTTCCTAGAGCAACTTTATTAGGTTCGGTGTAAAAAGTATTATCATAAATGTACTTTTTTGAGTGAGCTAAATATCTTTAGGTATAGTCGCAAGTACATCTTCTAATTTTGCAGTGGCTGTACAAATATATTCGTCTCCAGCTCCATAAAATAATCTTATAATTCCATCGTTTACAACGGCAGCAGTTGTAAATGTGACTTGTGGCATGAATCCTTTTGCTGTAGCTTCTTTTAATAATAATTTAAGTTCATGCCTCTTTCCTTGCTCAAGTAGATTCATGGCACCAGGAATAATATCCACTATTCCTGAAAGCTCATATTTCTCTTTAGGTCCAAAAACAGGTTCTCCTGAACGGTATAGAATTTTCTTTGGATTTTTAAGATCAAGTAAAAGAACTCCTAAATGATATTGAATTGCATCGTTAATTCCATGATAAAATACCAACCACCCTCTATTTGTTTTGATTGGTGTGGGTCCAGCTTCTACAAAAACATTATCAAATAATTCAGTATTTTTTCTTGGACCTATGAATGGTAATTCAGGTTCTACTTTCCATTCAATTCCATCTTTCGAATTTGCAAGCCAAATCCTATACTCATTAAATAGCATCCAAAATTTTCCATTTATTTTTTCTGGAAAAATAGCTCCAGCTTTTGTTCTTTCATCTTTTTCAGGAATTGAAGGAACATCTTTTTCTATTGGTTTCCCCTCACTCCATTTTACAAAAACTCCTCCTTGTTTTGTTAGTCTAAAATCTTTTAAAACTTGATATCCAGTTTTCCATTTTATTAAATCCTTAGAAGTTGCTACATGAAGTCTTGGCGTTTTTCCATCGTAAACTGCATAAGTCATATAAAATGTATCTCCTATTTTTGCTATTCTAGGATCTTCATATCCTCTAAGTTCAATTGGTTTTGAAGGATCTCTTTCAAATGCAGGTTTATCAAACCTTTCAAAATGTTCACCATCTTCCGAAACTGCATATCCTAATGCTGAATGCCAATTTTCACCAATTCCCATCGCTCTATAGAATAAGTGATATTTTTCATTATGAAAAATAGCTCCGGGATTGTAAACTTTTAATGATTCCCAAGAATTTTTTGGATTAGGTTTAATTATTGGGTTATGTTTTGAACGTACAAATAAATCTGCCATAAAAAGAGTAGAAAAATATAGTTTAATTATTTATCGGATGGACCTGCGCGGGATCGAACCGCGGAGAGATCGGTGCAAACAAGCTGTTTTACCTTTCTGAATTTTCTTATAATTCAATTATTGTTCCTCTTCTTCCTATAGAATAAACCCGTGTTTTTCCTATTTTTTCCTTCATTCCTTCTGCTTCATGAATATGGCCTGATAAGAAAATATCTGGCTGGAATTTATCTATTGCTTTTCTTAATCCCTTGTTTCCCGGAATACCTGATAATTCAGATTTTGTTCCGCTTGCATGAAGGTGACTTATCATTATTTTTTTTTCTAGTTTTTTTTCTTTTATCTTGTCAAAATCTTTTTTTAATTTATCATATGCTTTTTTATCATTAATTTCAAATTGCCAATCAGGACTTCCTATACCAAAAATACCAATATTATCATATATTGCATAATTTTCATGTATATTTTTTACTCCATATAAATGCGAAAACAGATCCATTGCCTCTGTTGAATCATGGTTCCCTGGAACAAGCACAACTTTTTTTCCAGCATCAATAAATGGTTTTAATATGTTTTCAGCTTTTAATGGGCTTGTTATATCACCTGTTAAAACAACAAGGTCTACAGATTCTTTTTTTGCTTTATTTGCTAATTTTTTTGTTGTATCAGGGTCTCCATGAAAATCTCCTGCTGCAAGAATCCT
>JAQTOY010000024.1 GCA_028713045.1 Candidatus Nanoarchaeia archaeon
CAAAGCATAAAACTAAATTTAAGTTCATCTGATTATTATGACTTGTATTTAAAATTAGATGATATTAAAGATAATAAAGCTAAAATAACCATCCAAACAATTCATGAAGAGATTCCAAAAATAGGTGTTGAAATTAAGATTAATGATTCGGAAAAAGAAGTTGAGAAGCCATTTATAGAGGGCACTGATTATAGAGATACTCAGATAAAAACTCTTAAGATTTTATTTTTTGCTATTGTGACAATATTTATAATCATAATCCTCTTGATTTTATTGATTAAAAGGAAAGATAGAAATAGCAAATTAAAAGAATATAAAGAAAGATTTAACAATCATTTAAAACCTAGAAAATGAAACAAAACTTCAGAGATTAAAAATCTCAGGAACATTCAAATCACAAGATTTGAAGTTTTTTAAAAAAGTTTTATCAAAAACCAATGAAGCCATTAAAACCATCACATAGAGAAAATAAAAGGTATCTCTTAATCAAAGGGGAAGATGCAGATAAAAAAAATATTGATGAAACTATTATGGAATTTATTGGTGTTCTAGGATATGCAGAGGCAAGTCCTAAAATTATAAAATCTGAGAAAGGAAAAGTCATACTTGCAATCAATAGAGAAGCTTTAGATAAAATAAGATTCGGTTTCCTTACGAGCAATAAAGATTTAAGAATTGAAAAAGTAAGCGGAAGCTTAAAGAAAGTCAGATAATTCCCGGCCTTTATTCTTAGATTCGAAAGATTTTTAAATCCTCTTTTCATGTCTTTTTAATAAGGAGAAAGAAAGAAGTTTCATTAACAAAGAAGAAATTCTTTATTATTTTCTTTGAATGAAACAAAAATGATTATATTATGGAAATACCAGACATGCAGCATCAAGTAATGGGTTATGACAGAAGTGCGACTATGTTCTCACCAGATGGACATATACTTCAGGTTGAATATGCTGAAAAGACTGTAAGATTAGGCACCCCAAGCATTGGAATCAATTGCGCAGATGGTGTGTTGATAGTTGCCGATAAAGGTGTAAAAGACAGCTTGATTATTCCAGAGTCTGCTGATAAAATTTATGAAATAGATGAGCATATAATGGCTACTGGAGCAGGATTCATCAGTGATGCAAGGATACTTATAAATCATATAAGAGTTTCTGCGCAACAACACAGAGTCACTTATGATTCTCCTATTGATGTTGAATCAGTAATAAGAGAAATTGCTGACATTCAACAGCAATACACACAACATCCAGGAGTAAGGCCTTTTGGAGTTTCAGTGATAATTGCTGGCATCCAAGGGGGAGAACCCAAACTTTACACTAGCAACATAACGGGAAATTATTTTGAATATCATGCAGTTGCTATTGGAGAAAATGATGAAAAAATAAAAGAAATTTTAAGGAAAAAATACAGAAAAGATATGAAAATTGAAGAGGGAATAAAATTATGTTTTGAAATTTTCAAGGAAGTCCTAAAGGATAAATTTGACATAAACAGGTTTAATGTTGCTTACATAAAAAAGGAAGACTCTAAATTTAAAAAATTAAAAACAGAGGATTTAAAAAAGTTTGAATAGAAAAATGACCGACGTAATCTGCAGATACAAATCAGGAAAATTAAACTTTGAGACAATGGTAAATCTCGAGAATGCAATTAAAATGAAAAAAGGAGAGAAAATTAATATTAACGACGTTATTCGTGATAGATTTGTTTATACTGATTTGAAAAAAGGAATGCGGGCCGGAGCTCCGGAAATGGAAAATGTTTTTGGAACAACTGACTATTTGCAGATTGTACAAAAAATAGTGCAAAAAGGGCAGTTGGAAACAACCCAAGAATTCCGAGATGAAGCTATTGAAAACAGAAGAAAGCAGATAGTTGATTTCTTAACAAAGAATGCTATGGATGCTCGGACACTCCGACCATTCACATCTGATATGATTTCAAATGCAATAAAAGAAGCAGGGGTAAAAATTGATAACCAGCCTGTTGAAAAACAAGTTGGAAGGATTGTTGAAGAACTTAAAAAAATAATTCCAATAAAAATTTCTACAAAGAAAATAAGAATAAAAATTCCGCCTCAATTTACAGGACAGATTTATGGTTTGGTTAATGAATATAAAGAAAAAGAAGAATGGTTTGCGGATGGAAGTTTAGAGGTAGTTTTAAATATTCCAGTTGGCTTGCAAATAGAGTTTTATGATAAACTAAATTCCGTAACACATGGAGCTGCTTTAACAAGCGAGATAAAAGAATAAAACAAACTCTTTTAAGAAAAGGCTTTACCCAAAAACTAAAATGACACCAAAAACAGAAGAAACCGAAGACACTGAAATGGAAATCAAGGAAACAAAATGTGAAAGAAAACTGGTTATTCCTGGTGAAACAATTGCAAGCGGAGAAGATTATCTTCCTGGAGATTTTACAAGAAAAGAAGGTAGCGAAGTTATTGCAAACAGGTACGGGCTTGCTGAAATAAGCGGAAGAGTTGTCAAGATAATTCCTATATCCGGTGTATTTGAACCTAGAAGAGGAAACAATGTTATAGGGAGAGTTGAAGATATTAATTTTTCTGGCTGGATGATTGATATTGGTGGCCCTTATTCTTCATTTCTTCCTTTGATGGAATGTCCTAGATTTATCAACCGAAATAACATTGCCGAATTTGCAAATATTGGTGATGTAATTCATGCAAAAATATTAGGAGTTAAAAAAGGCGGAGTTGATCTTACATTAAAATCAAGGGGATTAGGCCCTTTGGAGAATGGGAGATTAATAAAGATAAATCCTAATAAAGTTCCAAGAGTTATTGGAAAAGAAGGTAGCATGATTAATCTGATTAAAGATAATACCAAAACAGAAATTACTGTTGGACAAAATGGATTTGTCTGGGTAAAGGGAGAATTAGATGGGGAAGAAAAAGCTGAAAAAGCAATCAGTCTTATTGTAGAAGAATCTTCAAATTCTGGATTGACAGAGAAAATTGAAAAATTTCTTGGAGGAAAAAAATAATGCCATACACAAAACGACCCGATAAGAGAAAGTTTGATGAACTTAGGCCTATCAAGGCAGAAGTCGGAGTAATTCCAAATGCAGATGGGAGCGCTTTGTTCGCATTTGGTGAGACCGTTGCAATTGCAGCTGTTTACGGACCCAAACCCTTGCATCCTCAACACATGCAAGAACCTGACCGAGGAATAATAAGATGTAATTATAATATGCTTCCTTTTTCAGTTACTGAAAGGGCAAGACCTGGACCAAATAGACGTTCAAAAGAAATTTCAATGGTGGCCGGGAATGCGCTTGCTTCGGTTGTTGATTTGACAAGATTTCCAGGAACTGTAATTGATGTTGAAATAATAATTTTACAAGCAAATGCATCAACTAGATGCGCTGGAATAAATGCCGCCGCAATGGCACTAGCTCATGCAGGAATTGTTATGAAAGAAATGGTTTCAAGCGTTTCAATTGGAAAGATTGATGATAAAATTGTCATGGATTTGATAAAAGAAGAAGAAGATCATGAAGAAGGAGAGGGTGCAACAGATATTCCATTCACAATGACCTCAAGAACTCATCAGATAACTCATCTGCAGTTAGATGGAAGAATACAAACTCACAGATTTAAAGAAGCAACTGAAGCTGCAAAAGAAGCGTGCAAAAAAATATTAAAATATCAGGAAAGAGCTTTGAAAGGAGAAAAGATAGACGAGACAAAATGAAACAAAACCTTTTAATAAAAGGTTTTATCCAAAAACAAACTTAACATGAAACTACCAAATATTAACAAGAAGAGAATCTTAACATTACTTAGGGATGGAAAAAGATTAGATGGAAGAAAGCCATTTGAGCTTAGAGATATTTCTATTGAAACAGGAGTTTCAATCAATGCAGAGGGAACTTCTAGAGTTAAAATTGGAAAGACAGAAGTCGTTGTTGGAGTAAAAATGGATGTGCAAGAACCTTATCCGGACCATGAAAATGAGGGAACAATGATAACCTCAATGGAATTTTCTCCTGCTGCAGGAGAAAGATGGGAAGGTGGACCTCCTGGAATGGATTCAATTGAAATCGCAAGAGTTGTTGATAGAGGAATAAGGGAAAGTGGATTTATTGACTGGAAAAAATTATGTATCAAAGAAGGAGAAAAAGTTTGGAGTGTTTTAATTGATATATACTGTATTAATGATGATGGAAATGCTATGGATGCTAGTGCTTTGGGTGCTATTGCTGCATTAAAATTAGCGAGATTTCCAGTTTATGATGAAAAAGAAGAAAAAGTAAAATTTGGAGAATTTACAGACAAACCGCTTCCATTGACTGAAAAATTGCCTCTAACATTAACATTCCATAAGATAGGAGACAAATTAATAATTGATCCTAACAGGGATGAGGAAGATTCTGGAGAGGCGAGAATAACTATCGCAGTTTCATCTGTTAAAAAAGAAAAAATGATTAATGCAATGCAAAAAGGCGGAATAACTCCTTTCACAATTGAAGAGATGGAAAAGATTATTGAAGAAACTGAAAAAGCATATGATAAAATATTTGCTGAAATTGAAAAGAAGATTAAGCACGTAACTAAATGATTGTAGGAAAGATAAGTTTTATAAACATATATTTTAGAGTATAATAATATGGTAATTGAAAAATTAGAATCAAAGTTTACGAGATATGAAATTGCAAGAATTCTGGGAGCAAGAAGCCTGCAGCTTGCAATGGATGCGCCAATTCTATTAAAATTGACAAAAGAAGAAGAGGAAGAATTAAATTATGATACATTAAGAATAGCGGAAAGAGAGCTTGAAGCAGAAGTTCTTCCAATCACTGTAAAAAGGCCACTTCCAAAAAGATCAGAGAAAATAATCAAGAAATTGTCTGAAAAAGAAATAAAAGAAAAGCTTGAAAAGCAGGCTGAAGAAGAGAAAAAAGAAATGGAAGAGGAAAAAGAAGAGATAAAGGGCGAGGAAAAAGAAGAAAAAGAAATTACCGAAGAAGGTGAGATAATGGAGATAGCAAACCCTGATGATGAATCATTTTCAGATGAAGAGAGTGGAACTGAAGAAGAGATTGTTTAGTTGTTAAAAAATTAATTAATCTTTAATCCTTTTTTTAAATATTTTCTAAGTTTAGGTTCATTTTTATTTTACTAAAATTTAATTTCGCGCGGTTTATTCTGCAAGTATCTCCCATAAAAATAAAGGACAATAACTATCCCCAAAATAAATGGAACAGCGGAATTTATCCCTCCGATTTTCTTTATTGCAGCATAAATGCTTGCAAAAAAACTTGCAATCATTATGATTAATAATGGTAATTGCAATATCCAGGCAAGAATTTTCTTATTCATTTTTTATTTTTGACCTCCTTTTTGGTTTTTTTTTAATTCCTTGTTTATTTTTAAAACTTCATTGGTATCTTGAATTTTATAGAAAACAAGATAGGTATCTTCAATGTGATAAAGATTTTTTGTTAGAGCTAGTTCATCTAGATATTTTACAGTTCCTTTCCAATATTTTGGATTATAATCATGCCATACAACAACTCCGTTTTTTCTAATCATCTTAAATGCCTTCTCTGTATCATTTTTAGTATATTCATAAGTATGGCTTCCATCTATGAATATAAAATCCATTTTATCATAAAATTTCTTAAAATCAAATACTGCAGAATCTCCGTAAAGCTGTTTAATTCTGGATTTTTCAATTTTATTTAGAAAGATAATCTGTTTATTTTGAGAAATATATTTTTGATTTAAATCTCCTACATTATATTTTAATATTATATTTTTGTTTGGTAAATCTAAAGTGTAGATTATTGAATCTTCTGAATTCTTAACTAGGGTATATGTAGAATATCCTTCAAACGTTCCAATCTCAAAAATATTTTTTGGATTTGATAATTTACATAACGATACTAAAGCTTCAAACTCTTTTAATGATGTTAAAGATCCATCCTTAACTTGCATCGATTTAGGAAAATCAATATTTGAGCTACTTGCATTAAATATTTTTGGTAAATCCCGGATTTTAATTTTGTGAATAACCATGAAGAATATAGATTATTTAAAATTAAAAATCTATTTATTTTTATTATTTTATAGAACTCGTATTTCTAAGCTGCAGAATCCAATTCTCCGGAGAAGTCTGTCAATTGTGCGTGGAAAGGAATCTTCTTATGCTTGCAATATTCTCTTGCAAGTATATACAAAATACATCCGATAGATTTTTTTGATTTATTGTTACAAGGTATTAATTTAGTAACCCCTGTTGTGAAGTTATTTGTATCACAAAGTGATAGAACTGGTTTTTTCAATCTTACTGTGTCGCATAAAGCATTCTTGTCTATCCAAGGGTCGCAGATTATTGTCAATTCAGATTCAAAAAAATCTTCTAGAATGAGATTGGTAGTAACTCCTGGAGGATATTTTTTTGTAAAAGTTTTTATTCCTGTTGTTTCTTCAAATTTTTTTGCAGCCTGCCATCCTGCCTCTCTTTTGCAGACAAGATAAATTTTATCAGAATCGTATTTAGACATAAAATCAATGGCTTCTCTAAGCCTTTCATCAACTAATGCTGTGTTTATAACTGCCAAGCCATCAGCTCTTCTTTTGTACACATATTTTCTCATATGAGGAGTTATGACTTTTGTTCCAAGATGGACTGCACATTTTATATAATCTTCTAGAGGGATTAAAGTTTCTTTTTTCCCATCAACGTTTTTCTTTTCTTCCTCAATATCTTTTGCTGTTATTTTTTTAGATATCTCTTCAATTTCTTGGTCAGAGACATCGTTCTTTAAATCTGAAAGTTTTGGCTTTGAAATCTTCTTGGGTTCAGATGCAGAGGATTCCTTCTCCTCGGAAAATTTGTTTTCATTGAAGAGCCTTTCTTTAAGCTCTTCAGCTAAACTTCTCATTCCTTCTTTGCCGGTCGGTTTTGTTTCTTTGGATTTTGATTTTGATTTTGTTTTATTGATAACCATAAAAACTTATTGAGAAATTGATTTATAAATCTTTAGTTTTTTATTTCTCAAAATTCTAATTTCCGACGACTGGCTATTCGACAATTTAGCGAAAGGTTTATAAATCAATTAGATATAAATTTTTTATAAAATGTTAATTAAAAAATTAACTGAAATAAAAAGCATTAACAAATGCTTTTTATTTGGAATGACTGCCTCAGAACACTTTGGTAGGATGTAATAGAGTAGTAGTCAAACTAGTTACTATTTTTTTTAAGCATTACAGCAAAACTTATCACATGGTAAGTATTAGGAGGCTTTAACGACTGTTAATTTTCAATGACGATTCATCGTCGATTTTCATAATCATTTATGATTCTAAGAATCATATATTAACAGGATTAAATCCAGTTTATCCTGCTGGCGGATGCGGCTATCTGGAATATAATTAAGCATGCAAGTTTCTCGCGAGAGAGCGAACTGCTCAGTAACACGTAGCTAACCTAACCTTAAGTCAGGAATAACCTCGGGAAACTGAGGATAATACCTGATAGGAAATATTTTTTGGAATAAATTATTTTTTAAACTCGCGCTTAAGGATGGGGCTGCGGCTGATTAGGTAGTTGTTGGTGTAACGGACTAACAAGCCGATGATCAGTAAGGGTTCTTAGCGGAAGAGCCCTGAGAAGGAATCTTAGACACTATTCCTAGCTCTACGGGGTGCAGCAGCTGAGGAAATTTTACAATGCCCGCAAGGGTGATCGAGTGATCCAGAGTGTTTTCTTTAAGAAAACTTTTGTCTGTTGCAAAAAGACAGACGAATAAGGACTGGGCAAGACCGGTGCCAGCCGCCGCGGTAATCCCGGCGGTCCAAGTCGCATCCACATTTATTGGGTCTAAAACATCCGTAGCTTGTTTTGTAAGTCTCTTGTGAAATCTGATATCTCAAATATCAGGCGTGCAAGAGATACTGCGATACTAGAGACCGGAAGGCGCAAAGAGTATGATTGAGGTAGCGGTTAAATGTGTTAATCTTGATCAGACTAACAATGGCGAAGGCACTTTGCGAGTACGGATCTGACAGTGAGGGATGAAGGCTAGGGGCGCGAAAGGGATTAGATACCCCTGTAGTCCTAGCAGTAAACACTGCTCACTAAACATCAGTACCTCCTCGAGAGGTATTGGTGCTGCAGCGAAGGCGAAGAGTGAGCTACCTGGGAAGTATAGTCGCAAGGCCGAAACTTAAAGGAATAGGCGGGGAGGCACTACAACCGGTGACGCGTGCGGTTCAATTAGACTCTACACCGTGAATCTCACCAGGACCGACAGCAAGATGAAGGTCAGTCTAAAGGGCTTACCTGATGCGCTGAGAGAAGTTGCATGGCCGACATAAGCCTGTGCCGTAGGGTGACTTGTTAAATCAAGTAACAGGCGAGACCCCTGTGTCTAATTTCTACGTTAAGAGCACATTAGACAGACTGCCTTGGTAACAAGGAGGAAGGTGGGGGCGATGTTAGGTGGGTACAGCTCGAATGCCCTGGGCAACACGCGCGCGGCAATGTCATATTCAATGAGATGCAACTCTGAAAAGAGAAGCTAATCTCCTAAAATTTGGCTTAGTTCAGATTGAGGTTTGTAACTCAACCTCATGACGCTGGAATCGGTAGTAATCGTTCGTTATCAGCGAACGTTGAATACGTCACGGCCTCTTGCACTCACTGCCCGTCAAACCAACCGAGCTATGCTTTGGCGAGGATCTTCGGACACGAACCTCGGTATGGTAAGGTAGGTTAAGTCGTCACAAGGTATCTGTAGGGGAACCTGCAGAGGGATCACCTCCTATAATTTTTATAAAAATAATCTTGTGAAAATAGTAATCTCGTCGAAAGATGAGCTACTCTGTTACGGTTCCAATTTTTTAATTAACATTTTATAATCATGAATCACAAATAAAATTTTGTGAGGATTCAATAAACAGCAAAGTAGTAAGTAGTAGGTCGATTATGGTTTACTACAGACGACAAACCACTGACTACAAACAAGTTAAAGAGGGCCCGTAGTCTAATGGTAGAATTCGTCCTTTGCAAGGATGGGGTCCGGGTTCGATTCCCGGCGGGTCCATATACAATTTAAATTAAATAATAAAATGAACCTATCATTATTAATAAATGAAACCTATGAAAAACTAATGATTGCTTCAGCAGTTGGAGCAGTTTATTGTTCAATGGGAGAAATGGATATAAGATATTCAATAGGCTGTCTTGCAGTTACGGGATTATCCGGATTTGCAAAATGGTATCAAGAAGATAAAAATCATATTCAATAAATATTGAATCTCGGTGACGAGATAAAACATCACAAAATCCAGATGAACTTCGAGACGATGCGTCTCGACGGGAGTGGAGAACAATTATGTTCAATGATACAGACAAGAGAATACAAAATATAATTTTTTAATTATATTTTGGTAAAGAATAATTTAGAATTATTTTTTATGTCTTAGCTTTGCAATTTAATTATTATTTTTATAATTAAAAAGCAAAAAAGTTTATACGATAAAATATTTTGGAATTTATTTATATAAATTCCATACTCCTTACTGTTAGACGGATAGCTTGGTTTAAACTGTGATGAAGGACGTGGCAAGCTGCGATAAGCTCCAGGGATCTGCATGCGAGATTTGATCTGGAGATTTCCTAATGCGATGAAACGTAAATAATCCGAGAGGATGATGCACGCTGGGAATTGAAACATCTTAGTACCGGCAGGAGAAGAAAATAAATTAATGATGCTCTTAATAGCAGCGAGCGAAAAGAGCGAAGGGCAAACTGAATCTGCTTTTGAAAAAAAGTTAGAGATGTGGTGAGCTGAATCCTAAGTCGAGAAATCAAAATTTTCTGGAAAGAAATGCCTCAGAGAGTGAAAGCCTCGTAGATTGATTGATATGGAAATGCTTGATAGAATAGTATCTCCCAGATTAGAGGTATGAATACAGCAGAATTAACTGCTAACCCTAAATATTAGTTTAAGTCCGATAGCGCACTAGTACCGCGAGGGAATGCTGAAAAGAACCCATAATAGGGAGTCAAAAGACTTGAAATCTAACAGTTACAGTTGGTTAGTGCTCTCTATGGAGAGTTCTAACGTACGTCTTGAAAAACGACCCAAGGAGTTCGATTAAGTGGCAAGATTAAATTAATGAAGTCGTAGCGAAAGCAAGTCAGAAATGGCGTTAGTCACTTGAGAGAGACCTGAAGCCAGATGATCTAATCATGAGCAGGATGAAGTTCTCCGAAAGGGGAATGGAGGTCCGAACAATTGTTGTATGCATGCACTATGATGACTTGTGATTAGGGGTGAAAAGCCTATCGAATCTGTCAATGGCTGGTTCCTGTTGAAATATGCCTAAGTATAGCCTCGTTATAAAACTTTTTTACGGTGTAAAGTACGGATAGGTAGTGCAGAGGGTTTTTCCTACGGCTAACTTTCCAACTCGGAAACTGTAAAATGTTAATAACGGGAAACAGCGGCGGCGCGTAAGGTGACGTCGTGAGACCCGAACAAGGGAGACTATAGTTAAGGTCCCAAAATTTATGTTAAGTGTATCAAAGGGAGTCTTAAACCCGAGACACTAGGGATGTAGACATAGAAGCCGTCATCATTTAAAGAAAGCGTAACAGCTCACCTATTGAGGTTTGGGGCCCTGAAAATGGACAGGACTAAAACATAATACCGATACTATAGACATACTCGTTTGAGTATTGTGGTAAACAGGCGTCTTTTCAGCGAAGAATTTTTTTCGAAAGAAAGAATGGAGCTGGAAGGAATGAGAATCTTGGGAGGAGTAAGAACTGATTTCGCTGAGAATCGCGAAATATCGTAAGAGCAAGGTTTCCTTGGCAATAACAATTAACCAAGGGTTAGTCAGAACCTAAATTAAATCTTAACTGATTTTTATGATGGAATGCAGGTTAATATTCCTGCACTATTCAAATTCGTTCAGTGCACGATTTGTTTCAGGATAAGCAAAATTCCCAAAGGAAGATTGCATGAAGAAAGTTGGGGAGCGTAATGCTAAAATCCAAAAGAATTCATGTGGTGAAAATTGCTGATTCCAGGAATCAATGAAAAGATTGTGTATAGAATTTGAATATCTGTACCTAGATTTGACACTGATGCTCTAGCTGAGAAGGCTAAGATATGAAAGTTTAATCTAGTTAAGGGAATTCGGCATATCGGCCCTTTAGCTTCGGTATAAGGGGTGTCTATGTTTGTCTTTTTAGAAATGGAAAGGCATTTGTAGATCTCAGTAACAAGGATGGTCCGACTGTTTATCAAAAACGTAGCCGGTTGCTAATCTGAAAAGACTTGTATAACCGGTGAAACCTGCCCAGTGGTGGTGTTTCAAACTGTTTTCCAAAGCAGCTAAGACCCATCAAACGGCGGGTCTAATTCCTGAGACTCTTAAGGTTATTGAACGTAGCCTTACATTTAGTATTTCTCAACGAGAGATATTATAATGCTTTAAAATCTGTGAAGATTTTATTGTCAACTCAACTATATGCTGGAAGTTCTCGAAGAAACTTGATACTCGCCGAAATATTGGCAGTGAAAATTCAAGTGCAGAAATTTATTAAAAATTTCTGCTTGATAATTTTAAAATTTATGATAAAATTATCAATGGAGAGATAATCAGCAGGGAAGACTAGAAAAGTTGTTATTATTAAGTAATAACATATAGAAACCTTTAAATAGTAGCATGTCTAATAAATTATATGGAAAATTTATATCAATTTTATGGTGATTTAAGAGAAATAGAAGGAAGCATAAAAGCTTCAACAGACCCTGAATTGAAAAGAGAATATGCAAATCGAGGTTTAACGAAACTTTTTCCAACAGCTTTCGGTTTTGTAGGTAAAGGTTTAGATGCATTTGTTGGAGATGAAATTGAAAGACTTGAAACTTTTTTTAGAGATGTTCTAGAACCCTCAGAGACTACATGTTGAGAATTATTATAAATTAATAATTAAGATATAGTCCGATCTTCATAGCGATATGAAGAAGTTTATAGAAATATAAACTCACAAAAATTTATCTTATAAATTTTTGATGTAACACAAATGAGCGTAATACCTTGTCGTCTGAATGGCGACTTGCATGAATGGTTTAACGAGATTGTCACTGTCCCTAACTAGAAGCTTCTGAAATTATTGTCCGGTGAACAGACCGGAGACACCTAACGGGAAGCTAAGACCTTGTGGACCTTTACTGCAACTTGTTGTTGTGGATTTATGATGGGTACATAGAATAAGTAGGAGAATACGCGCAGTTTCGGCGAGGCGGCTCACAATATGTAATACTACTTACTTTTTGTAGATTCACTTACTCTTCCGAGGACACCAACAGGCGGGCAGTTTGCCTGGGGCGGGACCCCTCTGAAAAGATATCGGAGGGGCCTAAAGACAAGCTCATCCAGATCGGAAACCTGGAGTAGAGTGTAAGGGCAAAAGCTTGTCTAACTGTTTTTCAAACAACACGAAAAGCAGAATTGAAAGATGGGCCTAACGACCCATTGATGATTTTTAATGGATCACAATTGTGACAGAAAAGGTACCCCAAGGATAACTGGGTCGTTTCCCCCGATAGTTCATATTGACGGGGAAGCTTGCTACACCGCTGTCGGCTCTTCCTATCCTGGCTGTGCACAAGCAGCCAAGGGTGCTGGAGTTC
>JAQTOY010000025.1 GCA_028713045.1 Candidatus Nanoarchaeia archaeon
GAAAATGAACTTAAGAAATTCTTTATTAAAAAAGAAAGCAATAAAACATGGTAAATCAGACATTGAGGCGGTTTATAGCCAGGATTTTTTTCAAGAGAATATAGATGTATCCGTAGAAGGGGCTAGAAAATGTGTGAATATCATTTATGAAGAATTAAAGCCTAAAAAAGTAATAGATTTTGGATGTGGACCCGGAATATTTATAAAAGAATTTGAAAAAAAAGGTGTTGAAGTTTTGGGAGTTGATGGAAGCCCGGCTGCAAAAGAAAAGGCTGTCATTGATAAAGATAAAATAATGATAAAAGACTTAAGAGAAGATGTTACAATAAAGGGAAGATTTGATTTGACTATATGTTTTGAAGTTGCAGAACATATAGATAATAGGTTCTCTGAGACTCTTGTTAAGAATGTAACAAAAAATTCAGACAAAATATTGTTCACTGCAGCAAAAAAAGGCCAGGGAGGGACGGATCATATTAATGAACAAGACAATGAATTTTGGATTGAACTATTTAATAAACAGGGATTTAAGTTTGAAGAGGACATAACAAAACGATTAAAACAAAAGATGATTGAAGAAAAAGTGCTTTGGTGGATACCTGAAAATTTAATGTATTTTGAAAAAGAGAGATGATTAAGAGATTATTTATTATAAAAGCCAGTAATTATTTTCCATCTTGTCTTTACCAAATTTTTTAAAAAATTAGGTACATTCTTCCATACGCTCATAGTGCTTTCTCTTCCTTCAGACCATTCAACAGGAATCTCGGCTATTTTTAATCCCTTGCTATTGGAAACTGCGAGCATCTCAGTATCCATGAACCCATTTTCATCACATAGCTTAGGAATTAAACTTTTTATTAATTCTGTTCTTGCAGCTTTGAAACCGCACTGAGCATCTTTTACTCCTGTAGGTAGTATAAACGGGACTAAAAAATTATTATAAATTCTAGACATAAAAACTCTTTTTTTTTCTCTTTTAACTATTGAATCTTTTAACATTCTTGAACCTATTGCGAGATCATAACCATCAAGAATTTTATTAACAAGAGGCGGAATATATTTTGGATGAACAGACATATCTGCATCAGTATACATTACAATATCTACCTTGCTCTCACCCCATAATCGCTTAAGTATTCTGTCTCTGCTTCCGATATCATTATGTGCCCATTTAATTTTTTTATATTTCTTTGAAAGTTTTTTAGCTATATCTAAAGTATTGTCTTTAGAACCGTTTTCTCCTATGATGATTGTCCAGTTAAAATTAAGCTTTTCATTTTTTAGAAAATTATAAAGCTGCATAACATTTTCCTCTAAAAAGGAAGATTCGTTATAAGCGGGAATTATTATGTCTACAGATTTCATAGGGACTAATCGAAGATTGATTATATAAATATTGTTAGTCATGAAAAGGAATATTTAAAAAGTACCTAAAATTTTTGTGGCAATGGTTAATTATCTTAAAATCTGCATAGATGCTGCATTGGCTGGAGGTGAAGCCATATCTAATACCACTCAGAAAAAAGTGGAAACTAAAGATGAACCAAATGTGGGATATCATGCAATAGTTGGCAGGGCAGACTTTCGTTCTCAAAGAGCCATCCTAAGAAAAATTCAAGGTTTAGACCAAAAATCCTATTTTTTAACTGAAGAATTTCCACCGAGAAATTTAAGGAATAGATCTCTTGACGGAGAAGACTTACAAAAATTAGCAGATTCTGGATGCTATGTGATTGATGAGTTAGATGGTTCTAGTTCATTTCATACTGGACATTACGAATGGTCTGTTTCTGTTGGTTTTGTACACAGTTTAGAATTTTTAGCAGGAGCAGTGTATGCTCCTAAGGTTTTGAATGATGCTTTATTTTATGCGTCAAGAGGAAAGGGGGCATTTTTAGAATCCGGAAATAAAAGAAAAAGATTAAGAGTCTCGCAGTCAAGATTAGAAGATAGCTATATTGCTTTTGGTCCGGATTGTTTTCTGAAAAAATATCCGAAACATAATTGGCTTTTAACTAGGTTAGGTGATGTTGCAAGAACAACAAACGGAATTGGTTCTTGCGCACTAGGTTTAGGTTTAGTAGCTTCTGGAAAAATTGATGCATTAATCCAACCATTGCAATCTCCTTGGGATTATTCTGCTGGAAAGGTTTTGGTTGAAGAAGCTGGAGGAAAGGTCCTGTTTTATCAAATTAAAGATGGTAAAATAACTTTTGTTAGAAATTTAAAATCTTCACATTTTGATCCAGTAATAAGGCAATTGGGATTAATTGCTGCTAACGATTCTTTGGCAAGAAAGATTAAAAGAATTATTGTTGAAGATTAAGTCTCAAATAGTTTTCAACTTTTTTTATCCTTTCTGGAGTTCCGGCATCTTTTATGAATTCATTGGTTTCATAACCGTATAATTCTTCATGATTCTGAATCATTTTCGGGAAAATATCCTTTATGAAATCGCTCTTGCCTTGCGGAAGATAATCAAAAACTCTTGGTTCAACAACATATAAAGCTGCACTTCCAATATCTCCAAACTGAGTATTACCGGGTTTATGAAACAGATTTACTATCTTATTATTTTTATCAATTTGCGCTATATCGCTATCTTCTGGGTGGTCAGTTTTATGTACAACTAAAGTTGCTTTAGAATTTTTTCTTCTATGAAAATCAAGAAGCTTTGATAAATCTATTTGAGAGATTATGTCTCCATAAATGACAAAAAAAGTTTCATTCAAAAAATCCTTAAAATTATTTAAAGCTCCAGAAGTTCCAAGAAGTTCTGGCTCATAGCTGTACTTTATATTGACTCCAAATTTTTCTCCATTTCCAAGATGACTAGTTATCTTTTCTGCTAAATGGGAGGTGTTAACTGCTATTTCATTTACTCCATGTTTCTTCAAAAGCTCTATGTTCCAAACAAGCATTGGTTTTCCTAATATATCAAAAAGAACCTTTGGAATCTCTTTATTAAGTTCCTGAACTCTTGTTCCTTTTCCAGCTGCTAAAATTATTGCTTTCATTTTATAATCTGTAAAACTTCAGTTAAATATTTTGCCTTGTAATCTGGTTCCTGAACCTCCCATTTTTTTCCAGACTCTATTATTTTCTTATTTTGTTCTGATTCTAATAATATTGTTTTACATCCTGCTGCCTTTCCAGTGGCTACATCAGAATACATATCTCCCATCATCCAACTTTTAGCTAAATCAATCCCATAATCCCTTGCTGCCTGCAATATTAAACCTGGAGCAGGTTTTCTGCATTCACAAACCATTCGATATTGGGGTAAATTAGCATTTGGATGATGAGGACAAAAATAAAATCTATCAATTAAATTTCCTATTAAAGAATTTAAATAATCATTTATCTCTCGAACCCCTTCTTCAGTTATCATTCCTCTTGCAATAGCCGGCTGATTGCTTATTACAATTAAGAGATACCCTAAGGATTTTAATTTTTTAAGAACCTCTTCAACACCTGGAAGAATTTCAATGTCTTCTTTTCTATGCAACAAATCTATCTCTTTATTTAACACTCCATCCCGATCCAAAAAAACTGCTTTTCTCATATTTTGTTTTAAAAAAAAGAGGTATTTAAATTTACTGAGTATTAATTGCTCTTTGGATTTTTTAGAAAGATTTAAAAAACAATTAAAAGAATTTAGGTTATGACTAATACCACAAAAACTCTTGCAGAAATTGTAACTGGAACAGTAGCTCTTTGTCAAGATAAATTTAAAGATCCTGAAACAGGTAGGGGCCCAGATTATTCTCTGGAATTAAGATATTCTAGACCTCAACAAAGCTATAGTCTAGGATTTTATGTGCCTGCATTAAATAATCTTGGAGCCAATGATTGGTCTGCATTAACATTAAGAGATAGTTCGGTTGTTCTTCCTTGGCCACATGAAGATAGTTGGAGGCTTTTAATGGATGAATATCTGGGAGAACCTCCTTCAGAATTAGTTGTAAGTCAAAATCAAAACTGGAAAGCAGTTGTTGCAGGCATAAAAGCGGGCCAAGTTATTTTCACTCCTGATAGAATACCCTCATGCGCTCCAACAATCTCTGGAGGCAGTAGGGCTGGGAAAGAAGTTATCAGAGGCAAAATGAAAAGACCTTGGCAAGTGCATTTAAAAGAACATAATTTAGATTCTTGTGAATTGTGCAATGGATCTCAGATTAATCCAACCGTCGAGGGAGATTTAAAAATATTCTCAAACAACTCTACGCCATATCCTTTTCATAGAATGATAATACCAACAAAAGAATATTACCAATCATGCAGAGATTCTAATGAATTTTTAACAGATCCACAAAGACTAGGATTAATCTTGGAAACTGCGAGCAGACTTTCAGATGAATCTGGTTTTGATAATCTAAGACTGCTGGTTCATATCGGATATACCGGAGGACAGAATTACCCCCATTTACATTTTCATTTTGTACCATTAATATAAACTAACTTGGAAGATTTTTTGAATCTTTATAAAAATCATAGGTTAATCTCATTCCTTCTTTTAAACTAAACCTTGGCTTCCAACCTATTTCATTCAAAATTTTGCTAGTGTCTGCAACTAAATAATTTGGGTCTCCAGGACGCTCGCCTAAATCTAATATTTCTGTTTTTTTATTGCAAGCATCAAAGACCGCATTTAAAATTTCAAGCATAGAATTCCCTGTTCCTGAACCAATATTATACTGCCTGTAACCTTCTTTTCCAAGAACTTCTAGATGTGCTTGCGCAACATCTTTAACAAAGATATAATCTCTAATCTGTTTTCCAGCCCAATTTAAACCTACGGGTTGCTCTTTGATTACTGCCTTAAACCAGTTTGGAACTGCTCTTGTTACTGGCAACTGGCAATCTCTAGGACCATAAACATTAAAATATCTTAATGAAACAGAGTTTATATTAAAACAATGATAATAGCTTGAAAGAATTACTTCTGCAGAAAGTTTTGAGGCCCCATAGGGTTGCATTGGCTCCTTTTTATTATCCTCTTTAACCGGTTTTGTATCTTTAATCTCTCCATAAACTGCTGCTGAAGAAGAAAATACTAAGTATTTCACATTGTTTTTTCTCATTGCTTCAAGCAAGTTAACAAGATACATGATATTTCTTCTGAAAGTCTCATGAGGATTATCAATAGAGTATTTGATTATACTTTCAGCTGCGAGATGCACGACCGCGTCAATACCTTGAAGTGCTTTTTCTATAGCATCTCTATTTTCCAAACTTGCATGGATAAATTTTGCTCTTTTATCAATGAATTCTCTATATCCTTTGGAAAGATCATCAAAAACAGTTACATCGTGATTTTGATTACATAATAATTCTGTCACGTGACTTCCTATAAAACCTGCTCCACCAGTTACTAAGATTTTCATTTTATTTATTGGAACTCCCTTTTTCCCTTGTTTTTCATATGATTATAAATCTGGGAAAATTTTTGATAAAGCGGGGAATCTAAATAGATCAATTCTATATAATCAAAAAGCATGTGAAAAAATATTCCTGCTAAAACAAAAAATAATGGATTATAGACTAAAGATAAAGCTAACAGAAGAATCCAAAATTCAATACCATGAAAAATAAAAATACGCTTTTTATACTGCTCTCTTTCGTTAACTGAAAGGCCTATCCACTCTTTTCTTCTTTTAACAAGCCAATGATAAGCATTAATTGGGTTAAAGTCTTTTTTCTTAAAGGCGTAATACAAGTAATGGTCAAAATCAATTAAAATTGAAGATAAAAAAATTATGGTAGTTTGCAGAGGGGTTAAATGAAATAATAAATAAACTAATATTGAGAATATTACTCCAGTCAAGATGTGCCATTTAGGTAACATTTTAATCTTTTACTATCATTCTTACTATATCTGCAAAAGCAGGCCTTGTTATTAAAATTCCTATACTGACTCCTAAAATTGTTGTGAAAGCAAAACCTTTAAGCATTCCTGCTCCTGCCCAAAACAAAGGGATCATTGCCGCCACTATAAGCAAGAAAGCGGTTATTATTACAAAGAAAGCGCTCTTGATTCTTTCTTTCAGGCTGGTTTCTTTATTTGATACAGATTCATCTAAAATAACTATCTGGTCATTAACACCAGTTCCCATTCCAGCGATTATCCCTGCTATGCTTGGAGCATCCAGATTCCATTTAATCAAAGCAGCTATTGCCAATGTGATAAATGCTTCTGAAAACATTGTCAAAATAACTGCGAGAGTTAATTTTATTTTTCGGTATTTAATGAATAAGACTATTGAAATTGCAATAAAGACAATTAATGCTAAAATGATTATGTTTTTTGTGAATTCTTTTCCTAGAGAAGGAGAGATGCTATCAAGTTTTACAATTTCAAGTTTGTATGGAAGACTTCCGGTAATAAGAACTGTCTGCAAATGCTTCATGTTGTTCATGGCATTATTATATGCGTCCTCTCTTGTTGAACCTGAACCAGAACCGCTTATCATTATTTGAGTTGTTTCACTACCTTTCAAGTCTTTTCCAATATACAAAGATTCAACCAAACTTCCATCCAAATACAAATCCAACTGCTTATCTAAGTATTGAGGATTTGTTGCATTTATGCCAATATTCTTAGTTATACTTGCATGCCGTTTTGCAGCGGCTTCACTTAGAGAAATGACAAACCTAAAGTTGCAGAATTCTCCATCTTGAAAAGTATTGCACGAATAAACTCCAGATTGCTCTCCTGTTCTTGCGACATAAGTTATATCCTGTTCTCCTCCAACAAAAACAGTTTCATTTCCTATTTTTGCTTCAAATTTTCCTTGTTTAGAAACCAATTCTTTCAAGTCTGAAGTGGTTGCTCCTGCAACTTCAACAAGCATAAAATTATTTCCAGATAAATCTGAAACTGCCCTTACTGAAACATCTGAAATTCCAAAGGCATTTAGTCTGTTGCTAGTTACAGTTATAAGGTCATTTATTTCTGATTGAGAAACTTTGATTTCTGGCTTTACCAGTGCCCTTGCCCCTCCGCTTAAATCCAACCCTGTTTTAATCTTAGTCTTTGGAATGTTTTCAACATTCATTTCAGGCGGTTGATTATCATAGAGAAGGAATTCAGAATCCTTTGTTGCTATTATTAATTTGGTTTTATTTTTAGAAGATTCTCCGCTTGACTGAGAAGATGCTTTTTGAGAATTGATAGCCGATAAATTACTGTTTATTGTTGATAAATTTGCAGCGGGCTTTGTTGCAACGCTGACTTCAGAAGTTTTGTTAGTTTTACCTGCAGGAAAAACTGAGTTTATTTCTCTGGAATAATCCTCTAGGCTTTTAATCTCATTTCCATTAATTGATTTTATTATCATACCACTTCTTAATCCTTCTTCATATGCAGTTGAATCTTTTTCAACACTTTTTATTACGACTCCTGTTTCAAAATTTGGAAACAGGATTATTAAACAAGACAATAAAACCGCTATTAAAAGCCAAATTTTCCAGGAAAGCTTTATCATTCTATCCTCCTTTTAGTACAATACCATTTAATTATGCTGGCATTTGTCAGCCAAGTGTTTATTAAATCTGCAAATAATCCCAAAGCTAATATAAAAAAAATCTGCCTGAATGAATCTGGAAGATTTGAAACAATAAAAAATGCTGGAAGGACTGCTATTAAAGCAGTGATGGTCATGAAGCTTCCTGTCTTGAATGCTCCAAAAATTCTTTTGTTTAAAGCTCCGCCTTTTTTTCTTAAAGCTCTGGAAGTCAATAATATATCTGTATCAACAGAATATCCTATCAACATTAAAAATGCAGAAATTCCTGCAGCAGATATCCTTATTCCTAAAAAATCTATCAATGCAAGAGGCATGACTATATCTGCAAAAGCAGCGAATATTACTGCCAAACTTGGAACAAAAGTCTTAAATGAAAAAAAGACAACTAGGGACATAAGAACAAAAGAGATTAACAAAGCAATCAAAAGCTGTTTATAAAAACTTTCGCTTAAAGATGGGCCTGTAAATTCAAAACTTGAATTTTCATCAGTTAATTTGTATCCTAAAAATTTTTCAATTTCTGGTTTGATTGCATCTGGCGGTGCAGAAGTTTCTAGAATCAAAGCATTTGTTCTTCCAGTTGTTATGTCTGTTAATTTTCTTATGGATAAATCTGGAAATTTAGAGCTTAAAAATGATTCTAGAGAAACTGAATCAATGTCTCCGTTCAAAGTTATTGTTGAACCTCCGGATAAAGAAGAATCTTTTAACATTATATCCTGATTTTGAGAATAAAAATATCCTAAGTAGGCTAAAGATAAAATCATAATAAGGATTGGAATTGCCAACAAAGTCTTATAATGCTTGTCATACCAGCCACTCCAATTTCGTTTTTTTAATTCATCTTTCCCATCAATTTGATTATCCATATGTAAATTAAATAGAAAAGGGTATTTTAAAGGTTTTGATGTTCATTGAATAAAAAATAGTAGTAAAAAATGCGCGGGCCTGCTCGCAACCTCATTTCTTATTTTATTATTTTACTAAAATGAGATTGCTCGATTTGAACCCTCCGAGTTCAAATCCCTTTAAAGAGAATTTATTATAATTAGATGGTTGAAAAGAGTTATCTAGAATATGCGCGGGCCGGGATTTGAACCCGGGTCAACTGGTATCTTCATTTAAAATTTGGAAGCCAGTTATACTAACCACTATACTACCCACGCATAATTTCAGTAATTGTAACATATTTTTAAAGATTGTTATTTTTATAATGCTCTTTTCTATGGCAGTTTGAACACAAGACAATGCATTTTTCAATTTCCTTTTTTATTCTATTAACTGAATAACCCTCATGAGTCATTTCTGCAATATCAAAATCCTTGTTATTTTTGTGATGAAACTCTATAACTGCAGGATGATTTTCTGAACATTTTGTACATTTGAGATTTGATTTATAATCTTCAAACCATCTTCTTATCTCATTTTTCCTTCTTTTGACATGCATCTTTTCAGATTCTTTATTATTATGATACCATCTTCTTCTACATTCTCTTCTTTTTTCTAAATCTTTATACGGCATTAAATTAAATGGGATTTCAAACTTATAAATGTTTGTAATCCTTATAAAAAAATTAGAATCGAAATGGAACTTTTTTAAATGTTTTGAATTAAGGTTAAACCCAAAAACTATTTTTTTGTACTTGAAGTATAGATGCTGTATATCTTATCTAATGGGCATTTTATAGTTGTTCTATCATAACCAGGGATTTCATCATCTTCAGTTAACAAAGTCAATAGATAAAAAGTCCTAAGGGCATTTGTTTCTCTAGGGTCTGTTATCACACTGGGAGTTAAATGAACCATATCCTCTTGTCTCTTAATCCAGATATCAATTGAGGATAACCTCCCCACTTGCAGATAAATCTTAGAACCTTTTGGATAATCCATTTTGTCTTCTGGATGAAGTTCTCTTTTAATCAAATTATCAAAAATTCCTTTCCTATCTGTAGTGAAATATCGCGGAAATTTTTCTGCAGTTGTATCTGAGGCATCAACAAACCTATGATAAAAATCTCTATTATTAACATGTTTTTTCAAACCTCTGCGATTTTGATACAATACTTCTAATGCCACCAACATGGTTGCATCTTGTATTCTTCCAAATAATTGACTCTTGGACAAACCGGGATTTAGGCTTCTCCAAAAATTTGAATCAAGACAGAAACTGCTTTCCATTACAAGATGCCCTGCTTTTCTTATTCTTCTTTGTCCAAGCAAGGTGAAATTAGTTTGATATAACTTTTGTTGAGGAGAAAACTGTTGCGCACATACAATTGGTTCAGGAAGAGTTAATGTGAGAATGGCAGCTAGTCCGCTACAGGTAATTCTTAATGCATCCCTTCTTGACATCTCTCCGGGCATTTTTAGCAAACTATTAATCCCATTATAAGCTTTTTGATTATTCAAAATATTTTTTAAATAATCATGATTTTGAGTAAACTAACTAAGGGACTTTCCCTGCTCGCAGGTTCAAATATAAAATACGCCCGGGGCAGGACTTGAACCTGCGACCCCGTCATTAGGAGTGACGTGCTCTAATCCAAACTGAGCTACCCAGGCATAATTTTAAGAGAGAGAAATAGTTTAAAAAGATGCGCCCATATTAAGATTTGAAAAAATGAAATCCCTAATTAATCAAACCATTTTAGAAAAAGGTTTTGTCCAAAATAAGGATAGGGTAAGCAAAAGTCTTGCAATTATAATAGAAGCCAAAATCAATCTCTGCATAACCCTTCCTGTCCTGCATAAAACTAATGGGATTGGAGTTAAAACAAAATGCTCGTCATAAAACTTTTAGGCATATTGGATATTTTTATTGCGATATGTTTTTGGATATTTGGAATATTTAATCTTAAAATTATGGCCGGATTTATTTTAATTTTGGGACTTTATTTAGTAGCAAAAGGAATTATTTTCATAACAGGATTAAGCCTTGCCAGCATCCTTGATATTGTTATTGGGATTGTAATAATTATCACGAGTTCAATGACTATGCCAAAATGGATTGTTATTATTACTGCTTTATTTTTGATCCAGAAAGGTATTTTTAGTATGCTAGATTAGAAAGTTCTTTGAGAAGTTTTATACTTCTCTGGATTTTCATGAAAGATAATTTCTAATAAAAAATAATGTGGGAGCTAGGATTTGAACCTAGGAAGCACTAAGCAACAGATTTTGAGTCTGTCCCGTTTGACCACTCCGGCACTCCCACATAAAAATTCTAATAAATGCCCATATAAAAAACTTCTTCTTGAAGTTTTTAGGATGGTAAAAAACTATCTGCTAAAATCCGGTTTTTTCCCATATAAAAAGCTTTATAAATGATATATTTTAAGTATAACTGAGGACGACCATAATAACCAGGAAACACCTGATCCCTTTCCGAACTCAGAAGTTAAGCTGGTTATGTCTTTGGCTCTAGTTTCAGAAATGAAGCGAAACCTGGATGCTGTCTTCACTTCATATTCTTTCTTTAGAAAAGAAAGAAACTAAACGACAATGATAATTCCCGTAAGATGCACGAGCTGTGGAAAACCAATAGGCCATTTATGGCAAGAATTCAAGGATAGAGTTTCAAAAGGTGAAGATTCAAAAAAAGTTCTTGATGAATTAGGATTGGACAGATACTGCTGCAGAGCAATGTTTTTAGGACAGGTTGATACATTGGAATTAGTCAATAAGTTCAAGAAGTTCTAAAATAAGATTGATTCTATTTTCAATTGAGTATATTAATTATTTTATTGCAGGATATTAAGTATAAGAAGCAAAAGACGATATAAATTCATTATAAAATTGAGAAGCCATAACTAATAACAATTGTATGTTGATAAATTAGAAACTTGGGTTATGCGAAGCTTCCTAAGTCGAATTGTTAAGTTAACTAATTTTATAAAACATTGATTCTTCAAATATTTATGAAAGACAAACTAAATAAGTCTGAAACTCAAGAAAAAATCGCAGAGATTTTTTCTTCAGATACTTCTGCAGAACAAATTAAAAAAGTAAAAAAACTTGCTATGAGCAAGAACATTAAGCTAAAGGGATTAAGAAAAAAATTCTGCAAAAAATGTTATTCTTTATTTCCTATGGATACTAGTATAAGGATAAAGAAAGGTTTTAAAACAATTAAATGCAAGAATTGTGGTTTTATCAGCAGATATCAATTAAAACAATAAAATGTCAAAACTCTTTCCACAGCTTTCAAATAAGATTATTCTTGCTCCAATGGCCGAAATAACCAATGTTGCATTCAGATTAATGTGCAAGAAATATGGTGCGGGACTAGTTTCAACTGAACTCCTATCTGCTAATGCAATTGCTCGTGAAAATAACGCAGTCTTAAACCTTGCAGTATTTGACAAATCAGAAAAACCGCTCTCATGTCAAATATTTTCACAGAACACTGAAAACTTAGTAAGGGCCGCAAAGGTTCTTGAAAAAAAAGGTTTTGATATAATTGATATTAATTTCGGTTGTCCGAGTAAAAAAATAATTGACCAAGGCAGCGGGGGTGCTTTATTGAAAAGAAAGAATAAGATCGCTGAAATTGTTAAAGAAGTCTCTTCTTCTATTAACATTCCTCTGACTGTTAAAATTCGTTCAGGCTTTAAAGCTAAGATTAATGCAATTGAAATTGCCAGAATATGCGAGGAAAATGGAGCTTCTGCAATAACGGTTCATGCAAGAACAGTTGAACAGGGTTATTCTGGAAAGGCGGATTGGAAAGTAATTGCAGAAGTAAAGAAAGCAGTTAAAATCCCAGTCATTGGGAATGGAGATGTATTCAATGGAAAAGATGCTGAAAGAATGTTTAAAGAAACCAAGTGCGATTATATCATTATTGGAAGAGGTGCAATTGGAAAACCTTTTGTTTTCAAACAGATAAATCATTATCTTAGAACTGGTGAAA
>JAQTOY010000026.1:0-6278 GCA_028713045.1 Candidatus Nanoarchaeia archaeon
GCCTTCTCACAGGAAGTATTACCCTCTTTTGAATTGACCAACCTTACACGTATGATTTGCATTTTTATCCTTTATAATTAAATAATAATTAGATTAAATAAAAAGAGATTATAAAACTTCTCTAACAAAAACAAAACCTATTTAAATGAGTTTTCCCTCTATAAATCATCTAAAAACAGATTTAATCTGTTATAAAAAGGAGGTTAAAAAAGATGGCAAAATTAACAGCAATTGTGGTTACCATAATTGGAATCCTTATGCTTGTTCAAGCAGGGGGCTGGTTAGCATCCTTAAACGATTATTATAAGTGGTTGTATGCAATAGGGGTTTTAGTAATAGGTATAGGAAAATTAATTAGAAATTTTAAAAAATAAGATTTCAAACAAATGAAAGGAGGGAAGAATAATCTCATATCTTTAAATTAGATATGATATATAAAATATGAAAAAAAATGTTTTAGATTGGATTGCATTAATCTTAGTGATAATTGGAGGTATAAACTGGGGTTTATTTGGAATAAATGGAACAAATCTTGTTGCCATGATTTTTGGAACCTCAATAATAGCAAAAATAGTTTATATCTTAGTTGGATTAGCAGGACTATATATGATTTATTTTTTATTTAAAAAATAAATCCTCGTTAATTTTTATTTGTTATTTTTTTATTAATCTGGAACTAAAGCAACAAAACTATAACCTTTAAGGTTGCTGAGTTCTCTAACGCTGTTTAAATCAACTTTAGAAATATTTTCTTCGTAATTGTAATAATCCTCGGCATTTCCTCCAATTTCCTCTTGCAACAATTCAATCATTGTTGAATCGCATTTTTCCTTGCTTATCTGCCTTAAACCTAGGAGAGTCTCTTTTGCCTCGCTTAAATCACTCTGTTTTAAATCCTTTAATTTTTTTATCTCTTTTAAAACAATTTTCTTGATTTCAGCTATTTTTTCCTTTACAGTTCCCGCATAGATTATCTCATAAGAATAATCTTTTGACATCTCTAAATTTGTCTTGATTGCATAACATAATCCTCTTTTTTCGCGGACTTCCTGAAAAAGCCGGCTGCTCATTCCTCCTCCAAGGATAGAATCAAAAATCTCTGCAGAATATTTATTTTTGTCGGTAAGTTTAGGCATATGAAACCCTAAAACCTCATGAGCCTGGTCTATTCCCTTTCGTTTTTCAACAATCTCCCCATTTTTACACTTAATAGGAATATTTTCTATTTTCTTAACAATTTTTGGGAATTTCTTTGCTTCTTCCAACACTTCCTCCCACTGACAATTACCTACCACACTAAAAATCATATTGTTTGTAGCATAAGCAGAGTTATATACCTCCAGAATCTTTTCTCTAGATAATCCTGAAACAGTTTTTATGCTTCCTGCAATGGACATATTAAATGGCTTCTCGTATAACAATTCTTTAAGTTTTTCAATTACATAGGTCATAGGATTGTCATGATACATTTTGATTTCCTCTAGAATGACCTTTCTTTCCCTTTCTAAAGCTTCTTTTTCAAAAATAGGATTTAAAGCTAAATCTCGGCTTATGTCTGCTCCAAGCTGAAAATATTTGCCTGGAATCTTATTCCAATAAGAAGTTATATACTCTTCTGTAAACGCATTTATGACTCCTCCCTTTCCTTCGATTTCCTTAGGAATCTCGCTTACACTTCGGTTTTTAGTTCCCTTAAATACTAAGTGTTCGATAAAATGACTAACTCCCTTTATACTTTCGTCTTCATGCTGAGCTCCAAATTTAACTGAGGTTGCAACAGCAACAACCGGCGGGCTTCTATTCTCAAATAATACCGTTATTCCATTATCCAATTTTTTCCGATAAAATTCAGGTTCTTTCATAATCTCTTTTATTCTATAAAAAACAAAAATTAGTTATTAAATCTTTGTTTCTAACTTCTGGATGAAAAAGAACCCCATAAATTTCTCTTTCTCTATGCTTAATTGCCTGAGCACATTTTCCTCCAGTAAATATTAAAAAATCTTTTCCAAATCTAACATAATAATTGTGCAGATGATAAACTTCTTTTTCCCCAATTAATCCTAAAAAGTCCTCTTCAAATTTTTCATTATAGAACCCTATTTCTGTTTTCTTTTTGAGTAAAGTCTTTTTAGTATGGGTTTTATTTCCAAAAACTGTCCCTATCAAATGCATACCCCCGCAAATTCCAAGAACCGGCTTATTGAAATTTAAAAGCCAATCAAAATCAGGACAGTTTTCTAAAAATTCATTATCATAAATAGAAGTTCCGCAGATGATTACTTTTTTTGTTTTTTTTAAATCTCTTTTAGTTAATTCGTTATAAGGTTTCGTAAAAAATTTAATATCTTTATATCTTAGAATATCTTCAATAGGTTTTACAAATTCATAATAATGTAATTTTTCCTTACATATATTGATTATAAGAATCATTCTATTTTAATTTCCCTCCTCCAAGAATTTTTTTCTCCATAATCTTTATATTCTTTAATCTCGAGTTTTTTATTAAATAAAGGGCTATTTAAAACAAAGGTTTCAAATTCCCCTCCTTCTCCAGCAGGATCTATTCTATATTTATGATTAAGTTTTTTAATTTCATCAATAAAGTTATAATCGATTTTCTTTCCAAGCCAAGAGCTATCAAGAGGATATGCAAAAACACCAACAATTATAACTTCAAACTTATTTCTTATTAAATCTCCTAGCAATTCTAATTGATTTTTCTGCCATAGAGGATTAAAACATTCTATATTAAGCGTATTGCAAATCTTTTGAATACGAGAGGCCTGATAAACACTTTCAACAGCCCCAGTTACGATTCCTTCTATTTTATATCTATCAATCGCAATTTTTATTGCTTTCTTTAAATCCCTTAGTTCTTTTTCTTTTTCACCTTTAGTTTTAACAATAACAATCGGAATTTTCATTGCCTCTGCCTGCTTTTCAACAGCAGAAATAGAGGGCGTATGGAACATAAAACTTTCATTATTCTCAGAAATTATGCTTATTAAACATCCAATAGAATATCCCTCTTTTTTTGCCAAATAGGCAGCATAATTGCTATCTTTCCCTCCTGAAAATAAAATGCCCAATTTCATTTTAAATTATATTCTTCTTTTGATAAAAATTTTTAAACGTTTTGTTTTTAATTTAACTTTCATCAAGAACTTTCTAGGAATCCTTGAATGCCTCAAATGCCTTTTTCAGGGTATAGGAGATTTTAAGTTTTTATAATGTATTAAAAGAAAACCTATTTTAAAAACCCTGCTGAAAAAAGAATTATTTATCTAGCCCTTTTAGAATTCTTATACTTTCTTTTTCTTAAAAGAAAAAAGATAATTATTATAATCAAGATTATAATTACTAGAACTATAAACAACAACCACATTAAAAGATTAGTTTGAGGATTTTCCATAGGGGCTACAAGAACCGGGAAAGAAACCATCTTCACACTATTGAAACCAATCATTCCAGTCTCTGTTGAAGGAGTTTCATCTTTTACTCGTAAATCAACAATATATTCTGTATTAAAAGGAACCCCTTTAGCAATATTAAACCTGACTTTAATCTCTTTATTAATTGAGCCTGCAGGAACTTTAACTTCAGAATCAACCAAACTAGCTATACCTGCATCATTAACCATCTCAATCGCAAATTTACTGTCGGTTTTTTCTTCAGACGCCATAAACAATGCAACCGGAACAGATTTAGATTCTCCAGAACTAACCCGAATAGGTTCCCCAGTATAATAATACTTAGAGATTCCAACCGCACTGACTGAACTAACTAAAAACATCAGAAAGATTCCAGTTATCAAAAGAAAATTTATTTTTTTATCCATGGGTCGTCTCTAAAAGCCATTTTATTCCTCCTGGCCCAGTAGTAGTATATTCTCCCAAAGGAGTATTTGGAGAATAGATCAAACTATCTAAACAAATATTAACATTATCTCTTGCAACAGCGGCATGATAAATTGTGGGGATAGTGCTATCTACTTTAGTAGCATTTGCTAGATTTCTTGAAGTTGAACATGGGGTTGATGGATCTGTAAAAAAGCCTACTGAAGGAACAAGTTTGGTTGCATCGTCAATTTTTGGGATATTAAATCCAGTTAGCTCGGTTTTAGTAATATCTGTATTTCCCGTGTTGTTTAATATCAGGGTACTCGCGGGAAGTATGTTTAAATCAGGACCATATGTAACTGACCCAAAATCCAAAGGGGAATTCTCCAATCTAATATCTTCTAACTGATTAAGGTAACTTTTTCTTAAAGGCAACCCCCATCCGGTAGGAGTTCCATTATTATACCAAGTTTCAGTCACACCATCCCATTCATAACCTTCCTTGTTATTGAATATATCAATTATAAATGCTCTAACTTCCCAATTAGGAGAACTACTGATTCCCCAATCATCATAATAGAACATATCAACTGAACATTGATATTTTCTAACTGGCAAAATTCCTCGATTGAGATTTAAAATATCATCGCTACCGGTGTCATAATTGGTGTCATCTCCTAAAAAGGTGCATGCAGCTGTGCTTTTTCTTTTTGTGCCTGTTTGTGATCCAGTCCCAATATGAACAAGGGTTACATAAGCTTGAGAAGGAGTCAATGTTCCTGTAGGCAGAACATCAATACCTGCAGGAGAATAAACATAAAAATTAAATGTTTTTGTAGTAATAATGCCTCCGGCTAACAAAGCTCTATCTGAAGACTGAACAATACCTTCAGGACAAAATGGACCTCCGCCTAACCCACAAACTCCGCTTCCATCAGGAAAACAGCATTTTCCACTCAAATCACTTATATAAACAATTTCAGGGTTAGAAGTTCCTGTTCCAGAAAGAGTTAATCTTACATCTGTTGCTTTTTGTTCTGAAAGTCCGTACTCTCCAGATCCTTTTTCTCCAAATTTAAACATATCTAAAAAACTTGCACTTACAATAACAACATTTAAACCTAAAAATAATATTAAAAATAATACCATCCCCTTTTTCATTAAATAATAAATAAAAATAAATTTATAAACCTTTTGGATTTTATTTTTTAAAAATAGGATAAAAATTTTTAAAAAAAGAATTTGCTTTCTTCTTTTTCAGATTATTCCAAATTTTTAATAACAGAAAAACTATGTAAACCATAAAAAGAACCATGACAAAGATCGAATAAATAAAAACATATGAAAATTTTTCAACTTTTATTGATAAAAGCTCTGTATGGACTCCTTCTGAAAATGCTCTCTGGATTAGATTTTGTTTGCTTAAATCCATCAAATCATTTTCAACAGAAACCTTTAAAGTTCCTAATTCCATATAAGGAGTATCTGCAGATTCTAGAGGGTTCTCTATATCCTGTGAGTTTTCATCTATAACCTGAACCGAAGCAGATAAATCTTTCTCTGCACCAAAAACTCCGAAGATAGATAATAAGATTGAAACAAATAACATAATAAGGAGGATTTCTTTTTTCATATAATTAACCATTAAAAAGAATTTAAATAGTTTACCGAATTTTTTTAAATTTAAATTTCTTAGATTTACCCCTATGTTTTCTTCTTTTTAATAGAAAATAAATGAAAATAATCAAAATAGATGCCCCAAGAATTAAAATGAACATTAAAAGAATATAAGGATTAATTTTATTTTCAGGAAGTTTTTTTTCATTTTCTAAAATTTTAACAACAAAAGATACTTCTGACGAAAATGAGAATCCAACTGTTCCTGAATTTTCAGAAGGAGATATGTCTTTGATTCTTATTCTGACAGGAATCTCATTTTTTTCTTCAGTTTCTGGAATCGTTATTTTTATTAATCCATTCTCTTCTCCATCAGAAGGAAGATAAAATTCAGTTTTATCCAGACTAGCAATTTCTCTCCCTTCAATTAATTCCAAGCTTATTTTTTTATCAGATTCAAGTCTGCTTGACAACAGTGTAAAATCAACATATTTTGTTTCTCCAAGACCCATCAACAAAGGCATATCTTTGTCATTGTAAATCATTGACAATCCAAAACCATTTATAGAATAAACTGAATTGATTAAAATAAAGAATATAAAAAATAACAATAAATTTTTTTGCTTCCTTATTTCCATGATAAGAATAGAAAAATAAAATTTAATTCGCTTACTTCCTTCTAGTATTGCTGTTTTTATTTCTTGAATAAAAATATACCACCAACACAATTGCAAGCAAAATAATTATTATCAAAACCAGCCAAAGAGTATTATTATTTCCACTCTCAGTAATTGGATTTTCAGGAGTCCTTACTATTAC
>JAQTOY010000026.1:6378-11909 GCA_028713045.1 Candidatus Nanoarchaeia archaeon
CAATGTACAAAGGTTTTTCTTGTGCATTATATGCAATTGAAACTCCAAATGCACAAATACAAGGCATTATTAAAATACCAATTATCAACCCTAAAATCATTAGATTAGTTTTTTGTTTTATCATTTTCTTTAATCTCACCAGGCAGGCACTCTAATCCCCCATTTTTTTGCAGAGTCTGTTTCATATTCTCCAGTCTCTATATTTGTAAGTGTTTTAATGCAGAATAATAAATCTTTATCTGCAGGATTTGTAGGTGTGCTTGCAGTATGATCTATTGCAAAAAAAGTTGCTAATGAAACAAAATCATTGTCAACTAAACTGACTCCTCCGGTACATGGTGCTGTTGCTGGAGAAGTAAAATTACTTCCACTGATTGTCTTTGTAGGGTCACCAAGTTTGTAAAGAGTAGTTGCATTTATATCCATATAAGTAGAGGCATCAATATCTTTGTTTCCAGTAAGATTAATATTAACATTATTATCTGATGCTTTAAGAGCTCCGCCAGTAGTTACTCCAGTCCAATTGACATAAGTAGGATTTCTATCCCAAGCCTTTAAATCATCTAAAGGAAAACTCATTGAATGATTGTTGCCTATTTTCCCAGTATCATCAACAATAGATGCATTTATTCCCCAAGTTATAGGATCATAATAATAATACATTAAAACATTACAAGTATAATTCATGCAGGCGCTAGTTCCTTTAACACAATTAACCGGAGTATCGCTAACTGTTGTACATGAAACAGCATTTACTATTGCATTAGAAACTCCGCCATAAGAACCATTAAAATCTCCAAAGATTCTTGAAGCCTCTGAAGATGTTGGTAAATAACTTACTCCTGCTGAAGAATATGCTAAAAAATTAAAAGAGAATAAGACTCCTTGAGCCTCTAAAAGATTCGTCCTGTTTGGAGCACTTACATAAATAACTTCTGGTGCAACTGCAGAACCAGAAACTTTTACATTAGCACTAACAGGTTTTTCTGTGAATAAATCCATCCATCCGGCATAAACTCCAATTATAGAAGACATCAATATCAATATACCAATAAAGATTACAGACAATGCTTTTCCTCTTTTCATCCTCCTTAAAAATCTCTCCTATTTATAAATCTTTCGCAAAAAAATAAAAATAATAACTTTTAAAAAATTAAAAAATTATTTTATTTTTTTATTTACTCTCGAATATAAAGTGCTGATTACTCTCTGATCTTGATTTAGGAATATTGCAATTTCTTTATTTCGGAATCCTTTCTCTTTCATGTATTTCACCAAAGACTCTAAGATACTCAGCCTTCTGTCAGAAAATAAATTTACGGGTATCTTAAGTGAGGTTTCATCGGGAATTATCTTTTTCTTATTACTATTATGATAATTCATCCAAACAGTCCTAGGATTTCTATTGATTAATCTTGAAATCTCACTAAATTTCAAGTTTAAATTTTCATGAAGATAAGTGCAAAGCATTTCTGCAGGGCCAGAGTCTTCCTTAAAAATAGAAATTGGTACTTCGATATTTTTAGTTATTTTTATTTCTTTTTCTTCAGAAATCAATTCAGTTACACTGATTCCAAATCTTTCTTTTATTTTTTTGTCAACTAATTTAAGCAATTCATTTTCCGTGGAATCAGTTTTTGGGTAAAGCCTTTTTTCAAAAGGGTTTGCTTTTCTTTTCCTCTTTCTTCCTCTGAAAGTAACCGCGACCAATGCAAAAACAACATCAATTCCCCAATTTCTTGTTGAAAGATAAGTTTGAACTCTAACGTCTGTTAAGCTTTTCAAGCAGAATCCCAAATCTTTTGAAACCGGATTTATTTCTGTGCTTTCAGTATAGTTGACATCAAAAGCCATTGAAACCTTTCCATCTAAAATTAAATCCGCCCCATTACAACTCTCTTTTCCAGCTCGGAAATTTCCTGCAGGAATAATGTCTGAAGGGAAGGTTTGTCCTTGAAGATTACTTGCATTAACTATTGCGTTAGTTATATTGACATTTCCTTGATTTATTATTGTTAGATTATTGTCAGACTTTTGATTCAAAAAACCAAGTAAAACATTAGACCAATTCACTGAATTTGGTCTGACATCCCAAGCCTGAAGCGGGATGTAATAAAAAGTTGTTGAATCATTTACCGCAAGATTTCCTGAATTATCTTTTATAAAAATTCTTATATTCCAATCTCCAGGATTATCGAAGAACCTAATTGAAACATTGCAAGAATAATTTGCATAATTTCCATTTCCACTTCCAGGAATCATAAAGCAGCTAAGCCCTTGTCTTGCGATATTGCCCCTGGTAACATTAAGCCTAGCACTACTTGAATTAATGTCAGTATATCCGTTTTCATCATAAACACTAAAATTAATATTTATAATTCTTAATCCTTCAGGTTCTACATTAACCGGTGAAATTGGTTGAACATAATAGATTTTTGGACCTAAACTTACTCCTCCACTAACAATTTCAACATTCCAATTAGAAGTTATATTGCTGATTGCTAAATTAGAAGTCATATTAGCATAACCAAAGAAAGTATAATTATCCAAGTTTCCTGTTGCATTAACTAAGAAGGTTACAATCTGGCTCTGTCCAGAGTTTAATGAATTAGTTACAAATGGATTATTTGTTGTTGTATAAAAGGGAGTTGCTCCAATAGTGTTGCTTATTAGTCCTTTTTCTTCTCCGCCCATAGAGACAAAAGTTCTTGTCCCTATTTCAAAATCTCTAAAGTTGCAATAAGGGCGAGTACAAGAGACCAGAGTATATCTTACAAATCTTCCAGCAGTTTCGGGGAAATCAAGATTTACCCATTGGTCTCCCAAAGAAACTGTCCAATTTGTATAAACTCTTGTCCAAGTTATTGCATCATCTGAAACATCAATATTCATTTTTTGAGGTACATCTGAAGAATATATAAAAACTCTAACACTACTAATGCATTTTTTTATTACCAAATCTCCATAAACCCATTTTGTTGGAGTAGGATAAGGAACTGAAGAGGTAGTTCCAAACCAATAATCTGTTGTAACTCCGTTGGAAGTTGCTGAACAAGGATAAGAACTAGCATATTCATCACTACAGTTTTCTATTCCGGTTAGTTGATTAATAATTTCTCCACTACATACAGGATCCAGACTAACATTGATTGTTCCGCAATTTCCGCTTAAACAGCTTACATTGAAGGTTACATTGAAAAATTTATTTTGATTGACTTTTATATCGGTTAAAGGATAAACTCTTGAGATACCTACAGCAGGATTGACACTACTGCTGACAATAATTATCTTTCCTAAAGTAGTTTCATTTCTGTTTCCAGCTAAATCAACTAAGGTCATGTTCAAGGTGTAGTTTCCATCTGCAAGACCTCCTGGAATTGTAAAAATCTTTGGAAGATCTGCTTGGCTATTTATGACATAAGGTCCTTGAGTTGAAACAAGATAGCCAGTTGCATTGTACAAATTAAAAGTGAGATTGACCGGATATTCACTAGAAGTGAAATTAACACTTATGTTCTTTGCAGATGCATTTGTAGTTAAAGGAAGTGTTGGATTTGTCACAAGATTTGTGTAATATGGGGGAATTGTATCAACAGAAACTATTTCCACATTCCAATTAGAAGTTATATTGCTGATTGCTAAATTAGAAGTCATATTAGCATAACCAAAGAAAGTATAATTATCCAAGTTTCCTGTTGCATTAACTAAGAAGGTTACAATCTGGCTCTGTCCAGAGTTTAATGAATTGGTTACAAATGGATTATTTGTTGTTGTATAAAATGGAGTTGCTCCGATAGTGTTGCTTATTAGTCCCTTTGAAGAAGATTCACTTTGATAGTCAACAGTAACTTTAAGAATTTTACCCGCAGTCCATCCTACAGCAGTTCCCCCCATTATCCCACCCCAATTGCCCCCCCCATTATCCACATAAATATAATTTGTTCCATCCAGATTATAGGACGGGCTGCTCAAATTATAGGATACGGGATGTCCTGCAGAACAAGAACAATCTATTGTGGAGTAAGTTCCAAGAGCCGAGCCAGCCCATCTGAAAGTTAAATTAGCAGGACTACATATATATTTAACATAAGCATCTACTTGAATCTTTGATACAATAGAACCTGAAGGCAATGTATCTAAATAATTACAAGTCATTGTTGAAGAACCAGAATATCCTCTTTCATCGGCAGTAGAACAACCACTATTACTCCAAGGAGTACAATCTGCAGTATTAACATAATAAATTTGTTGAAGATTCGGATCCAGACTAACATTGATTGTTCCACAATTTCCGCTTAAACAGCTTACATTGAAGGTTACATTGAAAAATTTATTTTGATTGACTTTTATATCTGTTAAAGGATAAACTCTAGAAATACCAATGCTTGCACTAGTGCTAGTTAAAATAATTATCTTTCCTAAAGTTGTTTCATTTCTGTTTCCAGCTAAATCAACTAAAGTCATGTTCAAGGTGTAGTTTCCATCCGCAAGTCCTCCAGGAATTGTGAAAATCTTTGGAAGATCTGCTTGGCTGTTTATGACATAAGGTCCTTGAGTTGAAACCAAAGTTCCTATACTATTATATAAGTTAAAAGTCAAATTGATTGGATATTCACTAGAAGTGAAATTAATACTTATGTTCTTTGCAGATGCATTTGTAGTCAAAGGAAGTGTTGGATTTGTTGTTAAATTTGTGTAATATGGAGGAGTAGTATCAATAGAAACTATTTCCACATTCCAATTAGAAGTTATATTGCTGATTGCTAAATTAGAAGTCATATTAGCATAACCAAAGAAAGTATAATTATCTGCACTTCCAGTTGCATTAACCCAGAATGTAACAATCTGGCTCTGTCCAGAGTTTAATGAATTGGTTACAAATGGATTATTTGTTGTTGTATAAAATGGAGTTGCTCCGATAAAACTGCTTATTAGTCCTTTGTTTTGGGAAGAACCTTCAACACATGCAGTATAATCTTCAACATCATTATAAGTCGGAGCAGTACAGGGGTTCGAAGGATAACTAGCATAATTACCATAAACTCGAAACATAGTGGAACCTGGTTTTGCGTTTAAGGGAACACTAATATAGGCTGAGACCGAACACCCATTTCCTGCACAATGGCCAACATTTGTTTTTTCGCTAGAATCAAAAGTATTGTTTTGATCCCAATCAAACCATACAGTTAAATATTCATCATAACCAGAAGTCATACCAAAAGTAATATTAATAAGATAACTATCTCCGAGAATTAAGGTGTTAGAAATATTGCTAGTTGCATCTAAATAACCATTTGGTCCAGAATTTAAATCTATTCCATTAAATTGCATTCTTTGTATCCATTCCATTGAGACTATTCCGCCATTATTAGAACAATAATTATTTTTATTTGCTGACGAACAAACAGGATCCAGACTAACATTGATTGTTCCGCAATTTCCGCTTAAACAGCTTACATTGAAGGTTACATTGAAAAATTTATTTTGATTGACTTTTATATCGGTTAAAGGATAAACTCTTGAGATACCTA
>JAQTOY010000027.1 GCA_028713045.1 Candidatus Nanoarchaeia archaeon
TAGGCTTTTAATGCTACATTGCTTAATGTTTCGCTGGTCTTTTCTTTTGCAAACACTTCAACTGGCTTATATTTTTCAGGAATTTTCCATGGACCTACATTCTCTTTACCCCAGATACCTCTCTCAGCAATATGCGAATCAGTTATGATTTGCATGTTTTCAATAAGACTTTGCAGAGCTTTTGAAAGTGCATTAGGATTTCCAGGCTCGTTTCTATATCTATCAATACTCTTCGAATAATCTTCTGCAGCTTTTCTTAAGAGTTCTCTTGTTTTTTCATCTGAAAATTTATAGGCATGGTTATAAAGAGAGTTTAAACTCATTGATGCATTTTTTAAATATGCCATTGAATTGCTTACTTTTTGGGCTGCTACCTTCTGCTCTTCTGTAAAATAATCTGGATCAGCATTATGTATCTCTGCATAACTTTTTGATGCTAATTCATCTGCCCTTTCTTTATAAAAAACCAATTGTGCCAATTGCTGGTCCCAATAAGATTCATTTGCTAATTTAAGCTCTTGTTCTGGAGTTCTTATTTCACCCTCGCTTCCGGGATAATATTTCTTTTCCCTTTCCAATGGAATGAATCTTCCGGATTCCTGGTCAACTGCAACCATTTTTGAATATATTTCCTTAACTCCTGCTTTTTTTTCTTCCTCGGTTAGTAATTCTTTTATTGCAGGCATTGTTTCAGAGCCAGGAATGACACTTGCATGTATTGTCACAGGCATATTTCCATCTGGATTTATGTCATGCCCTTTTTGAACCCAGTTTTCAAATTGCTGTTGAACCTGTCTTTGATTTTCTTCTGACCATCCTTCCTGCGTGAATCCTGCGGGATCGAGAGTTGGAAGATGAAGAGTTGATTCGGCGCCAACTAATTTGTTTACTCTATTGATTTCCTTGAAATTTTCTTTTGGAATCATTTCAAAAACTTCTGGATTAATCACAGAGACCTCAGTCACTTTCATTCCCTGATTAAGAAGATTATTAACTTCTTTTAATTGATTTGCAGTTTGTATACTTGTTGTTCCTCCGAGAGTTCCCATTGGAACTCTGTAACCAGTAGCGTGATAACTAGGTTCAAGAAGATAAGTTGTTCCGGGGTAAAGTGTTTCAAATGTTGTCATAGTATCTGTTATTTTTTATTAGTGTGATGCGGGTTATTTTTAGTATTATTAATCAAGCGTTGCACTTGTTTTCAATTTTATCTCTTCTTATACACATTGGTATTAATATTATTATATCTAATTAATGTTTTCATTCGCGTCTTTTATTAAGTTATTTAAGAAAAATCAATTTAAATAATTATTGATTAATAGTTAATCTTATAAATCGGTCGTTATTATAAATATCATGAAAAAGGGGGATAAAAAAAAGTTTTCTAAAATAAATTTATTAATAATATTTTTAGTTGTCTTTAATTTAATCTGTGCTGGAATCCTTATAAAACAAGAAAAAGTTATAGAAAAAGATAAAGGCATTTTATATAATCTTGGAAAAATATTTTCTTTTAGATGGTTGGCTGGAGGACCCCTTACAGTTTCAACATTACCCCTAAAAATATGCAAAAATCAGGGAGAATATATTGAGGGACTTCCAATATATTATTGCGACGGAGGATTTAGCAGATTCTCAAGCATTGTTTCTGGAACTTGTCCAGGTAATTTACAGTGTAGCGGACCTAATCCTGGAAATTGTCTAACTGCATGCGATTCTGATGATGATTGTGTTAAAATTCAAAAATTAACCTGTTACAGTATTAACTATGAACGTGATGAAAGCCATAATTTCCCGTATACTTGTGATCTTGATACTCATTCATGTGTTCTGAAAGATGAAAATATTGTTTATCGAATTCCTGGATGGGAGTGTGATACGTACCGAAATAATCCGGGGCCTGGAGAAGACGGTTATGATCCTACAAGAGCACCAAATGGATATGTTTGCGAACCATATTCTCCTCCGAATGATGGTTTTCTTACTGATAATCTTCCAGATAATTTTGGTCCTGTGCATACTTGGCCATTAGGAACTTGTCAGAGATGCGGCAATTACAAAAAAGATGGTATCCTTGAACACTGCGATCAAAAACCTAAAGGAGTATGTGCAGATGGTTCTTTATGTGAAAGCGATGATGATTGTACATTTTTAAAAGATTATGATATAACCAATAATTGTGACAGATTCCATTGTGTTTGTGATTTTGGTAATTCTCCTACCAATTTAGTTGCGGCTATTGATCCAGAAAAAGTTGATAGAGCTCCTGCTTGTGATGGCGATTGCAAGTGCGAGGATACTGGAGCAATAGCTACAAGGGAAGGAAGTTCTTCTTGCAATAATAATAATCAGATAGTTAAAAAAATATACACTTTTGAAAAACAATTAAATGGAGATATCTGCGAATGGGTAAAAATTTCTGAAATTGAAGAAGTTGTTGATGACTGTGGTGCGAATGGACAAACCTGTGAAACTGAAGTCACAGAAGACTTTTCTGGTTATGAGGGGGACACATTCACATTAACATACACTCTTCAAAACGATAATGATTTTGATATTACTGCAGAAATAATCTCTCCTCAAAATTTGGGAATAACATTCCCAAACACAAATGTAAATGTTCCTGCACATTCAACTGTTACAATCACAGGAAATGGAGTTATATCTTGCGGATTAAATGGAGGTACAATCACAATAAAAACGCATCCAGATTTTTGTCCGGAGAAGATTCTTGATACTGAAACTCATAGCATAAGAGTTCTAGGAAAATGCAGCTGCAATGCTAAATTTCCAGATAAACAACCACAATGTAAAAGCCCTATATGTGGGGATGATAAACTTAGTGTTGGAGAAGATTGTGAACCACAAAAATTTTGTTCGGATGATCCAGATAAATCTTGCAAGAAAGATTCAGAATGCATGGATCCTGTTAAGGGATGTGACCAATGTGCTCGATGCATTCCTATGGATAAAACCTGTGATGGAGAATTAGCTTCTGAAAGCCCATTTGGAGCTAGTGCTGATGATTCAGGTATGTGTCCTTCTTGTTCTGCTAACTGCAAATGTGAGGGAGAGTTTACAAAAGAAGAGACTGTTTGTGATGAGAAAGGTGAAAATGTGTTGAATAAAAAAACAGTATATGAAAGAAAAATAGTAAATGGAGAGTGCAAACAAGAAATAAAGGCAAGTACAACTGAAAGTCCAAATCCTAAGACTGAAATTGTTAAATGTGTTAATACCTGCCAAAAATGTGGAAAATATCCATTACTAGGAGGAAAAATTCTTGAGATTGCTAATCCGCCCCCTACTGGAGAGATTTCCATGGGAATTATTTCCATTGAAAATCCAGATTTAGCTGAACAACAAGCAAATATTTATGCTTCTGAAAATTTTTTAGGAGGTGCTGCTGAAATAACCACACACCTATTGAATCCTTTTTCAGTTGTTGTGCCAAGTAAAACTAAAATGGATATCAATTTTTACTTGAAAATAAAGCAAGCTTTTTGCGGAACTAAATATGGGCAAATCCAGATACAATTTCCAGGAGCAAGATATATCTACAATGTTGCTATTTTTATGAAATGCTGCGATTCAGGTTCTGCAAAACCCATAGAACCTCCTCCGGAATGCATCATTAACGGGGCATTACCTTTTAACCATGAATTTCAAAAGTGTAATCCTGAACAACCTGTTTCAACTTCTAGTAATTGTGATAAAAGAGATGACCAACCTTATTTTTGCAGATGGGGTTACTGTCGGCATGCTTGCCAAAAAACACAAGATTCTGGAGGAGAACTTGGTCCAGCTATTGAAACAGGATTTGATTTTGGCAAGGCTCCAAACTCTGCAGGTGGAAAAAATCCTGAAATTTTTGCGGGCATGAAAGTAATAAATGTAATTTATCCTTCAGATCCTTATTCAAAATCTCCTCTAAAAGAAGCAATGGAGAAAAATATTCCAAGTTTTTGCCAATGTTTTTATGATAATACTAATGAAATGCAGAAAAATGTTAAAAAGGTTTACTTATTTGATACCCTTACACTTTCTGGACTAATGGGTGGTCCAGTTACAGATATTATCGGAGGAGTAGCTACCACAGATATGGTAGGTTACCATACTAACCTTCTACAACTTGGTTCAACTAATGTTCAAACCAGATCTTTTGATTGCAAAGTCTATAATCATGAGCTGGCTCATGTTTTACACAGAGGAGGATATGACGGAGATAATACCGGTTCCGGATTTAATACAAAATGGAGGACTTTTTTCCCTCCAACGAACGGGCAGGTTTATCTTGGTGAATCAGAAGCGTTAGTAGAACCTACTTCAGGACCTATGAAAGTAAAATATAAAAATTTTCCCGATGATACCTTTGCACAAGAGGGTTTTGTTCTCCCATATGCTGGGCAGGATATAAGAGAGGATGTGGCATCTTTTGTCCAGGCAGTTACTGGACCTAGACCTCAGGATTGGAAAAAATTATTAAACTGGAACTTCATTAACCCTCCAGATCCAACAAAAGAGGGAAGAAGATATTTGATGAAATTTGAATATTTATGTGAAAAAAAATTCTTTACGGAAAAGCTATGTAATTGCATGTATAAATTAGCAGGTTTTACAGAGCCTTATCCTCCAAAACTGATAGGATAATAAAATGAAAACTCAAACTATAATAAAAACAATTTTTGGAATTTGCCTATTCATAATGCTTTTTTTTAGTTTGGTAAATGCAGAGGACTTCGATTATTATGCTATGAATTTAAATTATAACAATGGTCAATTAACAATAGATTCAATTGAATTAAAGACTAGTAATTTCCTGCCTGAATTTTCAACTGAAAAAACAGAAGGAATGAATCAAAATTATGTTACGATTTTAGATAATCAAAATTTAGTTTTAGATATAAATTATTTTTATTTTTCAAATAGATTATATTATGACGTTGTTGATGATATTAGTGCTGAAAATCCCGAGATAATCAGCGGAGATTCAGTTGAATTAAAAGAAACTTCTTATTCTGTTTATGTATCTTATTATGAAAATGCCCGTTATATTATTCTTTATGATGTAAACGGAATGGAAATAGACAAATGGGATTTGTCGACAAATGCAAGATATGCTGCTCCGGGTGCTGAAACCTCTTCAGGTTCTGGTGTTGGGGGTGGGATTTATATTCCTAAAATAATAAATATTAAATCTGAGGATATTGAAAAAGGAATTACAAAAACAATAAATGCTGAACAGACCATAAATATTCAAATTTCTTCTGGAGCAATTGCAGGTGTAATAGAACCACATACTGTTAAAACAACCCTTATCAATAATAATCAGGTAAAAATTATTATTTCGAGCGAGCCTCAAGAAAAAATACTTTCTGTTGGGGAGGAATGGAAGATTGATGTTAATGGTGATGGAAATTATGAATTAATGATAAAATTGAACAGCATACAAAATAATCATCCAGTACTATCTCTAAAATATATTAATGAAACATTTAATTCTAATGATACTGAAGAAACTCCTGGAGTTGTTGAAAACACAGGACAAGAAACTTCAAAGTTATTGGAACAAATCATCATACCTCTAGTTTTAGCGATAATCCTTCTCCTTGTAATCCTTTTTGTCTGGAAACCCTGGAAGAAAAGATGATTTATTAATCAATACTCTTCTTTCCATCCAATATTTCTTCTTTGATTTCCTCTTTCAAAAGGAAGTCCTCTGGCTTCGCTTTGTTTTTCAGGAGCCCTTACATATTGTTCCCCTTGTTGCATTCCGCCCGGACCTTTTGGATAACCCATTGCAGTTTCCTGCCATCTTTTCATATTGATCTCTCTTCCTAAATTTGCTGTTGAAGCTCCGCCCGTGACATCTGTCATCTCTGAACGTGTTGGATATCCTACTGCATCATAACCGCTTCCATATTGGGGAGCATTATACATCATCGGAACTTCTTGTTCTTCCCTTCTTTCTGTTTGTTGTGAAGGCTGGTCCTGCATTCCTCTTTCAAGATTCTGAATAGGTTCTGATTCAAGAGAAGCTGAAACAGCAGAAGCTCTGCTTCTGAAACCTGGAGAAAAACCACCAAAATTATCTTCAAAAATGTTCTGAACATCCTCGGATTCTTCTAATTCTTCGGACTCTTCGTTTTTTTCAGGTTCAGATTTTTTATCAAATTCTTTAGATTTTAATCTATCAAAATCTATCTCTGGTTCTTCATGAGATTCATCTTGATTATAATCTTCTACAAATCTTTTTTCTCCCATTTTTATTAATGTTATGCAAGTGTTTATTAATTGATTACATAAGAATCAGAATTATTTAAGATTTGCGATTGTTTATTTTATATACTAACTAGTATTTATAAATCCGAGATTCTTTAAAAACTTATGAGAAAAAAGAGAGTGAAAACCGAGGATATTTTAATAAGCATTTCTGCAGGTATTTTATTGGTGATTATTGCACTGTCTGGATTTTATGTTAAAATTTCAAATATTCCTGAAACAGGTATTGAATTAAAAGGCAGTGCCGAATTATACACAGGAAAACCTGGATTATTTTATGGAACTGGAGAATCTGTTCCAAATGAAGCTTGGAATGCAACCGGCCCTGTTGGAACTGCATATGGAATAGCAGTTGATGATTCTGGAAATGTTTATGTTACCGGAGCAGTTAACAATGATTATTATACTATAAAATATAATTCAACAGGGGATGAAATTAGGACCTCTGTTTCAGATTGCAATGGCGTTGGAGTTGATGCTTCTTATGGGATAAATATTGACGATTTTGGAAATGTTTATGTTACCGGAGCATTTTGTATGCCTGGCTTTCATCATACAATAAAATACGATTCTAACCTAAATGAAATCTGGAATAGTTCTGGAGAACCGCTTAGTTTTTTAAAAGATGTTTCATCTGATAAAAATGGATTTTTCTATGGGGTTGGAGAGTCCAATGGAGATTTTTACATTATAAAATACAATGCAACCAATAATGCTACAATATGGAATACTACAATTGCTGATGGGACTGGATATGGAGTTGCCGTTGACAATCAAGGATTTGTTTATTTTACTGGCAAAATTTTTGTTGGTTCAAATAATAACATTTATACTATAAAATATAATTCAACGGAGAATACAACAATATGGGCTAATCTTTATGACAGCGGAGACAATGAGGATATTGGTTATGACATTGCTGTTGATGACTCTGGAAATGTTTATGTTACAGGGTCAGTTGCCAATAATTACTACACAATAAAATATAACTCCACTGGTGATGAGATGTGGAATGCTACTGAAAATAGCGGTGCTGCAAATGACCGTGCTTATGGAATTGTGGTTGATAATCTAGGATTTGTTTATGTGACTGGAGTGTATAGTGAGCCAACTGGAAATTATTACACAGTAAAATATAATGCTACAAATGGAAGTAAAATCTGGAGCAAGGTGGATGTTTTTGGAACTGCATATGATATTTATGTTGATTCAATGGAAAATATCTATGTTACTGGAATCTCTAACCTTAACTTCTATACAATCAAATATGGGAATACTACTAGCCTGACTGATGCAATCTACCCTATTTTCTTTAATTATAAAGACAACAATGCTACTTTGATTAGTTCTGGAATTGCATGGTTTAATGTAACTGTTGAAAATACAAATGGAACGGTGATATTTGAAATAAATAATACAAATTATACTGCAACAAACTTGTCTGCAAATGTGTATAATGTTTCAGTTTCATTAGCATCAAATGGAACTTATTTTTATAGATGGCATTCTTGGGGTAATGGAACAAATCCAGATTATAATGTTTCTGAAACAAGAAGTTATGCTATTAATACTAGTCAAGATACAAATGCTCCGGTCATTAATCTTATAACTCCGGATAATGCTTATTCATACACATCAAATTCACAGTCGATTAATTTCAATTATAATGTTAGTGATGAATCTAATGTGGATAACTGCAGTTTGATTATAAATTCAATCACGAATATAACCGACCTTTCAGTAACTGAAGATATTACCCAGAATTTTAATCAAATCTTCGTTCCTGGAAGCTATACTTGGAGCATTCGTTGCAATGATGCTTTAAACAACATTGGAAATTCAGTTTCCAGGACTTTTACAGTTACTGCTCCAACAACGGGCACATCTTCTGAAAATTCCGAAGGAGGCCCCACAGGCACAAGCGCGTCTTGTTCTGCTAATGTCACATGCAGAGTTTGGAGTCAGTGCCTAAATGGAACTATGGCTCGAAACTGCACTACGAAATGCTATAGAAATAGAACTTTGGTTACTAGTTGCATTGGTTGTCAGACTAGAACATATACTGAAACCAAGAATTGCTCTGTTGAAATAAATTATACTGCACCAGTTGAAGCGCTGATTGAAACTCCAATTCCTGAGAAAGAAGGTTTTTTTATCTGTTGGATTTTACTTATTATATCAATAATATTGTTTTTATTTGCAATTTATTACTATAAGAAAAATGAAGCTACAAAAAATCATGCTTCTAAAAATAAAAGGAAATAATTTCTTTAAGTTTTTAGAAGAAATATAGCTTCAGATTGACTTTTACTAAACTTGCTACCCTAATCCTTAAGATTCTTATTTACGATATCATCAATGATAAAATCTTGTTCAACAATTAATTCACAAACATACTTTTTATTTAATAATTAATCTTTGTAAAGTCTATTTGCTCACATGCAATTGTTTTGGTGTTTATTAGCGAAAAAGTGTAGATAAGGCAGATTATAGTTTTCATTGGTTCAAAAATAAAGTAATCACCAAAAAGGTGATTAAGGAAAAGCAGCCATTCCATGGCTTTTCTTGTAAACTTCATAAATATCAAATGTAGCACCTATTGAATTTGCTTCGGCTAGACTTCTTATGCTTTTTTCAGCATAAACATCAGGTTTTATCCCTTTAGTCTTCAATTCTTTTATTTTCTTTTTATTTTTTTCATCTTTATCTTCTTTTTCTTCTTTTTTAGGGCCGAAAGAAAAAAGCGCTGAAAAAGGATTTGAATCTTGGGATTCGGTTTCTTTTTTTTCTTTTTTTTCGTCTCCAAGCAGTTCATCTAAGTCCACCTTCAATTGCAGCAATGATTCGTCTGTCATGCCCTGAACAAATTTCATTGCATTATCAAAATCAGATTCAGACAATTTATCCCTAAATAATGCAAGTTCATCCTCGTTCAAAGCATAGGCTTTAAACGTTACTTCAACCTTACCTCCGAAAACATAATGCTGCCCCATCTTAGATGGTATTCCTCTAAAATTAAAATCAATTATAGATACTGAATAAAAAGTCCTTAACTTTTTTAATTTTTCAAATTCTCTTGGTAATACTTTTGATATAACTGCCTGCTTTACATCAACAGGCGAGTAAGCCATTAGAGTCAGCTCCAAGATAATCGTATTAAAAACATTCACCAATGCAGGATTGGAGTATAATTTTTCATTGGTAGTCAATTGATTTGCAGCCCTTAAATAAGGTTTGGCCCATCTTGCATTTAATTTTAAAGCTTCAACCTGGCTTTTTAGATAGGTCTTTTCAATCTCAAATCTTTTTTCTAGTTCTGCTTTGCTTCTTTTTTTCCATTCAAGAAATTCCTGAAGCCTTGGTTTTAAAATCCTTTTAACCCTTTCGTTTAAATCCATTTTATCGACTTGATTTAAAGAAGAAACAGTCATAAACGCATCTCTTAAAGTTATAAAATTAAGATTTCCAGAAGAAAGGGCATTTATGCTTCCCTGCCCCCTTTGAATATCTACTTTATCCATCCAGATTTGTTTCAACGCCAATAATCCTGCTTCTGCTTTCAATGAATCTTTGGATTCAGCTTCTTGGTAATGACTGAGCCGTATTTTAAATTCCTTTAAATCATAAATCAAGTTTAAAACTCCTTTCAATATGTTGTTTATTGTTCCAAGAACTCTGGAAGCTTCCTGTTGCATTTGGCTTGCCTTTCCCTGCAATTCTGAAAAATGTCCGCTTCCTGGAGAAGAAGCAAAATTGTCAACAAGTTTTTCCACTTTTCCAGCTCTTTGTTTTGCAAAATCCAAAATCCAGAAATATAATGGTTCAAGGGTTTCAGATGAAGAATCATATACAAGCAGGTTTTCCCTTAATGGTATGCTTCCTTTTTTTTTCCTTTTTTTATAATAAGGACTTACACTGGCTATAATCTCATCTATTTCACCCATATTCGTATGAACCTAAGGTTCCTAACAAGTCATCTCCTCAATAAGCTGACACTAACGTGTCATTTAATCCAGGATTATTCAATGTTAAAAACTTTTATGCCTCCTTTTTCTTATCATTATAGAAGAAAAATTCATTTAAATAATTATTGATTGTTGTTAATCTTTATACAGATTTCACTTCTTTCTTATTAAATCCATCATAGATTTTCTTTCAAACTTGATTACCTCTCCAGTATTTGCGTCTATGATTACATGAAGAATAATAAGCCCCTCAAGCATGCATGTAAGATTCCAGACCTGTTTTCCCTCATATTTTTGCAGGACAGATATGATTTTAGAGAATTTTGCATTTATCCCATTGCCAACTGCCTTTATTTTTGCCGTTGATTCTGCTTCATCCAAATCCACTTTAAACTCAGGATTAATTGGTTCAAGAGTGGGAAACTGCTTGGTTTTTATTAGTTCGTCTTCATTCATCTTCAAATTTCCCAATTCATTGATGCTAAATGTAAAAATTTTTTCTCCAACCTTAAAATCAATGCTTTTTTTATTGTCATTGCCGAAAAAATCAGTTATGAAAAAACCTGTGCAGAATTCTGCTTCTGGGAATTGTTTTTTAAAATCCCTGAAAATTTCAGAGGAGGTTATTGTTTCGTAGGTTTGTTTGAAGGTCATGGGATAGTATATAGATAGAATCTTTTGAAGATTCTATCCAAGTGGTATTTGCTGATACCTTAGGCATCAGTTATTTTTAAAATATAAGAATAATGGTTTATTAATTTTTGTATACTCTTTATAAAAAAAATCAGCCGAAACTCATGATGAAAGATAAGAAATAAATCTTTTTTTAGGTAAATACCTTCACAAATAATAGTATTTTTATAATAATCTCTAAATTTTATGCTGGCAAAGATCTTGCTAAATACTTCGCATCTAATTTAGGGTTTACTTTGTCTTGAAATTCTGGATGAATGTGTAATTTATATAATGCTCTTATTGCCGGATCATAATCACGCGGAGATCTGATTGAATGATCAACTAGAGTAATGTCTGCAGGGGTTTTTTCTGCAGTTAATTCTAAAACTTTTACTAAATCTAATGCCCAGATTCTAGTCCTAACTGCATCCTCATTTCCTGGATGAACTGGATCCTCTTCAATTCTGTCATATATTCTTCTAGCAACTCCTTCATATACTGATTTAGCTTGACATAATCCTATCGAGCGTTCAAATATTCCAAAATCAATTATTGCTCTTCGTTCATTCATTTTATTTTTTTAATAATTTTAATGTTTAAGTATTTTAATTCAATCTCAGGACTTTATAA
>JAQTOY010000065.1 GCA_028713045.1 Candidatus Nanoarchaeia archaeon
GTTATAGGTTTAGAGGGAAACGGTCCAGGAGCATCTGGAACTCCAGTAAAGTCTAAATTAATTATGGCTAGCAAATCTGCTCCTGCAATAGATATAATCGCTAGCGAAATAATGGGATTTAATCCAAAAACAATCTATACAAATAGACTATCCAAAATAAATAGAGAACAGATTCAGGTAATTGGAGAATATAAAAAGTTAAATTTTAAAAAGCCATCCAGCTCTTCAATCAAGAATCTCATGTTCCTTGGTAGATTGTTTCCAAGACCAAAAATAACATTTGACAAGAAAAAATGCAAAAAATGCCATACCTGTGAAAAAAAATGTCCTGTGCAGGCAATTTCTCTAAAAACTAAAGATAAATTTCCTGAATGTGATCATAAAAAATGCATTCATTGTCTATGTTGTGTAGAGGTCTGTCCTTATGATGCAATTTTTCTCAAAGAGAGCTATACGCAAGCATTATTGACAAGAGTTGCTAAGAAAATCATAAAAGTTTAAAATGAAGGGAATTTATATTCTTATTATAAATATTGATATCGATACTAAAATTAGAATCGGTTCTTTAGGAACCCTAATTTTTAAAAAAGGAAAATATGCTTATGTTGGTTCTGCTCAGAATAACCTTACAAAACGAATAAATCGACATCTTTCAAAAGAAAAAAAGAGACACTGGCATATTGATTACTTATTAGATAATCACAATGCCAAAATTGAAAAAATTTATTATAAAAAAGCATGTAAAGAAGAGGAATGTAAAAGTGCAGAATTTTTAATGAAGTCTAATCATCCTATAATCGGTTTTGGATGTTCTGATTGTAAATGCAAAGGCCATTTGTTTGAAATAACATCAAACTACACATAATTTAATAAACCCCGCCCTCTTTCTTTAGGTATCATGGAAAAAGAGTTTGGAAAGATAAAAAAGAACGCTATGACTGATATTATCATAAGAATAGATGATTTTGGAGGAAAACCAGGCTTAACAATAAGGGAATTTAACACTTCTGATAAATATACCGGATTCACAAAATCCGGAACCAGAATTTCAGCCGAAGCTTTCAAGGATTTTAAGGCTATAATAAACGCAATTGATGAAAAAGATTTTGGAGATATTAAGCCTGAAATCAAAGCTCCCGAACCTCCTCCTGAATATGATAATGAGGTTCGTGAAGAACCATCTAAACCTGATGAACAATCCCCTAAAAAATCAAAGAAAAAGAAAGTAGAAGAAGAGTTGTTCTAAAGTCTATTAAAGATATTTTATCAATATTATGCGAGTTAGTTTATGGAAAGTTTAGTGAAATTGATGAATCAATAATATTTCTAAGAAACCATCAGAAAAAAGTGGTAACTTAAGTTTAAATCCCGCTATTTTATATAACTCCGATACACATGAAGATTAAAAAGAGATACCTGATATTTGGAATTTTATTTATTCTATTTGTGAATATAATAAAAATAACTGCTCTTGGCTCTGGTGCATCTCTAGGAGGCTGGATTGATATTCCAATGGGAAACCAGACATTTCCAAATATGACTGTTCCTTCGGATGATGCTGAAAATGTTGATGAGATAGATGATGTTGATGATGAGGATGCCATATTTGATGAAGATGAGGATGAAATTACAATTGATGAAGAGGATGATGAGGATTCGAATGATATTAACAATTCTATAACAAATGCAACAACAAATTCTATAACTCAACAACAAACGGATTCACAATCTTCATCATCAAACTCGAATGGTTTTAATAAATTTTTTGATAATATTATAAAAAAAATTAACCCTTCTAATACATATAATGACAATGTTAAAGAGAATGAAGATAGTGAAGAAATTGAAAACCCTTTAGATGAAGAACAAACAACCGATGAATCTGATGGTTTATCTGAAGGAAATGATGTCCTGATTGTTTTAAGTGTCAATACAATATGCTTATTTGTTGCATTTATTACTCTCAGAGATTATAATAAAAGCTTAATTAAGAGATAACTCATTCTCAATCTCAACAAGCCGATTATATTTCGCCATTCGTTCTATTGGAAAGGGGGCCCCAGATTTTATGAATTCTGCCCCTAAACCTACTGCCAAATCTGCGATAAAATCGTCCATGGTCTCCTCCCCCCTATGACTCACAATTATTTTCCATTTTGCTTTCCTAGCAAGTTTATAAGCCCCAATGGATTCAGTAATCGTTCCTATTTGGTTTATCTTAAGAATCATTGCATTGCATAATCTATTCTTTATTGCTTCCTGAATCTTTTTAGGATTTGTGACTGTAAGGTCATCTCCGACTATTTGAACTCTTTTTCCTATTCCTTTTGTAAACTTTTGAAAAGATTTAGAATCGTCCTGATCAAAAGGATCTTCAATTGAAAAAATATCATATTTTTTTATCAGGCTCTTATAAAATTCTATTAATTCCTCGGAGGTTTTTCTCATTTTCCCTATATTATTCGGGCTCTTTATATCAAGGTCATAATAATCTTCTTTGTAAAACTGAGAGGCTGCAGCATCTATCGCAATCCTTACTTTTTTATTTCCAATTGTTTTTTTTAGCAAATTCAGGGCTTCCTCTGAATTACTTAAATTTGGAGAAAAACCTCCCTCATATCCAATACTATAAGCATATTTTTTCTTAATCAATTTTTCAAGGGCATGATAGGTTTCTTTTCCAATTTCAAAAGATTTTTTAAAAGTTTTATAAAACGGTGTAATTAAAAATTCTTGAATTGCAATATAATTTTTTGCATGTTTTCCTCCTTCTATTAAATTAAACATTGGACTTGGCAAAATAAACTTTTTATTTCCTGAAAGTTGTGCGATATATTTATACAGGGGTATATTCCTTGAAGATGCTCCGGCTCGGCAGACTGCCATTGAA
>JAQTOY010000028.1 GCA_028713045.1 Candidatus Nanoarchaeia archaeon
CATCTAGATAAGGTAATTTATCTTTTCCTTTTCCAGCCACCTTTATTCCAAAATCCAGAAGAATCTTTGTTTGAGGAGTTGACAACAAAAAACAGCTCCTTCCAACCTGTCTTCCCCCACCTAAAAAAGTCACCCTTATCCATTCCTCAACTTTTTCAGGATTCCATTCTTTGTAAATCTTTTTTCCAACTGAATTTAAGAATTTTTTTCTAGTGTTGTTATTCTGATAAAGAACCGCCCGGATATTTTCAGTTATCTTGCTTTCAATTGCAGGACTTCTTTGAATCTGAGGTATCCATAGACTTTTGTCCTTTATCTCTTTTAATATAAGCCCGGATTTTCCAATCACCAATCCTGGCCTTTTTGCTTCAATAACAACAATACTTCTTTGCTGGTCAAAGAGTATAGCAGTCACTTCTGCGTCTTTTGGAACTGTCTCTTTGATTATCTTTTCGGTTTCTTCTTCGGATTTTAAAAGTTTTTCATCCGCTCTTAATTCAATCCTTTTTTTGAATTTATTTACAAGCTCTTTGATTTTTCCTTCATTATCCTTGAAGAATTCTATGTCATCTGTATAGAGAACTATGTTTGCGCCTTCAAAGTTTGCACTGCTTATGACTTTTGGTAATTCTTTCTGTATGTCTTTTAGAATGTCTGCCATGCGGATAGTATATAGACAAAATCTTGAGAAGATTTTGTCCAAGCGATATTTGTTGATGGTTAAAAACCATCAATTATCTAAAGTATATTTTCACCCCGATTTTTTATTTTAGATCTTTATTTTTTAACAATTATTTCAAGCTCTTGTATTCTGGAGCTATTTCCTGTGCAACCTCATGTCTTATGTCCTTTTTAGTTATTGTAAAAACATCAATTCCATTACCGCTTCCAGCGTCTCTTTGGGTTGAAGACTTTAATGCTTCAATTGCCAATTCGACTCCTTCTTTTACATCAATATTCTTTTTGTATTGCCTTTCAAGCAAACCCAGAACATAGGGCATTCCAGAACCAAAATTAGCATCATAATCCTCAACTTCAATTGCAGTTCCAGAAGGTTCTATGGAGTATAATTCGGTTGTTCCATCTTCATTAAAACCTGCAACAATGGTTCCAACGATTGAGGGAATCATTGCAGGCTGTCTAATACTTCGGTAAGTAATCATTCCAATTAGATTTGCAGCCTCTCTAACTGTTGGTCTTTTTTTGGATTTTAATTCTTTTAGCCTTAATTCTGCAGCAATTATCTTTTTTTGCATTTCTATATCAGACATATTTCCGGTTCCTGCAATAACCAAATAATCATTAATCTGCACTGCTTTTTTTGCGTTTTTCATCGCGATTAAATTCCCCGCAGTTGCTCTTCTATCAGAAGCCATAACCACTCCATCCTTGCATACAATTCCAAGTATGGTTGTACCGGTTTTAAGAATATTATTTTTTAATTCAGTGTCCATTGTGTTCGTCGATTTTTTGGTAAAACCTTTTTTAAAAGGTTTTGTTTTATTGAAAAATTCTAAAACAATAATGCTTTGAATCTATTTAGAATCTATAATACTAGTGAGAAAAAAGGGTTTATAAAGTTTTCGAAGAGGAAAAAGAAGAATTTAATCCCAGTTTACTCAATCCTTGTGATGCCATTCTCTTTCCTTATTTTTATGACATTGTCAACAAAACTTTCTATTTTCTGCTCATGGCTGACAAGAATGAGCTGTTCAATGTTCAATTGATCCAGGACATCCCTCATTTTATCGAGCTGCTGCTCTGAAAAACCATCAGTTGGCTCATCAAGGATTACCAGATTTGTTGTTTTTATGTTGCTTAGCATTGAGTTTATCACCTGATTCAATGATAATCTATAAGCAAGGGCAACGGAAGTCCTTTCTCCACCTGAAAGAAAAGAATAATCTAACTCATAGTCCTGCTGTTCAATTATTGGTGAAAAATTATCATCCAATTTTGCTGAAAGGGAATCTGAAACTAGTATTGAGAACCATTTTGAAAATAGTTTGGAGAATTCTTCCTTAAGATTTAACATCACCTGTTTTTCTGTAAAAAGGATTATGTTCATAAATTTTTCTGAAATCCAGTATTCCATCTCCCTTATTTTTTCTATTTTTTTCTTTAGTTCCTCTTTTTTTTCAATAACCTTCTCTTTTTCAAGAATTTGCTGTTCTGAAAACTGAATTTCTTTGTTTGTTTCTGCTTTTTTTATAGCAGATTCGTTCTCTTTTTGTTTAGCTTCTGTCAATTCTGAATTTTTTTCTTGAAAGATTGCATCGTATTTTGAATATTCTACAATTGAAGAATCTATAGACTCTACATGTTTTTCTAATAACTCCAAATCCTTTTCTAAGGATTTTTTTTGAATCTCCAGGTTTTTCAGATTATCCTCTTTTTCTTTTATTGTATCTAATTTTATTCTTAGCATTTCTAGAGAAGATTTCTTTTTGTTTAACTCATCTTTATTTTTTTTAACGGATTCTATGTTTTGAGACAGATATTTTCTTTTGAGATTGAAAGATTCCAGATTAATCTCTATAACTCTTAAATCTTCATTGGTTTTTGAAAGTATGTTCGTCTTGTAATCGATTGGAACCTCCTGGAGACAAGTGGGGCATTTTTTTAATGCTGATATCTTATTTTTCAGGTTCATTATCTCCCTTTGCTTCGCATCTTCAGAATTAATCTGGCCTATTATCTGGATGTACTCTTTCTGAAGATTATCCTCTTTGTCCTGTTCATCCCTTATTTTTTTGTTTAGATAATCTAATTCTTCCTGCTTGAACATTATTTTTCTTGATTCTTCAATCTGGAGGTTTATTGAATTGATGTTGTTTTGAAGAGAATTTTTCTGCTGTTTTTTTTCAGAAAATATTATCAAAGATTTTGATTTTTCATTCTCGAGAACATTTTTTTTATTTATTGTTTCCTCTACTAATTTCAAATCTTTCTCTTTTTCAATCCTTTTTTGAACTAATTTATCATGCTCCCCCTCTAAAACTTTCTTTTTTTGCTTTAATTCCTCTAACGACTCTTTCCTTTGGATTAATTCTTGCTTAAGAGCATCTAGGTCAAAAATCATACCTTCGTTTGTCCTTATCCTCTCCCTTAATTTAGAAGTTAGTATGAACGAGTTTTCGGCTATTCTTTTGTATTTATCTATTCCAAATACATGTCTAAGGGTATTTAATCTTAAATCTCCCGGTTCCAGGATAATCTGTTTCATCTCCTCCTGAGGAGTATAAACTGTAAATTTGTATAATAAATTAGTTTTCTTTGAAAATTCTGAGGGATAATTTAAAAGTTTTAAAACCCGGTTTTTAATTTCAGTCACACTTTCTTCAAATTTTTCATTATCAATGATTATTGAAGCATAATCTTGAGAAACGGTTTTTTTAGCTCTTTTAAGTGTTCTTTCAATGATTACATTTTTTTCATCAATTTCAAATTCCAATATGACCTTACCCTCATCATTTGAACTCCTCAATATTGAAGTTCCACGCTGGCCCGGTTGCAATCCGAATAATGCAAATTCAATAGCTAATAAAATAGTTGTTTTTCCGGTACCTATATCTCCAGATAAAAGAATTGAGCCCCTTGGAAAAACAATTTCCTGTTTTTCATAGCTTCTTATGTTTTCTATTGAGATTCTCTTGAGGAGCATTTTAATTTGTTTAATTTGTTTATTTTATTAATGTGATGTAGGATAGAGAGAGTTAAGTTAGTGATGGTTTTATCTCTGGATTTCACTTCACAGCTCCTGAAAACCCCGCTCCTGATTTCGATTTGATAATTTATTAATAACATTTTCTCGTATCATAAATCCATTCCGAGTATTTTGTTTAATCCTGAAAATAACCTCGATTCAAAGACTGAAGAATTCTCACCTTCCTGCTTCTCAAGACTTAGATGCTCTATCAATGGGAAAATCAATTTATTAAGATTTGATGGATTTTCCTTGTCATATTTTTGAACAAGAACCTCTTCAATCTTTTCCATTTCATGAGATGGAATATTCATTTCAATCTCTTTTTTTTCAGCCTCTAATCTAGAAGTGTTTTTTAAAAAACAATAGACTCCATTTTTTTCAAGATAATCCTGAATCTCCTGAAATTTAATATCCGAAAGCTTTCCTCTTTTTAATTCTCCAAAAACTTTAAGCAAAACAATCCGGTCTTTCAGATTGAGCCTTTTTAGAATTTCCAATATCTGCTCAGTCCCTCTTAGAGCATCTTCGATTTCAACCTCTATAAGTTCAACTTCTTTTAATCTTATCTCTTTTCTTATAACTTTTGTGTATCCCTCTATTTCTATTATGTAAAATGCACCATATTTCAAATCCTCTAGCTCCTTGAAATTATTTGGAAAGGTTGGACCACCATAAACTGCGGGTTTATCGTTAATTTCTTTTTCAAAATTAATATGAACATGTCCTAATGCATAATAATCTGCTTTTGGAAGTTCATTCAAAGGAATTGAATCAATTGGAATATTCTCAATTGCTTCTTTGATGGTTGTATGAAGCATTAGAATCCTAAAATAGTTTGAATAAGGTTCAGCTATCTCAATTTTTTTCAAAGAGTTTAATTCCAAGCCAGATTTTTTTCCTGGATAACCATAAATGTAAAAAGACTTGTGCATGATTGGTTTAAGGATAACCTTAGTTTCAGTTTCCTCAAACTTGCAAATTTCACAGAAACCGGATTTTTCCAAAACATCCAAGAAAGTTTTTCCTGAAACAGAATAATCATGGCTTCCTGCAATGACATAGGACTTTATTCCTGCTTCTTTTAATCTTCGGAATTCAGAGAAGGTTTCTTTAAGAATTTCTATTGGAGGAAAGGGACTGTCGAATAAATCTCCTGTAAAAAGCACAAACTCCACTTTTTGTTCAATGCAACTCTCAATTGCTTTTTTAAAGGATTCCATATTAAGAAATTGCATTTCTGGCTGTCTCCATCCTCCCAAATGACTGTCAGATATGTGTGCGAATTTCATATTCTTTTTATATGAAAGGAGGTTAATTTAAGGATATATAAGAATTATTATAGTATAATTCTTATGCCATAAAAATTCTCTGAGAAATTTTTAAGGTGGTATATGAATTGTAGAGGTTATTTATATACCTCTCTGAAAAAATTTTGCTTTCTCTTCATTATCATTTTATAATGAACTTGCTTTCAGTAAAATTTTTTCTTGTATAAGAATGATTATGATGATGAATAATGATTTATAAAGAAAACTCATAAACAAAAAGTTCTTCAAAGAAAAGATGCTTTTTGCTTAATAATTTAGAATTATAACCTAATATTTTTGCTTGTTTTTTTATTATGGCTGGTTTTGATAAGGACGAAAATAACAGGAGTATTTTTCCATCTTTTTGAAGATAAGATTTCGCCTGTTCCAGAAAATCTATTATAAGTTCATAACCTTTTTTTCCAGAGGTTGTGTCTTTTTCCTTGTCATGTTCATTCTCTGGAAGATAAGGAGGATTGAATAGGATAATATTGAACTTACTTTTTTTATTTATATTTGAGAACAAATCTGTTTTTATTGATTTAAATCCCTTGGATTTTAGGAGTTTGACTGCAGCCGGATTGATGTCTGCGGTAATAAGGTTCTTTAAGCCTAGTTCCCTGCAGGTTTCTGCTTGTATCCCTGAACCTGAACCCATGTCAAGGATTTTTATTTCCATTATATCATTAATGTTAAAATTTTTGAGATTGGACTTCTCTTGATTTTTTTGGTTTTTCTTATCCGGATTATATTTATTAATCAAATTAATCAAATACTCTTTCAGAGTTTCTGACATCAAATAAGAGTCTTCTGCTGGTTGATAGGGTTGCATGAGAATAATAAAAAAATGCATTATAAATATTTAAGGGCTATTAAAAAAAATAGAGATAACTTTCAGGAGAAAAAAGTCAATATCTTATCCCTTAGAAGAATTGTTGCAATAAGGACTCCAATCAGTAATAATAAAATTATCAAAAGAAGTATCTCTTTTTTATAACTTGGTTTTTGAGTGGCTTCGGGACTAATTTGTGGCGGAGTTTGAGGCAAATTTGCTTGAGAATATCTTGGAATCTGTTGGGTTAATTGAGGAGGTCTTTGCTGAATTGGCGGAAGGCCCTGTATTTGTGGAAATGGCTTGGAAATTTCTGTTTTTATTTCCTGAGGACTAGGGGTTAGTGTAGGTAGTTGCTGAACAGAGGGATATCTCTGAGCTTGATAAGAAAATTGCTGTGGCGGGAATTGACTTGGAGGAGGCAATTTTGGAGGCTGGGGGGCTTCGGTAATTGTTGATTGAGTAATTGGTTTAACTGAACCAGATTTTATCAGTATATTTGGACGAGACAAATTAGAGGTGTTTTTTTCGATAGGCTTTGGAAAAAAGCCAACAAATTTTGAAGCATCTTGAACTTCATTTGGAGGATATCCAGAATTAATAAGCATTCTCATTGCATTTTCCAAACTTTCCCCCCTGTCAACTGCGTTTCTTAATGAAGTTACTATGTCTTCGTTTACCATGTTATTAGTATATAGATAAAATTTTTTAAAAAGATTCTATCCAAATGATATTTGTTTATGATTTTTAATCATGAATTTTTTTATTTTATTTATTTTTTATTTATGTAGGATATTGAGAGTTAATTTTGTAATGTAGCATATTCTCATTTTTTTACCCTCTCCAACTTTAATTACTAATCTGAATTATGTTTATCAAACTATTTTAAGTTATTTGAACTCTAGCTTTTGCTTATCATGAATTAGATGAACATTCTTCCTTTCTTTGTAACCTAGCTCTTTTGCAAGTTCAACCATGGGCGCAGTTTTATCATGACTTCCATGAGCAGGCATTATGTGTTCAGGGTTAATCATATTTATAAAATCTCTCAAATCCTCTCTTCCTGCATGGCCTGAAACATGCAAATTTGTAAATAATCTTACTCCTCTTTTTTTAAGCTTGGAATCTAATCTTTCCCGGTTTTCAATGTTTATTTTTGTTGGTATGACTGAAGAAGAAAAGATTATGTGGTCTTTTTCTCTAAACTGGAAGGGCAATTTGTTTTTTGTAAGTCTGTCAAGAATACTTCCCGGCTCTCCCTGATGGCCAGTACACACAACAAGGTATTCTGCTCTTTGATTATTTATATGCCTTAATTTTTTTTCAACTTGTTTTCTATAAGCAACTAATTCCAGGTCTTTTCTAAATGGGCATAAATCTATTCTTGATGCTGCACCAACATAACGGTTTAGACTTCTTCCAACAAAAACAACTTTTCTATTTAATTGTTTTCCAAATTCCACTATGGATTTTAATCTTGCGATGTGAGAAGAAAAGGTAGTAACAAATATTCCTACATTCTTATTATCGGTTGTCAAAAGAACGTCTTCTAGAAGGGTTCTTGCAACTTTTTCACTCGCCGTCTTTCTCTCATCTCCAGAATATAAAGAATCAACAATAAGAACCTTGACCCCTTCTTTTGCTATTTCTCTTAGCTTTTCATAGTTGGGTTTTTGACCTAGCACAGGGTTATTGTCAAATTTAAAATCATTGGCGTATAAAACAATGCCTTCATCTGTATGAAGGGCTATCATTGAAGTTTGCAAGGTTGAATGTGTGATATTAATAAAATCTACGCGATATTTTTTATTTTTTCCTTGAACATAACAAAAAGAATTGGGTTGTATTGTTTTTAATCTATCATCAAGATGATGCATTTTTTCATCATGCAAAAGAGTTTTTAAAACTTCGATTGTAAATGGAGTTCCTATAATTGGGCAGTTATATCTATGAGCTAAGAATGGAATTGCTCCAATATGATCCAGATGAGCATGGCTTGGAATAATTGCCCTAACTTTTCCTCTTAATCCAATCTCATCCAGCATGTCATCTGAGGGAACTGCTCCTATTGCTCTCAATCTTTTTTCAGTATAAACATTTTCAGATTCTTCCAACTCGACAATGGGGGGAAGAAATAGGCCGCAATCAAAAAGAAAGACATCATCCTTTAGTTCAACCGCAGTCATGTTTTTTCCGACTTCACTAAAACCACCAATTCCAAATATTTTCATATTGCCTCTTTTTTAATTTATATTATAATTATAAACCCTGCAATTTAAATATGTTTGTTTTGTAGTATTTTTAATATTTTATAGTTCTTAAACTTCATTTTTCAGCTTTTGGTATATAAATCTTATGTAACTATTATAAAATTATAATAGATTCTCTTTATCTTAAGAATATCTAGAATATCCAATTAAGAATATTTTTATAGCATATTTTAGTTATTAAACCATGAGAATAGAAAGAAAAGGGGCTGATAAAATTAGCATAAGCCATAACAAACCCTTGCTTATACTAATAATCATATTAATCATCATACTTGGTTTTGTGATTTATTCTATTTTAAAAAATAAATCTGAAAACGTTATTGAAAAAGAATGTGAAATTGATGAAGATTGTATTGCATCAAGCTGCTGTCACCCTGAATCATGCACTATTAAAGATAAGGCGCAGGTCTGTGAAAAAATATTTTGTTCGCAGGTTTGTTCAGGCCCTTTAGATTGCGGAGCAGGACATTGTGGTTGTGTTGAAGGTAAATGTTTGGTTGTCGAAAATAAATAATATATCAATAATAAAAAAGAGATGATAAAAAAGAAAATATTAATTTTATTTGTATTATCATTAATCCTATTTGAAATATTTTTAATAAGCTCTTATGAAAATACCTACAACGATATTAAAGTTGATTCAAATGTTTATGAGGTATTAAAAAAAAATGATGAAGCAAAGATTATTGTTGAGATAAAAGAAAATTTTTCTGAAAAAGAAAAAATAGAGATAAAAGAGAATATAAAGGAAAAGATTGAAGATAATATAAAACATGATTTTGGAAATGAAATTGCTATTGAAGTTTCAAAAAAAGAGCTTGTTGAATTAATAAAGGACTCGGATGTTGAATCAGTAAGATTTGACAAGCCGGTCAAAGCAATTTTGACGGATTCTGTGCCTTTGATAAATGCAAGCACAATATGGCCGATAAAGATTAATAATTTTAACATAACCGGAATTGATGAGACTGTATGTATCATAGACACTGGAGTAAATTTTTTACATCCGGATTTGATTGGTAAAAATAAAACCTGTATAATTGATTGTGTTTCAAAGACTTGTGTTGAAAACTGTTCAATTGCAGATGATAACGGTCATGGTACTCATGTTGCAGGCATTGTTGCTGCAAATGGAGTGACTAAGGGTGTTGCTATTGGAGCAAATTTAATCGGAGTGAAAGCATTAAATTCAGCTGGAGAGGGAAGCTCAAGCGATATTGACGCAGGAATAGACTGGTGCATTGCAAATGCAAATACTTACAATATTTCAGTAATAAGCATGAGTTTGGCTACAGATTGTGATTTGACCCCTCAATATTGTTATTATAGTTACTGTGACTATGATTGGGAAAGCACTGCAATAAGAATTGACAATGCAACATCAAGGAATATTTCAGTTATAATCGCCTCGGGAAATGATGGAAGAACAAATAATATCTCGGCTCCTGCATGCATAAAAAATGCAACTGCAGTTGCAGCAACAAACAAAGATGATACTATTGCAAGTTACTCCAATAGAAACCGCTTGATTGATTTTGTTGCTCCTGGAACCAGTATAACTTCCACAAGCAGTTCTGGAGGATATGTTACTTATAGCGGAACTTCGATGGCAACTCCGCATATTGCCGGAGTTTTTGCATTATTGAAAGAATTTTTCAGATTGCAATATAATAGAGATGCGATTGATTTTGAAATATTAAGTCTATTAAATTCAACTGGTAAATGGATAAATGATACAGGAGGAAATGGACTTAATTATTCAAGAATTGATATTTATTCTGCATTAATTGCTAATGATAGTTTAGCTCCTTCTGTTAATCTAACTTCCCCCTCAAATAATACCTTTCAATTTAATACAAGTGTTAATTTCAATTGCAGTGCAAATGACGTTCTTTTATCAAATTTAAGTTTGTACGTCTGGAATTCAAGTAATGACATAGTCAACATAACCAACCATCCAAGAATTAGCATAAACTCAAATGAGCATTTTAACTTAAATCTAAGCTATGGAGATTACAAATGGAATTGCCTTGCTTATGACAACAAAGCAAAATCAAGTTTCTCTAATTCAAATTTTAGCTTTACCATAACTAGCCTTTCTGTTAGCCTGATATCTCCTTCAAATAATACTTATACCAATCAGAATAAAACTTTTAATTGCTCTGCTGAAACAGAGGCCTACAAACAATTATCGAACCTAACATTTTATGTTTGGAATTCTTCCAGAGATCTAATTTTTAACTCTACTCAAAATATTTCTGGAATTTTGAATTCAAGCATTTTTTATTATAATTTTACTGCTGAAAATACCTATTATTGGGGATGCGGAGCATTAAACAACAATTCAAATTATGTTTTTTCAGAAAATTTTACAATAACCTATGATTTAACTAAGCCTAGTTTGAACCTGATTAGTCCAGCAGATTCCTCATCTTATAGCTCAAATTCCCAGTCCATAGATTTCAGTTATAATATTTCGGATAATAGCATTTCAAACTGCAGTTTGATTATCAATAATCTGATTAACATTACAAATTCTTCAATAACAAGTCTGTCTTCAACACAAATTTTTACACAAACTTTTTCTCCTGGAATTTATAATTGGAGTGTTAATTGCACAGATTCTGCTGGAAATCAAGATAACTCCGGCTCTAGAAGTTTTAGTGTAACTGCTCCAGTCACACCCCCGGTTTCTAGTTCTGGAGGTGGTGGTGGCGGAACCCCATCATACACCACGTATAATCCAAATATATCTGAGACTTCTGCGGGTTATACAAAAGAACTTGGTAAAAATGATAGAGTCCAATTTGTATTTTTCGCAGGTTCAACAAGGCATATTTTAACAATAAAAGAACTTAAAATTGATTATGTGAATATAACGGTTAACAGCAATCCAATTAATTTTTTGCTTGGAATAGGCCAAAGCATAAAACTAAATTTAAGTTCATCTGATTATTATGACTTGTATTTAAAATTAGATGATATTAAAGATAATAAAGCTAAAATAACCATCCAAACAATTCATGAAGAGATTCCAAAAATAGGTG
>JAQTOY010000029.1 GCA_028713045.1 Candidatus Nanoarchaeia archaeon
ATTGCATGCAATGCCTTATGCTGGAAAAACTCCAGAGGATTGTTCTGTTGCTGTAATCGGAAGAAAAAGAGTTGGTACTGCTGCAGTGAAACAACTAGAACTTCTCGGTGTTCCTACATTAGATATTTATCATACGGGAAATTCTCAAGAGTTAAAACAAAGAATTGGAGATTATGATGTTATTGTTGATTGTGCTTGTTCAAATGATGAAATATTAACTTCGGGAGATTTATCCAAAATGAAACCAGGAGCTCTTTTTATTGATATGGGAAGGAGTTGCATGTGGGGATCTTATTCTGCTCAGTCAATATATGCTCCAACAGTTTTAATTAATGATGGTAGGAATCTTGTTTATTGCGTTAAGAATATTCCCACTTTAGCTTATCAAACTGCTACGAGGCATAACAGCAGAGATGTAGCGCCATATATCAATATGCTGGTCAAAAGAGAAATGGATAAGGTTTTAAAAGATGCAGTAGTTGTGGATAAAGGAGTTGTTGTTGATGAAAAAGTTTGATTAAACGGTTATTGTTTCATATTCAAATTTTTTTTTAACGAGCTCTATAAACCTTTCTTCATCATTTTTTTTAATTACACAGCCGGCTGCTTCTTTATGTCCTCCGGATTCTCCCCCTAGACAGGCAGTCACGTGATTCATGAGATCCCTAAGGCTTTTATTGCTTTTTGATCTTCCAGCAACCCGGGTAGAAATTTTTATTTTATCTTCATTATATGCCATTGCAATTATGATTGTCCCTTCCTTATAAACTGATGAAAAAGAGAGTATTGAGGCAAGGGTTCCGATTATGGTATCTTTTATCTTATCTTTACCATTGATGATTATATAATTGTTTCCTTGAATTTTTGAATTTTCTTCTATGTATTTTAATCCAGAGATTATGTTTTGTTTATATTTTAAATACACAGTTTCTGCTTTTTTTCTTGCAGATGTATTGCCAAGACACAACATCAGAGCTATTTCTGTGCGTTCCATTCTTCCACAGGCATTAATAATAGCAGAAATCTCTCTTGCATCTTCGATTCTATTTAAAAATTTAATTAAATAGAGATTGCCAATAAGATTAGTTGGTTCTAGTTCTTTGGAAGATTCATGGTAGTTTAGTCTAAGCATTATAGCAGTAACTAGTTTTTTCATTTCGTCTTCATCTAAATCGATTAAAGATTTGTAATTTTTACCTGACTTTTCGATTTCTATTTCTTTTAATAAGTCCAAAGTTCCTTTTGGGTCTCCAGTTATTCCCGGGATAAAGGGTCTAGCACTATATTGAAGGGCTTTGTCTAGGGGCCTTGTTGATGGATATATCAATAGACCTCTTTTGATTTTAACATTTGCTTCATTGATTATTTTGTTCCGGGTTTTATTTATGTCTTTTTCCATTGTGTCTCCGATCATCCCCAGAATTGCAAGATTAGACAAATCTTTGTTTTCTTCTGAAATGTCTCTTGAAACAAGATAGGAAAGTTCTGCGCTGCATAAATTTTCATAATTATTAAAAAGGTGATTATTAAGAATATAAATTTTAGAATCAATAAGTTCTATTTCGTGGTGGTCAATTATAAAGATTTCATTATTCAGGTTAGCTAATTCTTTTAAACTCCCAGATCCCAGGTCAAGAAGAATAATTAATTTATCCTTTGGAAATGCATCAATCTCTGTCTTGGTAAGTTGTTTTATTATTTTTAAAGAAAATTGTTTGTTCAATCTTTCTAATGTTTTTGAAAAAATTGCTGCAGAGGTTATCCCGTCAGTATCATAATGACTTACAATATGAATCTTTTTATTTTTTATTTTTTCCAGTAGCAACTCAGAAAATTCTTTTATTGTTTTTTCCATGTCATCCTCTTTTTTTGTAGATAGTCTATAAAATCTTTAATTAATGTTTATGTAGGACCGGAAGTGTAAGTAGAGACTTGCTTTGGCTTCTGTTTTTATTAACCTTCCTTATAATTCGCTTTATTTAATCTATTTTATCTCTTTTACGAATTAAGAGTTATTAGTTAAATAATCTTCTCTCTTTTTTAGTTTTGCTTTTGATATTATTAAAGACCTCTCAGCCCTTTTGTCCTGTTTATTGTTTTTGTAGTGCTCGCTGATTTTTTCAATTTTTTTGTTTAGGTTTAAAACATTTGTATCCTGGTATTTATCTTTCAAGACTTCCTTTATTTTTATTCCAAGAATTTTTGCTTTTGGAATTCCATATTGATCCCTTAAAACCAGCCCTATTTTTTCAGAAGTCATTCCTTTATTTGCCAATTTTAATATAATTGCCTCTACTTCTTCCTTTGTGTATTTCAACCATACTGGTTTTTCTGTTCTAAAGGCAGATTCAGACTCGCTTGAACCTGAAAATTGCCTTGATTTTTTAGTTCTTGCCATTGGATAGCATATAAATAGAATCTTTTGAAGATTCTATTCAAATGATGATTGTTGATAATTAAAATTATCAATTATAGAATTTTCATGGGAAATTGGTTTTTAAAGCTTTTTCTTTTGAAATCTATTATATCTGAACGCTTAAAACAAAAATCTTTATAAATGCTTTGGGGATTTCGAGAGCATGACATTAGGTTGTATTGAAAAAAATCCCTCAAAGGTTCAAGAAGACGAGATTTCATTGGAAGACTATTATAAGAGAGTTTTATTAACTTTGCAAGAGCCTCCAGGAGAGTATTCTATTGATGAGCTCTCATCTTTTTTTTGTTTTGGGCTTGATTTAAAAATAACTCCCTTAAATCAAGTACAGGTTATAGAAGTCAATGGTCTAAATTCTGGAATGAAAGGTTATAAAGACGCTAGGGTAACTTTGCCCATGCCTCTTGTGCCTCCTTTAGAACTTTCTCCAGAGGAACTTTTAGAATGGTTTCCATTTGTTGAGCCGGATGAATTTCATGCTAACCAAAAGCAATATTATGGTTTTTATCTCTTTATTAGAAATGAATTTATTAAAAATCTTAAAAGGCGCAGTAAAGATCCTGAATTTGCATTAAAACAAGATTTGCAATTTTTAGGGATTGAGCCGATTTCTTATATTGGTGCGAGGTTAGCTAAAGAAGATCTTGATACTCGAGATAGATTTGGTCTAGGTTGGTTAATACGCGATAAAGAATTACATCCAGAGAAATATCCTTATTGCCCCGTACCGCCGGATACTTCCAGTGATGGAACAAATTCAGGTATACTTCAGGGAATTTCTGCAGAATGGGATAGAAAATATGGGCACTTTGCAGAGCTTATGCATAGGATGCAGTTGCGATTGTTTGATAAACAGAGTATTGATCAATGTTTTGATGAATGCAGAAATTTTAAACCTAGAACTTATTTGCATAAAAAATCTGATTTAAAGAGATTAGGTTCAGATTATAATCCTGAGTATGTTGTTACAAAACCCAAAAAAGGAATTCTTGGAGATGGTTTTAAAATTAGGACTTATAAAGGTTTGTTATCGTGCATTCAAAATAATCCGAAATTAGTAATTGAACCATTCGTACAATCAAAACCTATTTTATGTAAAAGAGATAGTTGCTATCATGATGGTTGTATGAGATATGTCATTTTAGTGGAAGAACCAAGAGTTGGAGATATTAAAATTCGTCATTATGGTGGATATTGGAGGCTTTGTCCAAATCCAATTAGCGATTTTCCTAAGGTGGGTTCTGTTAGAGCGAATTTAGACAAAGGAGCAATTCCGCAAAAAGTATCTAAGCTAGATCTTTCGCTTGTTGCTAAAGCAGTTGATGAATTTGTTCCTAAATTTTACAGAAGTTTGGTTTATGGCTGTCGTCAGGAACTTGCTGCTTAAAGATTGTTTAAAAAGGTTTTTATATTGTATAAATTTGGATAAGTTTATTGATGACAGCAAGTTCAATTATGCTATAATTGAAGAAAACAGCAAGTTCAATTATGCTATAATTGAAGAGAAAGCCCCTTCGTCCAGCGGTCAAGGATAGAGGCCTTTGGAGCCTTTGACCCAGGTTCGAATCCTGGAGGGGCTATTTTTTTAGGAAAATAGTCTTTCATCTAATATTTTTCCTTGTATCTTCCTCTTGATTCGATTGTTTTTATCCTTTGAAGAATCTCTTTGTGTTTATCTGCATTATAATTATCCAAGATTATTTTCCAGCATTCTTTCCAAATTGTGAAATGCTTAGCTTCCAGTGCCTGCTGGATAAGATGCAAATCAACGGCCTTGTCTTCTATTTTCATGGAATGAAACGCCAGTCCAAAATCTATGAAATAGATTTTGAAAGATTCATCATTTTCAACATAAATCATGTTGCTTGTTGTTAAATCTCCATGGATTATATTCTGATTATGAATTTTGGAAATGTTTTCTGCAATTTGTTCGCATATTTTTTTATAATCTAGATTTTCTAAATGTTCTGAAAGCTTTTTTCCTTGGATATATTCCATTATTATTTTTTCTTTTTCATCTGTATTTATGATTTTTGGGACTGAAATAATTTCTTTCAGTTTATTCATTATTTTTGCTTCAGACTTGGTTCTGCTTTTTCTTAGGCGTTTATCTAAAACTGAAATCCGGTAAGATTTTTTAATTCTGTCTTTAACTATTTGATTATTCTCTAAGGTTATTATTGCTTCTGCGCCCTGTTGAATGATTTTTGGATTCATTTTATAATTAAAACTTAATCTTTCCTTTGAATTTTCTTGCGATTTTCATCATTTGCTTTTGATTTAATCCTTGAGAAGGGTCTATATTTGCCAAATCTCCAGAACCTGATGCGATTTCTTTGAGAAGTTTATACTGCTTCAACATCTGTCTGATGTCGGTTGTTGTTGTGCCAGATCCTTTTGCAATCCTTCCTAATCTTGAAGTTTGTTTTTCCAGAATTTCAGGATTGTTGATTTCTTTTTCAGTCATAGAATCTATTGCAAATTGCCATTTTTTTAATTTATTTTCTTGAGCTCCTAAAAGATTTTCAGGAATTTTTGCTTTTCCAAGACCGGGAATCATCTCAAGCATTTTATCAAAGCTTCCGACATTTCCCATTTGTTTTAATTGTTCCTGGAAATCCCGTAAATTAAACTCGCCATTTTCCAGTCTCTCTTTTGTTTTATTCTGAGATTTTTCATCTATTGCAGACTGGACTTTTTCCAACAAGCCTTCCAAATCTCCTAGTCCTAGAAGTCTGGAGATAAATGATTTTGGATTGAAGGTCTCAAAATCATTGGTTTTTTCTCCGGTTCCAATAAAGTAAACTGGAGCTTTGGTTTCATTGCAGGCAGTCAAAGCTCCGCCTGCTTTTGCCGTTGAATCCATTCTTGTGATAACCACTCCATTAATGTTACAGGCTTTTTGGAATTCAGAAGCTTGATTTTTTGCCGCCTGACCAATATCTGCCTGGATAACTAGCAGAACGTAATCAGGTTTTACTATTTTTTCTAATAGCTTTATTTCATCAATTAATTCTTTGTCAAGAGAATGTCTGCCTGCTGTATCAATGATTACTAGATCGAATTTTTCCAATTCCGACTTAAATTCTTTATAGGTTTTTACAGGATCTTTTTCTAATTTGTCCACGAAAACTTGAATTTTAATCTGTTTTCCAAGTTGCTCCAATTGCTCCCTTGCTGCTGGACGATGAACATCCAGGCCAACCATAGCAACTTTAAATCCCCTTTTTGCATAGTATGAGGCTAGTTTATGGGTTGTTGTTGTTTTTCCAGAACCATACAAACCTAGCAGCATAATCTTATTGTTCTTTCCTTTTTCTATTTTCAATTCATGTTTTTCTTTTCCTAAAAGATTTAAAATCTCATCATGGAGAATCTTAGTTATATGTTCTTTTTTTTCTATTCCTTTTATTGTTTCATTTTCAGCTTCTTTTCTTATTTTGTCACCTATTTCCTTTACCAAATGGACATTTACATCTGCAAGTATTAAGGCTCTTTGCAAATCTTTTACAATAAGTTCAATTGTTTTTTTGTCAAGAAATATAGCATTAGCTATTTTGTCAAATCCTTTTTTCAAAGCTGAGCCGAGTTTTTCTAGCATGTTCGTATATCTCCCATTTCCATTTCTTATTTTATTCTTATTTTCTGAAATGAAAATGCTCGAACCTAAGGTTCCTAACAAATCATCTCCTCAAATTGATAGCATTAACATGCTATTTAATCCTTGGTTTTTGATTTGTAGGATATTTGTTTTATACAAATATAGAAATAATGAAGGGTTTTTATGAGTTTTGGTTATTCAGAGTAAAAAAATAAAGCTGCATCCTTTAGGATTTGGTTTGGATTACTTACTCTTTTTTACTTAGCCCCTTAAAGTATAAAAACAAATCCACACAGAGAAGTATAGACAAACTCAAATACTTTATGACAATAATAATTAAAAACCCCAGGTTCTTTTTTTAATTATGTCTTTAAAAGACTATCAAAAAGAAGTTGATGAATGGACTAAGCAATTTGATCCCCAATACTGGCCGGCTCTGGAACAATTAGCTAGGTTAACAGAGGAAACAGGAGAGGTCGCAAGAGAGATAAATCATTTGCATGGGACAAAGAAAAAGAAATCTGATGAAGCTCCTAGAAAATTGGATGATGAATTAATTGATGTTATTTTCACAGTCATATGTCTTGCAAACAGCCATGGAATTAATTTGGATGAAGCTTGGGAACGGGTTATGAGAGAGAAACATTATGGCAGAGATGCTAATAGATATGAAAGAAAAGATTTACAGCCCTAAATTTTTAATGAATTCTTCTTTGTTAAAAAGCTTTAAATCCTTGTATTCCTGCCCTGTTCCCAAATAGAAAATCGGTTTGTGGGTTGTGTGGGAAACTGAAATTATTGTCCCGCCTTTTTCATCAACATCTGCTTTTGTCAATATAGCGCCATCTATATTTATCATATCATGAAACGTTTTTGCCTGTTCAGTTGCATCATTGCCTGCAATGGATTCTGCAACAAAAATCTTTAAATCCGGATTAGTGACTTTGCAGATTTTTTTCATCTCATCAAGAAGATTAGATTTTGTGTGCATTCTTCCAGCAGTGTCAATTAGAACCACATCTATTTTATGGGCTTCTGCATATTTTATTGCATCAAAACCAACTGCAGATGGGTCTGCTCCATAGTCGTGTTTAATTAAAGGTAGATTAAGTTTTTTTGCATGTTCTGAAATCTGTTCAATTGAAGCTGCACGAAAAGTGTCTGCTGCTGCAAGAACAACAGAATAATCCTTTGATTTTAAAAGATGGGCAAATTTTGCTATGCTTGTAGTTTTTCCGGTTCCATTAATACCAAAAAACAATACAACAAAAGGTTTTTTCATTTTTTTCTTGAATCCAACTGCCTCAACAGGATCATCTGGATCAATCAAGATTTCATCCAAGGAATTTTTAAGCTCTTTTTTAATCTCAGATTCTAAATCCTTTTTTGCAATCTCTTTATTTATCAATTTTTTAGAAAGTGTGAGTTTTATGTCTTCAACAACTTCAAGAGCCACATTATTTTCAAGAAGAAGCATTTCTAAATCACTAAAAAGCTCATTAAAATCATCTTCAGTAATCTTGTACACAAAAGTTGATTTTATTTTTGTGAAAATGGTAGTAGACTTTGGATTAACTTCTTCAGAGGATATTTCAATATTTGTTTTTTCTTCTTCAACCTCTTTTTTCTTTCCAAAAAATTTTCCTACTTTTTTAAATATGCTTTCGGTTCTTTCATGCTCTTCTTCAAGCGCTTCAATAGCTTGTTCGCCGGTTTCTTGACCTTCTTGAACTTTTTCAGCTATTTCCTGAACTTTTTTATTTTCTTCTTGAACTCTTTTAACATCTTCCTCTGTTGCGAGTTGGCTCTCTTTTTCTTCGAGTTCTTCTTTTATCTTTTCTGTATCAGGTTCATATTTTTGAAGGGCAGGATTGAATTCTAAAGGAGTCTCTTTAATCTTTTGTTTTTTAGCTTTTTCTATTAGCTTATCTGCTTTTTTAGAGATAGCAGGCTCTGATTTTTTCAAATCAGAGGATTGCGTTGGTTTTTTGGATTTCTTTTTTGAGACCTGTGGAGTCTTTTCTTCTTTTACTTCTTCTTTTATTTCTTCGGGTTTTAATTTGTCTTTTGTTGATGAAACCCATTCTTTAAGTTTGTCTTTTAAAAAGTTAAACATGATTTTAATAATAATGGGGGGTTTAAAGGGTTTTTGGATGATTTTATAAATCCTTTATTCTTATTATTGAAAAAGATGGTTACATATCACATATATTTATTCAGGCATGGGACAACTTTTGATAATGCAGAAGGCATTTTTTCTGGATGGAGAAATGTAGGTTTAAATAAAAAAGGAATAAGGGATGCTAAAATCGTTGCTTTAAGGTTAAAGGATAAAAAATTTCAAGTTGCTTTTGAAAGTTCTTTATTCAGAAGCAAACAAACTTTAAAGGAAGTCTTGAAATTTCATCCAGAATGCAAAAGGGTTGTTGAAGATGATAGAATCATAGAGAGGAATTATGGAAATCTTCAAGGAAGAACGCATTTGAGTATTGTTGAGAAACAAGGGCATATGCAGTATGATTTATGGCATAGAGGATATGAAAATCGGCCTCCAAAAGGAGAAAGTCTTAGGGATGTTGAAAAAAGAGTCTTCGGTTTTATTAAAGACTTATTGAAGATTATAAAAGAGCAGAGAGTAAATGTGGTGATATCTGCACATGGTAATTCAATGAGGGCCTTCCGAAAATACTTTGAAAAGCTTTCGGTTAAAGAAATGTGTACTTTATATAATGATTATGAAACTGTCTATGAATATGTTATAAATGTATAGTCAGATATAATTTTCTTTAAAAAGTTATTATTTTGTAGTTTTTTAATGAATGTTCCTTATAAGATTAATTTTTTCCCCAGCTGTGATAATCCGGGAGGGGGAGGATTTGGTTTTTCAGTTGATTTGGATAAAGGTCTTGTTGAATTTGCAAAAACACAAGAATTAGATCATCAAGCTTATGAAGGGATTGGAAAAAGGATTTTACTTGGGGCGGGTTTTAGATTGGAAGCAATAACTGCGAGCATGTTGGATGAGATTGGTGTTTATGGGTGGCATGAACAACACAATGGATTAATGGTTAGGGCTAGTGTGCCTGGATGTCAAGAGAATAATGTTTCTCTATCTTTTTCTACTGGAGATTATAGATTTGTTCCGCATAATATTGATGATGCTCAGGAATTTGCAGCTGCTTTTGCTCTTGTTAATCATTGGTTAAGGGATATTATTACTAGAATGTAAATTTTTTTATCCAGAGCAAAAAATAAAACTGCATCATTTATGATGCAGTTTAGATTACTTACTCTTTTTAGCTCAGTCTCATCAAATCCAAAACAAACTCTACACCTTAGTTTGGAGTACAAATCCGAAGGATTTGGTGATTATAACAAATCTTATAAATGAGTTCTAATTTTAAGGGATATTAAAAATAGATGGTTATAATGGGGGAAAAATTATTATTTTAAAATGATTGTTTTAGACATAGAAGCAACAGGATTAAATTCAATTCAAAATGGCCTCTTGTCTATAGGAGCATTATGCTTTGACAATCCTAGACAACAGTTTTATGAAGAATGCAGAATTGATGAAGGGGATGTGGTCTCAGAAGAAGCATTAAGAATTAATGGATTTACTAAAGAACAGATATTTGATAAAAATAAGCAAACTCAAGAAGAATTAATCAAGAGATTTTTTAAATGGGTTAGTGAACAAGAGGTAAGAATTTTCGCAGGACATAATGTTGGCTTTTTTGATTTGAATTTTATTAAACATAAGGCGGTGAAATATAATTTGGATATAAAAACACGATATAGAAGTATTGATTTAGGTTCTGTTGCTCAATTAATATATTTTCAGATTAACAAAAAATTTTTAATTGATGATTATAGGGAGAGTGCAATGAGTCTAAGAGAGGTCTTAAATTTTTGCGGTATTAATGATGAAAGAAAAGTTCATAATGCCTTAGAAGATGCTAAACTAGCTGCAGAATGTTTTTCGCGATTGATTCATGGGAAAGGTTTATTTAAAGAATATGATAATTTTAAAATACCAGATTATCTGATTCAAAAATGATAACTTACAATGAGCTCTACGATGCTTTAAGAAAAGAGAGGTACAGCGAGCAGCTTCAGCCTATTCCGAAGAATTTTGTAAAAGAGGTTTCATCTTATCTTAAGGATAAAAAAGAGCTGGCTGAAAAGGATAATGAGGATTTTTCAGAAGCAGTATTAAAGACAAAAAAGCAATTTGAAAATTCTGTTGCAATATTTAAGGAGCTTATGCTTAGAAGAAAGAAAAAAATACTTGATTTAGCATTTGTTGCAGCTGAAACAGGAATCTCAAAAAGGGATTTTGAGAACATGCTTCTTGTAGAAAAGGAATGTTTTGATGGGATAATGAAATCCCTAGAAAGAGGGGATAAAAAAATCAATGAAATGCTGAAAGGTTCAGATAGCGAAGAAAAAAATAAGAATAAGATGGTTGTTTTTATTGAAGATACTGATGAATTCCTGGATTTGGAAGGTAATAAATTAGGACCTTTTAAAAAAGGCGATGTTGCAAATATTGCAGAGGAAATTGCGAACATTCTTGTTGTGGACAAGAAAGCCGAAGGGATTAGCGAGGAATAGCAATTTTGGATATATAAAAGTCTATATAAAAAGTTTTAAATACATTCTTTAATAACTAATTTTACGCCTCCATAGCTCAGTAGGTAGAGCGGCTGCCTTGTAATAATTACACACAAGTAAGCAGTAGGTCGTCGGTTCGATTCCGGCTGGAGGCTTTTTATATCAGATGATCTTCACCAGACCTTTTGTAAGAATGCATTTCATTGATTGAAAACCATAATTTGAGCTCTTTTTTTGCATCTTCTTCGTTTGAAGAGGCATGGATAAGATTCCCAACTTTCTTGTTATTTGCGTTTGCATAAGCCTTTGAAATATGAGAGAAATCTCCCCTTATTGTTCCTGGAAGGGCTTCATTTGGATAGGTTGAACCCGCTAGTTTTCTTATCACTGCGATTGCATCAACACCCTCAAAACAAATTGCTATTACTGGACCTTCGGTTAAATAGTTAACTAGGGATTTAAGGAAGATCGGAAGAG
>JAQTOY010000066.1 GCA_028713045.1 Candidatus Nanoarchaeia archaeon
CAATATTATAGGAAAGGAGAAGAAAATCCCCATCCCATCCCCCGTTCCAGTAAGCTGACGAAAACAATTGTTTTGCCTGTTTAACATAATTTTTATCTGCTAGAGTCACTAAAACCTGTTTTTTCATAGTCGTTTCTTTATGAATTTATAAAGATTGGGAGAGATTTTTCTTATTATGTTTCCCATCCTGCCAATTATCCTTTCAATATTTTTTGAATCATTTAATAAAAGCTTTAATTGAATAAAAAAAGAGCTCAGTTTAATCTTTAGTATGCTCCATTCTTTAATCTTTTTGGGGTTTTGTAAATCTATTTCCTTGAACCTTTCAAAATTAGAGCTCCATTCATTATAGAAAATAGATTCTTTGTCCCAGGCTTTTATTCTTGAATTGACATGAAGAATTATTGAGTTTTGGTTTCCTTGGTTGAAGTAAGTTGTCGAGTTATAAACTAAATCAAGTTTTTTCCATTTATCATAAAAAGTGAAGTTTAATATTGTTTGATCTCCTAATGCACATATATTGCCATATTTTTTTAATTTTTTCAATAGGGTTTCAAATAAATCTTTATTAATAATCTCGGTATCAATAATCATAACTCCCGAATTAAAAGATTCTTTTTCTATATCATAAATTTTATTTATTTCCTCATAAAGTTCCTTATCTTTATTGTTCAATATATTAAAATCAATCATTTGATTTTTAATCTTAAAATTGGTATCTTTTACTGCGTTTATCCCTTTAAGATTTTTAAGCCTGTTTATTGATGCCCGGACAATTATATCCGAATCAAGGAAAATAATGTTGTCCCATTTTTTAAAATAGTTTGTAAAAAGATAAAATTTATTTGATACTATTTCTATCCATCTCTTATCCCTGGAATACTCCGTATTATTTATCTTTAAGGTATCCAATAATTTCTTGCACTTAAATACTAAAATGCCTTTTTTTCTGAATTCTTCAAGCTCTTTTTCAGCAATATTATAGGAAAGGAGAAGAAAATCCCCATCCCATCCCCCGTTCCAGTAAGCTGACGAAAACAATTGTTTTGCCTGTTTAACATAATTTTTATCTGCTAGAGTCACTAAAACCTGTTTTTTCATTTTTAATTTCTTCCTTAAATTTTTTGATAAAAATCTTTGTATCAAAGTTTTTAGCCTGTTTTTGGCAGAGATTTTTTAGTCTCAATGGATTTTTTTCAATCTTTTCTCCAAAGATTTTTATTGCTTCTATTAACTTCTCCTCATCAATATGATCAATCAAGATTCCGGTTTTTTCATTTATTAAGGTTTCTTTAAAACCTCCTTCATTGCTTGCTATAACTGGTTTTCCTGAAGCCATTGCCTCTACAACATTCATGCCATAGTCTTCATCTTTTGATGTTGCAATAACTCCCTTGCAGTTCGCATATAACTCCGTAAGCTCTTTTTTATCCACCCAGCTTCTAATTTCAACATTCTGAGGTTTTATTTTTTTGCAGTACTCTGCGTATTTTTGGAAATGGCTTGATTTTTCATAGCTACCGATTATAATCAATTTTTCATCCGGAATCTTTGCGAATGCCTTTAATTGAATATCCACCCTTTTATGTTCTATTAACCTATTTACAGAAAGCCAATATCCTTTTGATTTATTATAATAAAAATCTTTATTTTCCGTGGGGGGATAAATTATTTTAGAGTCTCTATTCAGATATTTTTTAACTCGGTTTTGAACGTTCTTTGAGATGCAGATTATTTTTTGGACATTTTTTACATCTCTTTTGTCTAAGATTCTCCTTATAAAAACCCAGACATCAAAAATCAGACGTTTGTGCCAAGGTACTGTATTAATTCTTACATAATCGTACAAATCCCATATTTCCCTTTTAGGGGAGTAAACATACCATAAATTTGGTTTGTTGTTAAATGCTGCTGAGACTGCCCAATCGCCTGCGATAATGTAAAAATCATATTTATTTTTAAGATTGAGTTTTCTAAATCTCCAATATGCGAACTCCTGCCTGAAAGGAGCATTAATTGGAATCTTTCCTATTGAATAGATATTATCTGTTGAAAACCCCATTTTTTGTATTTTTTCTTTATCAATATTTGTTGTATAAATATCTGCATTCAGCTCCTTGGCTAAAATAAGGTCCACAAATTCTGCCCCCCCTATATTATCCATAAAATTATGGAAGATTGCTATTTTCATATATCTGTGAAATTAGTATTATGAAAGAACTTAAAAAGATTATGTTCATTTCTTTCATATATTATGATAGATAGATTTTGTTTTTTCATCATTTCAAATTCATTGACTTCGTTATAACTATTTATTAGATAAGTAACATTATTACCTAATGGCGAAATAAATGGTTCAAAGTAGTTTAGAAACGAATCCCCAAAAATGAAAATATTAGGTTTGGAAGAATTATTTGAAGAAGTTACTGTTTTAACTCTAATTAAAGGGCCCATCTCAGTACTTGTAACATTTTTTTGATATTCACTTAAACTATAATATTTCTCTTTATCTAGCAATGTTTTCTCCATTCCAATCATACCTGCAGTACCGCCTTTTTTTGTAATATCCGATACTTTAAACTCTGAAATGTTATAGAATTCTAAATTCTTGGTTATTTTTAATTTTTTTATTACTTCAAGATATCCAAAATAAGCTCCTATATAGGTCCAATGATGTTCATTTGTATAATATAATTTATAGGAGTCTTTTTTTTCAATAAGAGGTTTTCTCAAATCTATTAGAGTTATATTTGTATTAGTTTTTAAATATTCTATTAATAGATTTGTTCGATTACCAAATATTTTTACTCT
>JAQTOY010000030.1 GCA_028713045.1 Candidatus Nanoarchaeia archaeon
GCAAGCTTAAAAGGCGTTGACATAGATGCAGAACTTGCTAATGCAGTTGTTGTTGGAGCAGCTCCAGCATCCGCAAAAGCAGGAGAAAGTGCAAAACCTGCAGAAGAGAAGAAGGAAGAAAAGAAGCCAGAAGAGTCAACAGCAGGTTTAAGTGCTCTGTTCGGATAAATCAATTTAGTTTGATAGCTGAATAGAGCAAACCTAACTCTAGTTAGGCAAGCTGTTTACTCAAAATAATTCTAAAAGGTTTTGCAAAATTAATTGGAAATTAAAAAATTTAAAAGAGATGGCATTACAATTTTGTCCAGTTTGCAAAAATCTTCTTCAGCTAAAAGAAGAGAACGGAAAGACCATAGGGTTTTGCAGCTGCGGATTTAAAAGAATGGCCGGAGTTGAAATCTCTTTAAGTGAAAAAAATAATGCAAATGAAAAAGGGCAGGGGATCATTAAAAAAGAAGACTACGAAGAAGAAATAAAAAAATTAACCTACGAAGATAAAAAAGAAAGAAAGGCGGAGTTTTAAGAAAAGAAATCACAAAGCAAAAGTTTTAAAAGACTATTTTTAATTCTTATTTTAAAGAGTTCTTGTAATAATTTGAATAATGAAACCTCATGAGAGAAAAAGGAATAGAAGGATAAATGAAGTTAACCAGATGTTTGCAAGTTTAGCTTTAACTGAACCTATAACCCAAGTAGGTTTTATTCCAGTATTATTAAGGATGACTCAACAAATTACAAGAGAAACCGGACCTCAAAAAGCTGAACAAGGAGGTTATTTTGGAGGGGTAGTAAAAAATGGTGTTTTTTGCATTTTTGATAATCATTGTAGGGGTTTTAATTTAGGAAGTCATGTAACTTTTGATAATTTTGTTCCTCTACTTGAAATTGAAATTTTTAAAAGAATTATTGAAAAAATTCCCGCTTATCGTACAGTAATATATCATAATCATCCAAGAGCATCAAGACAAACTTTAGAAGAATCCTTTGGAAGAGATGCTAAAACCTATATTGATGTTTTTAGAAGAGGATTAGAAAGTGGTATTTATGAGGTCTTAGGAATTACTGATTTAGATGAATCAATAAATGAAGAGGTATCAAGACAAATTTCAGATCAAGATATTAGAAATACTCCTGGCAGATATAATCTTGTTATAAGTCCTACATTCAGAGAAGGTAATCCTTTTAGTCATTTGAATTTTTATGACCTTAAAACTGGAAGTTTATTCCCTGGTTTAGTCCCTGTAACAAAGATTCCCGAATCTAAAGTAAAAAGAGAATTAAAAATAAGATTAGAAGCTCCTGATAAAATATATCAAGAGCATTTTGGTTCAAGTGATTTATTAGATTTAACCGAGGAAGGTTATAGAAGGGCTTTTTTAACAATGCATGGTTTAGATTATAAGGATTTTGAATCTAAATAATATTTTATTTTATTTTTAATTATTTCAAAGGCAAACCTTTTAAAAGTGGAAATCTTCTAATAAGAATACAGAAGTTTCAGCAAAATGAAACGCTGTAAATTAGTCTAAAAAACTAAGCCGCTGTGGGATATAGAGAATCAAGATTCTCTGTCTGTTCAACTCTTACGAGATTGAACACAATGGTACATTGTCCCACATTGTACTAAATAAGCCGCTGTGGGACAATGGTACTCCAACTGCCTTGAGAGCAGCGCCCTCTGGGCCTCCCGGTTCGATTCCGGGCAGCGGCGTAATACCTTCTTGGCATTTTACAGGGCGGCTTTTTGGTACTAAAAAAGTCCCAGAAATATTATAAAGGATTTGTTTTAGAAGCTAAATGAGAATAGATCCATACAGACATAAAGAAAAATTTTTGAACTGGAAAGAAAAGACCGAAAATGGAATTACCGGAGTAACAAAAGAAAATTCTGATCTTATAATCCGGTATGTTGTTGATATGGAAAAAGGCTTGAATGTTGCAACCGGAAGTGTCAAAGGTTCGAGGAGTCACATAAGGCTTAATTCTATAAGAGAAAAAATGACTTTTTTTGCAAAGAAATTTGAAGAATTTTATAAGGTAAATTGCTTGACTGAATTAGATGAAGACAAAGTAATAAGCTTTTTTTGTGAAATGAGAAATGGTACAATAAAACGAAAAGATGGTCTGGCTTATCAAGATGTTTATAATTTTGTAAAAGATTTCAAGGCTTTCTGGCACTGGTGGATGAAAGTTAACAGAAAACTTGGAAAACATATAAATGATATAACTATAGATCTTGATAGTCACAGAGAAAAACCCAAATGGGTTTATTTAAATGAAAATCAAGTAAAGAAATTGATTGAAGAGTCAAAATTTAATTACAAGGTTCTTATAACCTTTTTATTTGATACCGGAATAAGAGCTCCTACTGAATTAATGAATCTCTATGTTTCAGATCTTTATAATGATTGCAAGGAGCTTAACATAAGGCACGAAATAAGCAAGACTTTTGGTAGGAGAATAAAACTTCTTTTATCTACAGAATTGCTTAAACAATACATTCAAGAAAATAATCTAAAATCGCAGGACAGACTTTTTCCTATTTGCCCATCTGTTGTAAACAGATATTTTGGAAGACTTGGCAAAAGGGTTTTTGGAGAGGAGAAAAGTCTTGCAGGAGAAAAATATTCTAATCTTACTATGTATGATTTCAGGCATATAAGCTGCTGTTATTGGCTTCCAAGATATAAATCAGAATCTGCATTAAAATACAGATTTGGATGGAAAAAATCTGATAAAATCCTATATTATTCTGAAATGCTTGGAATGAGCGATACAATAAATGAAGATGATATGCTTACGGATATTACCAAGGTTGAAATTGAAAAAAAGTTGGATTTATCTGACCGGGAAAAACAGGTCCTGCAAGAAAGAGTTAATACTCTTGAAATGCAAATGAAAAGGATTTTGGAGTTGACAAATCAGATGGGGATGAAATTTAGTTAAATTCTAAACTTTCTTATTTTTCAATATTTCCATCCAGAATCTCGCATTAAACTTTATTATTTTAATATCTTCCATATTAATTTCAAGATATTTTTTTATTTTATTCTGTAAAAATTCTTCATCCATTCTTACTATATTTTCAGTAAAAATTTCTTTTTTGAGATCTCTTTCAATATCTTCAATTATAATGTCATTATTTTGTTTTAGTAGTTCTCTATTCTTTAGATCCAAAGAAGTATTATCTGATAAAAAAGATAGACTAGGTAAATTGATTAGATCTTTAAATGAAATATTTTTTTTAGTCTGTAAATATTTTAATCCTTGAGATATTGTTATTAATTCTTCGGGATTAATAACTTCTAGTAAGGTTTCATAATTCTTTTTTGTTAACTTATCTTCCTTTATCGATATAACATATCTTAAGTCGATTAAAGCTATGAATGAAAAAATGTATCTATGATTTCTAGGTATTCTTTTTAAAATTTTTTTATTTATCCACTGGTCTAACTCTTCTTTATTTCTTAAAGGAGGCATTTTAGAAGGGGGAAGGATATAAATTCCCCTAGAAAGTTTTAGTCCTCTGAATCCAAGTTTTGGCAATATAGAATCTCTTATTGATTTTAGTTTATGATCTTTAATATTGTCTTCCTCAGTTTTGTGTACCAATAGACAGAATATTGGTCTATCTAAACGCCTCAATAAAAACTCTTTATTGATATGTTCATTATGCAATTCTTGACTAATTTTTTCCATAAGTTGATTTACTTTACTTTCCATAATCTCATTTTTATCTATTTTGCTTTCTAGATTCTTCTCGGAATCTTCAATAGTTTCAATTATGTTAAGCGTATGCAATCTTCTTTCATCTATATCCCAATTTTCTCTTTGATTATCTTCATATCTCCAATAAAAAGATAATATTATAGTTCCAATTGACAAAGCTAACCCTATTACTCCAATATAGCTACTAAAATCTATAATGATTTCTAAGCTTATCAAAATACTTATAATACTTATTACAATTAAAATAATCCATTTCTTCATAAAACTACGAGATTGTTCATTATTATAGAATTTTCGGTTCTAGACTTACTATATTCCTGGCCATCCCCACCCACTTCTCATCCAGCTCAATCCCAATAAATTTCCTATTATTTAATTGAGCAGCTTTACAAATAGCTCCGCTTCCGCAAAAAGGATCAAGGATTAAATCACCTTCTTTTGAGCTATGCTCTATTATCTTTGTTATTAAATCAATTGGCTTCTGATGGGGATGACTTTTATTATTGTGAAGAATTGCTTTTGCAGTTTGGACATCTGAAAAATCTTTTAAATTATATTTTGCTTTTCCTTTTTCTAAAACTAAAATTAATTCATATTGATGCCTGAATGCCCAACCTAGCCCGAAATTATACTTTTTCCAGACAATTAAATGCCTTATCTTAAATTTTGTATACCGAATAATAAATTCGGTTAAAAAAGGATAATGTTTCCAATTTGTGAAAATATACATGGATTTGTTCTTTTTTAATAGTCTGTAACATTCAACTAGAGCAAGACAATTTATCAAAGGATTTTCATTATTTAATATGCTCTTGTTTGTAGTTCCATAAGCTACGTTATCTCCATAAGGAGGATCGGTTATTAAAAGATCAATGCTATTATTTGGAAATTTTATCATAACCTGAATGCAATCTCCAGAGACTATTTGATTAATTTTCATCCGATTCAGGCTTATTTAATAGTTGAATAAGAATATTTTCAATCCTGTCAAGTTGATTTGATTTTCTTAGTTTTTCTCTGCATAATTCTGCTATAGAAACTCTTTCTTTCTCTGCCTGGTTTTTTAAATTTTCCAAAAGATTACTTTCAACCATAAAATGGATTTTTGCATTCTTTTTCATTTAGCTCATTTAATCTTCTTTCAAGAAGTTCATTTAATTGTTTTAATTTAAGAATAATCTCCTCACCAATATCCTGATAGATATTATTTTCCATAAAAATAAACTATAATTATAGTTTTTAAAAAATCAGTAAAAAATTTAGGCATTTTTTTAGTCCTAAATTTAGACCTATTTTATTTACAGACTACTTTTATAACAACTCTTTTTCCAACAGGCACATGAAAAATTGTATTTTATGTAGAAAGGGGCTTAGAAAAGAAAAGACGGGTTTTTGCAAAGCCTGTCTTGAATTTCTGGGATATAAATACAAGAACAAAAAAATTCTGAAGGAGGTTATAAAATGTCACAAAAAATATGCAAAAACAAGGGAAATATAATTCCAGTTTTTTTCTTTTTATTTTTGATTCTGCAAATTGCCTTAGTTTTAGCTTCATCTAATAGCGATTTTGATCAGATATTGAAACCTCTGCAAACTGTTTATGACCTTGTTAAATATGCAGCTACTTTGGTTGCGGGATTAGTTTTATTATTTGCAGGCTTGAAATATATAGTCAGTGGAGCAGATCCGGGTAAACGAGAAAAAGCAAAGAACATGGTAATGTATGTTATCATAGGCTTGATGGTTATTTGGGCTGCACCGTTTGTTGTGAAATTAATTCTAGGCTAAAATGGAATGCAGTATTACCAATCTTGGGGCATGTATAGTTGAGACTTTGTTTGGTTTTATTATAGACTTAATCAATATGTCTCTGCACCCCTTTCTTAATATAATAAGCAAATTAATGACCGAACCGGTAATTATTTCTTTATTTTCTGATGTCTGGGGAAGTATTGTTTATGTTCTTTCACTATTTTATGGGCTCCTGTTAATCTACATTGGGTTTAAGTTTATTATTTCGGGAGATTCTCCTGAAGAAAGAGAAAAAGCAAAAGTTTCATTAAAAAATACCATTATAATGATGATTCTTATTCAAAGCAGTTATTATTTATATTCGTTAATAATCTCTATTTCTTCTGCATTAACAAATTCTATTTTGAATATGGCTGGAAATGATTTCTTTTATTATTCATCAGAGAATTTTTCTAATATTGGAATTCAAGTAATTCTTTTAGGGCTCTATTTGTTTCATTTGGTAATAACTGTTTTATTCCTAGTATTAAGATATGATTGTGTAAGTATTGGAGTTATATTTTTTGCAATTGCAATATTTTTTTATTTCATTCCTTTTCTTCATAATTTTGGAAAGTTAATTTTAAACTTTCTAGGAATTTTAATTTTTCTGCCATTTTTTTACTCTTTAGTTTTCTTAGGAACTTCAAGGCTTGTTGAATCTAGCTCATTAAGCAGTATAAAAATCCTAATTGTTATTGGAGCATTTAGCATTATTATTTTTGGAACTCTTGCTCTTTATTGTTTTATTATTGTTAAGGCTTCGAGTCTGGCAATGAAAATTGCATCCCCTATTATAAAAGTAGCAAAATTTGCGGGAGTTTAACATGTATGAAATTCCTCAGCAATTAGAATATAGAGAAAAAATAGTTTTTGGATTAGATTTTAAGCAGTTACTCTGGGGCATGGCATTCTTGCCATTTTCTTTGTTTTTATTTACTAGACTTAATATAGTTATTAATTTTCAGGCAATTTATGATCCTATACTTTACATTAAATTGTTTATTGTATTAATCCCGCTTTTTTTAGCAGCAGGATTTGTTTATTTTAATTTATTTGATAAAATTAAGATTTGGATTTTTTGGTACCAGAGCAAATATATCAATTCACAGAAGAAAATTAAAAAAATATTTGGAATTAAAGATATAAGCAATAACCTAATAATCACAAAGAATAAGAAACTGGCAGTTTTAAAAGTAGAATCTTTAAATTTTCAGATTAAGCCTGAAAAAGAGCAGGAAGCAATAACCCTTTCTTTTCAAAAATTTCTAAACTCCCTAGATTTTCCAGTTCAAATATTAATGACCACTGAAACTCTTTCAATTGATAGATATCTAAAAATATTAAAAAAGAAGATTTTAAACAAAAGAGACAAAAAGATATTTAATGAGTATAAGGAAAATCTAAAGAATTTTATCAGCAAGAATAAAGTTTTAAACAGAAACTTTTATGTTGTTATCCCCCAAATAACCGATATTGATATTCAAATTCAATTATGCGAAGATAGATTGAATAGTTTAAACCTTAAAACTTCAAGATTGCAGAATAATGATTTTGATAAATTATTCAGGCAAATTTTTGATTCAGGAACTAATAGTTCTATATTACCTAGAAAAATTAAAAATAATATTGATTATCTAAAAATAGATAAGAAATTTTACAGAACAATTTATGCTCATAGCTATCCTAGAAAGGTTGAAAGAGGGTTTCTTGATAAAATAATAAGCTGTGCTGGAAATTTTAATCTTTCTTTGCAGATTGAGCCCTTTAATGTTGAAACTACTCTAATAAATATAAATAAAGAATTGCAAAAACAAAGGGCAGATTTATATGCTGCAAGATTAAAAGGACAATTAGTCCCTAGTTTAGAAATAAAATATAAGGATACTCATAAAATTTTAGAAAACTTGCAAAAAGGAGAGGAGCGATTGTTTAATGTAAGCCTTTTTATTAATTGCCAGGCAGATAGCAAAGATGAACTTAACCATCTTACAAAAAGAATAGAGTCTGAGCTGAATTCTATGCTTATTGTGCCAAAAGAGCCGAAGTTTCGCATGATTCAGGGATTTATGTCATGTTTGCCCCTGACTGAAAATTCTCTTAAAATTAGCCGTAATGTGCCGACTTCTGCACTTTCTGCATTTTTCCCATTCACAACTCAATTCTTTAAATTTGAAAAAACTGGAATATGGATGGGTTTAGGAAAAAATAATATTCCTATAATAAGAGATATTTTCAAATTATCAAATGCAAACGGGATTTGTCTGGCATCTTCTGGCTCTGGAAAAAGTTATCTTACTAAGTTGCTTATTTCCAGACATTTGCTTCATGGAACAAAGGTTATAATCATTGATCCTCAAGGAGAATATAAAAATTTAGTTGAAAAGTTTAAGGGACAAAGGATTGATTTAAGCAGAACATCTAATACAATAATAAATCCTTTAGATTTAATGGGGCGTGATTATCCTGAGAAAAGGCTTGCTTTAATGGATTTAATGCCTTTGATGTTAGGAGAATTAACAGAACCTCAAAAATCTTTTATTGATCGTGCACTAACTCAGGCCTATGAACAAAAGGGAATTTATATGAATACTCCAAATACTTGGAATGAAGAGCCCCCGATTCTTGAAGATCTTATGAATATTCTTATTAAATATGAAAAAAAGGCTACAATGCTTGAAAAAACTTCAATTAGGAGTTTAATTAATCGTTTGAATATTTATGTAAATGGAGTGTTTTCTTTTTTAAATCAGCAGACAGATATTAATTTTGATAATCGCTTAGTCTGCTTTGATGTAGGAAATCTACCTAGACAAGTAAGACCTGTACTGATGTTTCTTGTTTTAGACTATGTTTATACAAAAATGAAAAAAGACCTTAATAGAAAATTTCTTGTTATTGATGAGGCATGGTCTTTATTATCAAGGACATCTGATTCTGCTTATATTTATGAGATTGTTAAAACTTGCAGAAAATATAATCTAGGTTTATTTTTAATTAATCAGGAAGTTGAAGATATGCTAAACTCTAAATCTGGAAGATCAGTTCTTGCAAATTCTTCTTATACTATACTATTAAAACAAAAACCAGCGGTTATTGATAGTATTCAGAAAACTTTTCATTTGAGTGATAATGAGAGAATCTTTTTACTAACTGCACTAATCGGAGAGGGTATTTTAATAATAGAAGATGACCATTCTAAAATAAAAATAGTTGCATCCAAGAAAGAGCATGAAATAATAACAACTAATCCTGATGAACTTCTTTCTAAAAATAATCCGCAGGATAAAAATGAAGTTCAAACCCCTAAGCCAAAGAAAAAATCAAAACCTATAAAACTTATTTTAGATGAAGATCAAGGGCTTTACAAAATAGATAAAGATTTGTCTGAAAATGATATTGAATATCTAAAATCAAAGGGTTATGTAGAATATGAAGGGAAAAGTATCGCCTCAGACAATACAGAAAAATTCTTAATAAAAATCAGAAATAATGAAAGCCCACAACATTGTTTTACTTGCTATGACATCTATTATTATATAAAAAGATTTACAGAAAAGGCTTGGATATATCAGACAGTCAATCCGGATGTAATATTTGAAATTAATGGAAACAAATATGCTATTGAGGTTGAGACCGGTTCCATTTACAAAAATAAGAAAAGATTTGATGCCAAGTTAAATCTTTTAAAAGATAAATTTAAGGAAAATTGGTTTTTTTATGTCACAGATAAAAATCTTGCTCCTATTTATGGAAAGTTTGGTCCAACTTATGAGCAAAGGACAATTGTTGGAAAAATAAAGAAAGTTCTTTAAATTACCCCAAATAAGACCTAAATATGCCCGTTGGAATTTGGGGTAAAAATGCCTTTTCTGCTAATAATGCGTCGTTATATTTTTCACTGGCAGAAAAATGCCAGTAGTCGAATATAGCACTTAACGATGCTATTATATGTAGGTAGGTGACTTATTTACTATTTATTTAGATGACAATTTCTAAGATAAATTTATATCCTAAAAAAACATATGAAAAGTATGAAAAAAGGCAGTTTGGTATGGTAAATAATTACTTTAAAAGAAATTGGGATTTACTGGGATTATGGATACTTTCACCAGCATTATTTTTAATTGTAAATATCATTTTTAGAAGAATTATTGGAGTTAACTTAAACTCTTTCTATGGAGATACATATACATTTTTAATTCTGATATTAATATTCTTTTTAATTGGATTATTCCGAAACGCTTTTGTAAGTAATTTAAGAAAGAATTGGTTGAGATGGATTTTTCTAATTATACCAATAATATTGCTATTATTAATTTGGTACAGCTCTTTATGGCATGCATTTACCTAAAATGAAATTCAAGATATTTATTTTAATCACAAGCATATCTTTTATAATTCTTTTTACCTCTAATATCTTAGCTTATCCTGGAATATTATATTTCGCTGATGAAAATATTTCCATAGGAAGTAATTTACCTCTAACTATCAATTTTTCAAATGGAGATACGATGAATATTCAAACTGATTCAAAAGGAGAGTATATGGTTGATGAAAATAATATCTTTTGTTGGAAGAATTGTAATCTTGTTCCAGTCATTGAAGGAGAATCCATGACAATTAAAGATAATGAAATTAAAAGAATAGAATATACTACTTCAAATTATATTAATAATTTTGATGATTACAATGAAAAAATATTTGTTGTTCCCTCATTTCCAAAATATGATTATCAAGAGAATGAAGCCCCTTCAAGTACAACCGCTTCAACCCCAGATTCCACTTATTACTATATAGAGTTTAAAGGTATTCTAAATTTATATAGTATTCCTGATGCTAGTTTTTTAAGTTTAAATGCATATTGGATTCAAGTAAGTATAGGAAATTATTCTGCTAATTTTACTTCAGAAGATATGGTCAATCGTGAATTTTTATTTAATTTATCAGATATTTATTCTAATCAAAATATAGATGTAAAATATATCTTCATTTCTGATGGGAATACTCCTAATTTAAAAATTTATAACTTAAAATCAAATGAATCTTCTATTATTCCTAATGAGAAT
>JAQTOY010000003.1 GCA_028713045.1 Candidatus Nanoarchaeia archaeon
TAAACACCAACGGAACAACTGGAATTGAATTCAATGGAACAAATTACACTTTGACTGGATTGAATATTACTGCAGGAGTCTATAACTTTTCAAGGACAGATCTGGCTGTAGGAGTTTACAATTATTACTGGTGGGCTTATGGAAATGGAAATGATCATTTATTCAATCGAACTTCGATTATTAGTTATATTATCAATAAGTCTTCTGATTTGTGTTCTATTGAATTTAATGCAACTTCACCTCAAAATTATTTAACTATCTTTAAAGTTTATTCAAATTGTTCAAGCTATTTTTATATGACTAGAAATGAAACTATGATAACAAATAATTCAGAACAGAATTTATCTGTTGGTTATTATAACTTTACTGTTTACAGAAATGATACTTTCAATTATACTAATGTGATTAGTAGTTTTGATTTTCAAATATCCAGGGCCAGTTCTTTAGTTTATGCCTATATTAATGATTCTAGATCAAATTTAACAATTTCAAATGATAGTCAAATCTGGTTAAATTGTTCTAGGCAAAGCGGAGAGGCAAATGTTAAACTTTATAATAATGGTACTTTAATTAATTCTGGATTAACAATTGCAAATCTTACAAATTACACCACTCTCGGTTCTTACAATATTACCTGTTTATATGAAGAAACACAAAACTATTCCAGTTCTTATGAAACTTGGTGGGTTAATGTTGCAGATATGATTTATCCTATTTTTTCCAATTATTCAGATAACTCTGGAACATTTATTACAAACGGTACTGGATGGTTTAATGTAACTGTTGAGAACACAAACGGAACTATATTGCTTCAGATAAATAACCTAAATTATACTGCAACAAATTTAACCTCAAATGTATATAATGTTTCTGTGGACTTTACCTCTGCAGGAACTTATTCTTATGAATGGATTTCATTTGGAAATGGGTCCAGTAAAAATCAAAATATTTCTCTTTTAAGGGATTATGTTGTTAATTCTACTTCTGGAACCGATAGTGGGACTGGGGGTTCAGGTTTAGGCGGGGCTCCTAGTAATAACTGCTATAATTGGGTTTGCAGTGAATGGGAAGAATGCATAGATGGAATTAAAAAAAGAGAGTGTATAAATAAGGGAATCTGCAAAGGAATTACTGGAAAACCTGAAGAATCTGAATCATGCGATATTGTTTTTGAAGATGAACAATCAAATCAGCAAAGGCCCCAATTATATCAGATAAATCCAAATATTTCAAATTCTAAACTTAATTTTATTGATTATGTATTAATTTTAATAGCGTTATTATTGATAGTGTTAGCTATAATAATTTTTTTTGTTAGGAAAAAGAAAAAAACATTAAAAAAAGAAAAATCTTTTAAAAATAATAAAAAATAGAAAAATTTTTAGGTAAATGTGTTTAAACTTTTTATTCTTATCCTTAAAAAAGTTTATAAACCATTAAAATATTCCGATTTTATGGGATTATTAAACAATCTTTTTCAAACAAAAGAAGAGCCTCCTGAAGGTTCTGAAGAAAGACCTTTTCGTTCTCATTTATTGACTATCGGGCTTGCTTTGGTATTATCCGTAGGTAGTGTTGCTGGATATTTGATGTATACCAACAAGAGTTTTAATCCAATGACTCTATGGAAAGATTACCAAACAATTCGTTCTGTTGAAAATCCTACAGGAGATAAAAATTCCGATGCTAAGGATGTTTTTAGACGTTATGATGAAAAAAAAATTGAGTCTGATACCAGACATTATGATATTGAAATGACAATATCTAGTCCTGCAGATTTGGATAAGCTTCGTACTTTTATCTTGGGAAGAAAGATAATTCGTTGTACATTGGAATCTGATCTAGATTTAGAAGGAAGAACTCTAAGAGCATTAGGCGATGTTGAGCATCCTTTTCTAGGTAGTTTTGATGGAAATAATCATAGAATAGAGAATTTTAGAATGGATAATCCTAACGAGGATTATGTCTCTTTATTTCCATCCATAGGAAGAAAATCCACCTTTTCTAATTTAGTGATTTCTAATCCAGTTATTTCTGGTAAAATGTTTACCGCGGTTTTAACTTCATATAACTCTGGAAATATCGATAATGTTCAGATTTATAATTATGTTCTAAATGGAGGAGATTTAAGCGGAGGTTTGGCTTCCTGGAATTACGGAGTCATAGAAAACTCTTCAGCAATTTTAAATCCAAATTATGTTTCTAGGGTTGGGGCTCAATTTGGAGGAATTGTCTCCACCACCAATGGTTTAGTTAAAAAATGTACTGCCGTAACAAAGGCTAAGGGTAGTATTGGAATGGGCGGAATTGCTGCTCAGGTTCAGGGTTTTGGGTTAGTTGATGGATGTAATTCTCAAGTTAATCTTAATGGCACTTGTGACCTAGGAGGAATTGTAGGTAGTATCTCTAGTGATTGTGGAATTAGAAGTTGTAATTCTGAGGGATTTATCAATTCCGATTCTGAAGGGATTGTTCAGACGATTGGAGGAATAGCAGGATCTGCTTCAAGATTTACTTCTCTTAAACATAATCACAGCGAATGTCAGTTATCTTATAAAGGGAAACCTCTTGAATATCAGGATGTTGGAAGGGTTGGGCCGGGTTTAATTGACAATAAAGGCGATCGAGTTGAAACAGAACACACTTATGATGAGGTTAAAAGGAGTTTAGAAAAATAGTTATGTTCAATAAATTTTATGAATATGTTTCAAATATTTCTAGAAGGAGATTATTTATAGTTAGTCTGGCAGGAGATTAGTTTCTGCAGTTTTTTGGGCAGTAATTTTAATTGGAATATCAGTTGGAACAAATTTGGAAAGGGAACATAATTATAAATATATGAAAGATTCAGAAAAAAAGGGATTAACAATTGTTTTTTTATAATTTTAGAGTTCTGTTTTTTAGCTAATTAAATTATTCCAATAGGTTTATAAATTCAGATGTTTTTGTTAGTTCTCTCTCTTTTCTCTCTCTTGAAAATGAGGAAAATAAAGGAAAAATTCTCATTTTCAAAATTAGGTGTAAATATCATAAAATAATAAAAGATGAATAAAATAATAAAAGAAAGAAGTGAGAAAAGGGTAGCCATATTTAGAAATAAGTTTATAAACCCTAATGATTTTTTAACTTCTCTCTCTTTTCTCTCTCTTGAAAATGAGGAAAATAAAGGAAAAATTCTCATTTTCAAAATTAGGTGTAAATATCATAAAATAATAAAAGATGAATAAAATTAAGAAAGAGAAAGGCAGGAAAAAGAGAATAGTTTTGAAACCTAGTAGTAACTATTGTTTTTGCAAAAAACAATCTGCAATAATATTATTAGCCTGCTTTATTGTCATGGTAATTGTAATTGTAGGTTTCTTTAATTTATCTTTTAATGATAATCCGGATACAAGTAATATCAGTCAAATAAACATAATTAAAGCAGAGCATTTTGATTCTTCTAGAACTTCTTTAAGGGATATAACGGATTCCGTCATCCAGAAGGATGACCTATGGAGCCTGGTTAATCCTGGAGAATATGTAAGGGCTTATTTTGAAAAGAACCTTACAAATAAAAATGATATAACCCTTTTTGCAAAAAGCATTTCAATGGATGGGTCAAAAATAGAGGTATACAACAAAGATTCCAATGATCTGATTGCTGTTTTTAATAAAATCGGGAAAGAAAGCAACTATAAGACTTATTTGAGAGGAATACCTGATGGAGAAAGTTATGATGCGTTTGATTTAAAGGTTTTGAACAATCCGGTTCAATTTGATTATATAACTGACCCTGAAACTCCTCCGATTCTTTCCTACAATCTTACTGGAAATATTACTGTAGGTGGAGGAAATAATTTGGGTTTTCGCATGTCTGATGATAGGCAGTATTTGTATTATCTTATTAATAATCTCGCAAAGGGAGGAAGCAATTATCAGGCTGTAGTTTTAAAGCTTTATCCCAATAATGGAAGTCTTATTAAGAATATAAGCTATAATGTAGATTCAAATTCAAATGAAGATTCAAGGGCCATATATTATTACGATTCAGGGTATTATGTTGTTGGAGATTTCAATAGATACTCTCAGTACAGTTTAGGCCCTAGTTACTCAGGTTTTGCTTATATTCAAAGATATGACAGTTCAGACCAACTTAGTTGGCAAACTGATTTTAAACATCCCCAGCATTTAGACTGGGGTTCAAAATATGAATTACTGGGCTCTTCAATGGATTCCTCTGGAAACATTTACCTTAATGTTTATACAATAAATGATAGTGTTTCTCCAAGCATAATAAATTATACTTTGAATAAGTATTCTCCTAACGGAAGCAAGGTTTATACAACAGAACTAACTCCTAGAATAACCACTTTGACTAATATGGTTGCAACAGATTCTGGAGATGTTTACTTTTTAACAAAAGCCTCTGGATGTAACGCTACTCTTGATGATATCAACTATATCTGCCTGATGAAATACAGCGGAGGGACTTATTCTTGGAATATAACTTATTATTTTAATGCTTTTAATGCTGCGGAATGGGCCTCAATGGATAGAATGCGTTTTTTTAATAATTCAATCTATGGAATCATCCAGGCAGGAGGGCCTGCTGCAGCATTGTTTAAATTTGATTTAGATGGAAATCCTTTATGGAATATTTCTAATGGATATACTCAGGATTATGTCTTTGACAAATATAAAAATCTTTATGTGCTTGTTGGAGGGGCTTCAGAAACATTTGTCAGAAAACTTAATGAATCTATACCTGATTTTTGGAATAATTATACTTACCAGTTTTATTATAATGTAACTACATTTCAGCCAAAATATATGGTTATAGATAATTCTACAACCGATGTTCTTTATTTTAGCGGAACTAACGAGCTTGCATATCATCTTGTGAAATTTGCTCCGAATGATACAACTCCGCCTATTGTTAATATAACTTATCCGGTAAATGGTACTCATTATGATATAAATGTTTCAACTATAAGTTATAGTTATTCAGATGACAATCCCGGATATTGCTGGTATACAATTGATGCAGGAGGGACTAATTCTAGTATTGTCTCTGCAGGAACAAGTTTTTCAGACGTAATCTCAATTGAAGGATCAAACACTTGGAGTGTAACTTGTAATGATACAAATGGATATATTGGTTCTTCAACAGTTACTTTTATTAAAGATTTAACTCCTCCGGACATTACTTTTAATTGTACTCCAACAAGCGTAAATGTGAGTGAAACAATTAGCTGTTCTTGTACTGCGACAGATAGTCTTTCTACTCCTAGTGTAAGTTATACTGCAAACCCCAGCACGTTAACTTCTGGAAGTTTTTCAACAACTTGCACTGCTACAGATAATGCTGGAAATTCAAATTCTTCATCTGTAAGTTATAGCGTAGTTAGTTCTTCGACTGCAGATCCGAATAGTGGCGGATATGGATCTGGAGGAACTTCTGTTAAATCTAAATCCTGCATTCCTAAGTTTGTATGTTCTCAATGGAGCAGTTGCACAGATAACATTCAAACAAGAACTTGTTCTGATTCCTGCACTTCAAAGGTGAATATTGAGAAACAGAATTGTTCTTCAGCATTTGAACTATTAAAAATTTCTCGAAATTGTTCTGATTTATATCTTCCTGAGTCTAATGAAAAATTGGGTTCTGTCTGCACTTCTTGGAGCAGATGCAATGCCATTTATGGTTTGAAAGATGTCCTAAATAACAATCTATTTTTAAATGGTCAACAAAGCCGAACTTGCTTATCAAAAAAGGGCCTTTCTTTTGAAAAAAGATTTTGTGATTCAATTTGTGAAGCAAAATCTCCGTTAATAAGAAAAGTAGTCCGATGTTCTAAAGAGTATGTAGAAATATATGATTCAAATAAGCAGCTTATCTCTAGGCTAGAATTAGTTAATGGAAGATATAAGCAGTTAAACATTAACCTTGATTTTATGAATTCTAATTATTGTGATTATTGTTATGATAAAGTAAAGAATTATGATGAAGATGGAGTAGATTGCTCAAATAAAATTGGTGGAAACTGCCCAATTTGTAAAACTCCCATAAACTGTTATAAAGATTTAGATTGCGCTCCATTAAAGGATTCATTCTGTAAGGATTCTAAATCTTGCATTGCGATTCCAAAATGTCTTAATCCTGGAACTGTAAAATCAAAGTGTTCTTATCAGGAAAGATGTACGAATTGTATTTCTGGATGCGAAAACGGAAAATGTTTAGTAAAATGCAACAGTGATTTAGATTGTGGGAAAAATGATTTTATTGGAGATAAGTTTTGTAAAGGAAGAAATGTCTACCAATTATTCGCAGATAACAGATGCTATTATCCGGGTTCTATTAATAGTAAATGTTCTAGCAGAAATTTTAGTATTTTAATTGAATCCTGTAAATCTGGATGTGAAAACGGAAAATGTATAAAAAATTTTACAGAAGTTTGCTCTAAAAACGATGATTGTGGTATTAGTGGATACCACCACGAGTTATTTTGTAGGAATAATTATGTAATCAGAAATTATACAAATTTTATTTGTTTGCTTAATAAGGACCTTAGTGGTTATTGTAGTAATTCAACTCGATCAATAATATGGCAAGTTTGTTCTTATAATTGTAAGGATGGTAAATGCATAGATAAGCCTATCTGCACGATTGATAATGATTGCAAATCAAAACAAATATGCCTAAGTGGAAAATGTAAGAATATAACTTGTAGTTCTGATTCAGAATGTGAAGATAATAATCCTTATACCGAAGACAAATGTTCTAATCCTAATACTTTGGAAAGCTTTTGTATGTACGACCCAATAAAATGCATTAAAAATTCGGATTGCGGTAAGGATGTTTATGGGGATGTATTTTGCTCAGATAATCTTGTTGTAAATAATCATTTAGTTTTTAAGTGCAACGGAAAAGGGTCTAAAAGTTACTGCACAAATTCAACAAATATTGAAAAAAGACAAACTTGTCCTGATGGATGCTTAAATGGAATTTGTATAGATATTGTTTGTAAGAATGACTTTGAATGTGATGACAATAACTCTTATACTGAGGATAAATGTTTAAATCAAAATACTCTCAAAAGTTTTTGTGTTCATAATGAAATAAAATGCATCTTTGATTCTGATTGTGGAGAATCATCGAGCAAGAAATATTGTTTAGACTCGCAAATTTGCTCTGCGAATGTTTCGTATTATTGCAACAATTCTGGAACGATTAATTCCAAATGCATTATTAGAAACCTTACTGAATGCATAATTTGCGAAAATCAATGCCGAAACGATTCCTGTATTCCATTTGATATTAAAAGATCATTTGTTCTTACAGATAATGTCCCTATTGGAGATATCTTGCCAGAAGAACATTGTATTTCAGAATTAATTTGTAATGAATGGAGCGAATGCAGGGATGGGATAAGAACAAAGTCCTGTGTTAATTCTTGTACAAGAATGACCTTGGAAGAATGGGAAAGTTGCGATATAAATGAAATCTATAATATTAAACCAGAAATTATTCAAGGAGAACTATTTGTAAGCAAATATCAATTTAATTTTATTTGTTATCTTCTTTTAATAATGGGGGTATTATTGTTTTGTCTTGCTCTTATTCTCTTGGCAAATAAAAATAAAATAGAGTCTGGAAAAAAACAGGATAAACCTAAAAAATCCCTGATATTTTTTTGGGTAAAGAGAAAAATAAGAGGTAAAGATAAAAAGGCTTTAGTATTCTTTTGGATTAAAAGAAAATCCAAGAAGTTTTCTAAATAAAATTCAGATTAATATTCCTTATAGTTCTTTTCAAGATAGTATCTTATTGGTATAAGCATTCCAATCACAAAAGTTAACCAGCCAAGAAATGTTAATAATATGAGCCAATAGTTTTTAAAAAGGAAAGATACTGTCAATAGCCCCGCCCAGCTTATTATTCCCGAAAGAAAGAGAATAACCCAGGTCATTTTTTCTTTTCTTTTGAAAATATAGTCTGAAAGATACATTATAACAACTCCTTCTGAGATAAGCATCACTCCTAGGACGATGCTGTAAAGATAAAACATTTTTGCAATTGGAGAATTATATTTCGCAAAAAAGCCCCAAAGCTGGGAGATTGCCTCGAAATTGGATTTCATGTTAAATCCGGTGAAGAAAATATTATATAAACCTAAAAAAATCATGTATACCCCGTTATAATAAGTTATATTTGCCCCTTGTTTGACTCTTTGTATGTTCATTTTATTAAAACTTATATTTTCTATTGATTTTATAGATATTAGTGTTTATAAAAATTATGATTAATTTTTATGATTGTTGACAATTTTATAAACTTCATCTCCTTTTCTGCATAAAGGCAGTTTTATTCCAATTTCTTCGCCTTTTTTTGCTTCATTGATTTGTTGATGGTTCCTCTGCATGCTTTCAACTTTTGTTTTTAATACTCCGGTTATTTTTCCTATTATAAAAATTTCATCTCCGATTTTAATTTTTCCAGCGTTCATTCTTATTAATCCTACATTTATTCTGGAATAATAATGATAAATTTTACCAATAAATTCTTTATGATGAGTTGCAGAGCTGTTCTCAGTTTCTGTAAAGTCATCAGAGGTAGGAGTTCTTAAATAAAAACCCGAAGAAAAACCTTTGTTATAGACTTTTTTTAATTCTTTAATGCTCTCTTCCAATTCTTTTTTAGTCAATCTTTTATCAATCGCTTTTCTATATATTTTAGTAACTGCATAGACATATTCTGGCTCCCTATTTCTTCCTTCTATTTTAAAGGCCTTTATATTTGCTTTTTTTAATTTTTCAATGAATGGCAAGGCACATAAATCTTTTGCTGATAAAATGAAATTATTATCTATCCTTAATTCATTTCCTTCCTCGTCCTTTACATTGTATAATCTTCTGCAAGGATGTAGGCATTCACCTCTGTTTGCAGATTTGTCAAATAAAAATTGAGAAGTAAAGCATCTTCCTGAAACTGAAACACACATTGCCCCATGGACAAAGGTTTCAATTGGAAGAATCCTGGAAATTTTTTTAATCTGGCTTAAATTCAATTCTCTTGCCAATATTACCCTTTCTGCACCAATTTTTTCGTAGAATCTTGCGGTTTCTGAGTTTGAGATAGAGCATTGCGTTGATACATGAAAAGGAATTTTATATTTTTTGCAAATCAGAATAACTGCAATGTCTGAGCAGATTATTGCATCCACATACGGCTTGGATTTTTTAATAATTGATTCTAACTTTTTAAGCTCTTTATCATAAATTATGGTGTTTAGAGTAAGATAATTTTTTACCTCATTTTTTTTGCATATCTCTCTTATTTTTGGTAAATCTTTCAATCTGAAATTTTTCGCTCTGGCCCTCATATTAAAATTTTGCAGTCCAAAATACACAGCATCTGCTCCTGCTTGTATTGCTGCCTGAAGGCATTCAAAATCTCCTGCCGGAGATAGGAGTTCAATTTTTGATTTTTTATTCGTAGATTTCATTGTTTAAACAAATAAAACTAGTTTTTAACCCTTGTGAAATCTCCATTTTAAAGAATTGAGGCCCAGGTATATTTTTCTAGGTCTCACAAATTAAAAGGCATTTTCAATATTAAAATATAAATAGTAAATGCTCCTTAATTTCAAAACCTAAGTTTAGTCCCACGATTTTGCTGGGATTATGACTCTGAAGGTTTTGTGATGATTGTTGTTTTATTTTTTAATAAACTTTATAAACTATAAAATTTTGTTTAAATTATGAAAAGAGTAGGTATGATTTTATCTTTGTTTGTAAGTTATTCATTAATGTTTTATTTGACTTATGATTTTGATTTAATAGCTAATGGCTTTATTCTTCTTAGCTAATTTTTATTAATTAATCTAGATAGCAGCTTTTCAATAGATATTTAAGCTTTTATCTTTTAATTTTAGATATGGGAGCTAATGCGAACACAAATATTGAACCTTATTGGGATTTAATCAAGAGAATTATCCAGGAATCGGATATTTTGCTTGAGATTCTTGATGCTCGATTAGTTGAGCTTTCAAGAAATGAGGAGGTTGAAAAATTAATCTCTGAGGTTGGAAGGCCAATTATTTTTGTTATAAACAAAACGGATTTGGCAGATAAAAATAAGGTCAAGGAACAAGTTCTAGAATTGGAAAAAAAAGGGGAAGTTGTTTATATCTCTGCAAAGGACAAAAGCTCTTTTAAAATCCTTCTTTATATGATTAAAAAGGTTTTTAGCGAATATGGCAAAAGAAAAGGAACTGAAAAACCATTGCATAGAGAAGCAAAAGCAGATATTGTTGTTGGGGTTTTGGGATATCCAAATGTTGGAAAATCTTCAATAATAAACTTACTATGCCATAGAAAAAAGGCAAAAGTTTCAAGAAAGCCTGGGACAACCCATGGAATACATTGGATAAGAGCTACACCTGAAATTAAACTTATTGATAGTCCGGGGGTGATTCCTCTTTCTAAGGAGGATGATATAAGATATGGATTGATTGGAGCAAGAGGGGAGGAGACCTTAAGGCATCCAGATGTTGTTGCATACGCAGTTATAAGATTATTTTTGGAAAAAAATAAGAAAAAATTGGAAAAGTTTTACGATATTGTTATTGAAGATGAAAATCCAGAAGAAATTATACTGCAAATCGCAAGAAGAAGGAATTTCTTGATTAAAGGCGGAGAATTAGATGAGAACAGAGTTTTTAGTTTAATTGTTAGGGATTGGCAGGACGGAACATTAAGATTGTAAAGGCTTATAAATTTAATTTTCTATAATTATTTAATTATAACGAAACTTTGTCAGATTATTATACTCAAATGATAAGGTGTATAAAATGGGAGGATCTAGTACTGCGGAAGTAGAATTTTTCTTTGTAGAACCTGAACAAAGGAGAATTTTAGAACGAAGAGTAGATTTTTTGATTGAAGCTATTTTAAAATGGAGAGAACAAAAATATTCCGAGGGCTTTTTAGATACACTTAAGGCAAGAGATCGTGATGATTTAGATTATCTTTGTATTCATGTTCCTTGTGATCCACGTCCTTATATAAGAAGGTATGATGAAGGAGTAAGAATTAGTTAAAAGATTAGATTATTCTAGCATCTATAATCTTCACTTCTTTTAATGGTCTATCATTGCGGTCTGTTTGGACTTTTGCTATTTTATCGATAACATCCATGCCCTCAATTACTTCTCCAAAAGCAGGATGCTTGGAATCAAGAAAATTGTTATTGACTAGATTTATGAAGAATTGGCTGCTTCCGGTGTTAGGCCCTGCATTTGCCATGGATATTGTGCCTCTATTATTTTTATTTCCGCCGTTATGGGTAAATTCATCCTTTATATTAGGTATATTTTGGTCTCCGTAACCGGTTCCTGTTGGATCTCCGCCCTGTATCATGAATCCATTAATTATTCTATGAAAAATAACTCCATTGTAAACTCCATTCTGAATAAGCTTTTTGAAGTTGCCGGTTGTAATCGGCATGTCATCATATAGCTGTATTTTTATATCGCCCATATTTGTTTTTAATAGAACAATATTGCTGTCTGTTTTTATTGTATTTCCGGTCATTGTATTTTGATTAACATTTATTATATTGTTGATTATTATATTTTTAGCAGGGGTTTTATAAACAACTCCCGCTATTATAAGGATTATGATTATTGCCAGTATTATAAATATTCCTCTTTTGTGGGTAGCAGGCTCTTCATTTCTGGATGAAGAGGATTGCATTGGTTTACCTGTGGTTTGTTCTTGAATTTTATTAGCAGGGTTTGTTGCCTTTTCTTGTTCTTCCATTATATTTCAAGGTTTTTTATGATTTTTAAATATTATTAGCTTTGATAAATCTTCAATTAAGTTTATAAAGGGTCATTTTTTCAGTCAATCAATTATAGATGACAAATATGGAAAAAGAAAAATTTAGTATAGAAAAATTGAAGGAGGAATATCAAATATTAAAAAATAAATACAATCTTCCGGGATTCTCTGAGTTGAATGAACTGTTTGATATAGAAGAAATTGAGGACGAAACCGATTACCTTTTAAGAAAAATAAGAAGGGCTATATCTGAAAAAACTTCGGGTTATCTTAGATTTGTGGAAACAATTCTTAATCCAAGTAATGCTCCAATCTTTTTCTTCAAACTCGTTAAAAAATTGGAAAGTGAGGATAAGGAATTTTTATCAAAGGTTTACGATATACTTGGAAATTTTGAGATTGAGGTGATTGCACTTGAGCTGGATTATTCAGAAGAGAAAGAAGCAGAATTTATAAAAAGAGTTTATAATATTTTCAATGATGAAATAAAGGAGCATTTTTTAAAGATTATAAAAAAATTGGAAAATGGAGACAGCGACAAAAGAAAAGAAAGTAATGGAAGTTATTTTGGGTGAATAAAACTTAGTTGATTAATCTTTCAAGTCTAATTCTAAACTTGGATAGCAGGTTCATTGGAATAATTGATTTATATCTAATTCTAACGAAGAGACCGGCATCATTATTTTATTATTTTTTAATACAAAAGGATGGATTTCCCCAAGAAATCCTGCGGATTGATTGTTGATTATTATTTCTCCGCACCTTCCCTCAATAAATGAGGGATGGGAGAATTCCTCTATTTCATATTTTAAATTGAGCATTTTTGCAAGATAATCTAAAACTTGTTTTATCTCAGTGAAATTAGCTTTTTCATGGCATAGAGAGACGCATAGTTTTTCTTTTTCACCGATTCCGGTTTCAGATTTATTGTCATTAAAAAATATCCTTCCTAATTCAAAAATTTTTTGAGGGTAGGCAGAATCAAGGTTTTCGCTTAGAACTGCAATGGAATTTGCCAATAAAGAAGCCCTTAGGATATTGTTCTCTGTTTTTGAATCAATAACTTCAATAGTTTCATCAAGAAATTCTTTTACTCCAATGTTTTTGAATTGCTTTTCTTTTGTTGAAAGATGGTAGGTTGATATTTCTATTAATCCCAATCCAATTAAAATCTCTGCGATTTTTCTTTTTCTTATTGAAATGGCATTTTCTTCTCCTATTGTTGAAATCTTAGGTATTTCTGGAACTAAATTCTCATATCCATAGGCTATTGCAATATCTTCTATAATATCAACTTCATGTAGAATGTCTGTCCTATAACTAGGAATTAATGCGAAGCATTGATTTTTTTCTTTTCCATAACCGAGGCCCATTTTTTCAAGATTTTCTTTTATTTCTTTTTCATTTAGATTAATTCCTATTACTTTATTGACATTTTCAATTGAAAAATGCATTTTTTCAGGTTCAAGGTTAGGAGAAAGCTCTTTTTTACCCGATTCAAAGATTTCCATAGCATAAACCTTTCCACCCATGTCTGCCAGGGCAGTTACTATCATGTTTATTGCCTTTTTTTGAAATTCAAGATTAAATCCTGAGACTTCAATGAAAACTTCTTTAGTATTCTCATCAATTTTTCCGGTTTTATGCGAATTAATTATTGGTGGCATTGATAGAATTTCTCCTTTTGCATCTTCAAAAATCGGAAAGATTTCTGCATCTTGCAGTAAATGTCCATATTCCCTTCCAGTTGGATGCTGGGATAATATCTGTCTTCCATTTATTTCTCTTGGAAATTCCAAAGGTTGGAATTTGATTTCTTCTGGTTTTTCAGCATAATATTTTATTGGAAGGGTAATTGCTTCAAGAGGATAAATTCCAATTGCCATTTTTTTTCTGTTTCTTCCATACCCTGTATGAAGCTTTTCTTGAATATCGATTATCTCTTTTATTTTTTCATCTGTAAATCTAAGATTTTTAACAATCGCACAAGCGATAAATGGCCTTACTCTTTTTACAGATTTATCTATTGTTACTGAATAATTCTTTTCAGGTTTTTCAACCTTGTATTCCTTTAGTCCAGGTTTTTTTCCTAAAAAGGATTGAACTCCTCTAATAAATCCCTGCATTGATAAAAAGTCGGGCCGGTTTGGAGTAATGTCTACAGATATAGTTTCTTCGTTAAAATCTTCAACCGGAGTTCCCATCATAGAAATTTTTTCTATCATGTTTGGAGTTATTTTTCCAATATGTTTTTCAAGTTCTTTTCTGTCTAAAGTAAACGTCGCCATGTTATTTCATTTCTATTATATAAAATCCGAATTTTTTAATATCGTCTATATCCCACATTTCAACGGGATTTAGTTTTATTATGCTTCCTGTTTTTTTCTTTATTTTTCTTCCAGTATATTTTTTTGTTTTAGGTTCATATTCTTCTAATATCAATGTATCTCCTTCATTTATTTCAAAATCAGCTAACCTTAAATCGAAATTCTTCTTTCCTTCAAGTACTTTCTCAAAAAGTTCGGGCCAGGTTTTTTTATGTATTTCTTTCATTTATTTACTCCAAATTTTCATTTTCTGAAGCTTCGTAAGAAGCGAAGATATGAGAATATGGGAGATTAGCGATTCCATATTCTCATTTCTCTTGATTTATTTAAATCATTAGCATACATTTCCCTTAAATCTTTTATTTCATAAAATTCCATTATTATCCTATCAAATCCCGGTCCCCAGGCTAATACGGGAATATGTTTTCCAAAAAAAGGAATCGTTACTTCGGGACGAAACATTCCTGCCCCCCCAAGTTCAAGCCATTTTTTATGTACTGGATGATAAATATCAATTTCTAAACTTGGTTCAGTAAAAGGGTAATAGGTGGGTTTAATTCTTATTTTTTCATATCCCATTTTTTTAAAGAATTCTGTTAAATATCCTAATAATTGTCTAAAATTTGCATTTTCATCTATAACTATTCCTTCAGTCATATTGAAATCAAAAGCATGACTCCAATCTACAGTTTCATTTCTGAAAACTTTTCCAAGGGCAAAATATTTTGCAGGAAACTCTTTATTATCTGCTATTTTTTTTAAGGTTTGTGCTGAAAGGCAGGTTGTATGTGTTCTTAAGAGAACTTTTTTTGCATCATCTTCTTTCCATTCATACTGCCAACCTTTGCTGCCTTTAATCTTTCCTTCATGCGCTTTTTTTACTTCTTCAACTAAGGTTTTATCTGGAAGTTTTGCTGTTTTATTTTTAATAAAAAAAGTATCTTGCATTTCCCTTGATGGGTGATCTTGTGGGCTGAATAGTGTATCAAAATTCCAGAATCCTGAAACAGTAAGGTTTCCAGTCATTTCCTTGAAGCCCATTTCAAGCCATATTTTCTTTGCGTAATCTGTGGCTTGATTTACAAAATGCCTTTTTCCTCCAAAAATTCTTGGAACTTGGCTTTTAAGGTCATATCTCCTGAACTTTTTTCCTTTCCAGCTTCCTGATTGTATTATGGATGGAGTTACTGGTTCAATCATCCCCTTTAAAGATGAGAAATCATGACTAATCAAGCGTTCGCCTAATTTTGTAAGTCCAATTTCAATTGTTTTTTTATCATTTAGTTCTATTATTTCTTTTCTTGATTTCAGATTATTAAAAGCATATCTTTCTTCTGGCTTTAAATCTTCTAGTTTTTTTGGAAGAGTTTCTAAAAATCTTTCCTCCAAGGTTTTTGAGGTTATTTCTTCTTTGCTTCCGGCTATAACTAAGTTTTCATTAAGTACATTAATCAGTGCCTTTTTCTTTAAAACACCTATGGCAGCTTTGAATTCATTTTCATTTAATCCGGATTGCCTTTGAGCCTCTTTTAGCGAAATAGAATTTTTTTCACATACAAGATTCGCCAATCTTCTTTCAGGAAGGTTGTGTTTAGTATAAAGGATTCCATTTATACCAAGTTCAATCATTTTTTCCTGTTTTGTTTTTAATTCAACAATTTTTTTGTTTGAAAGAAATTCCAACGCTCTTAATGTAGAAGTGTTGTCCAAACCAGATTTTTCAGTTATTTTTATAAGATTATGCTCTTTTAAAAAAGGGAGAATTTTTATCTCATTAGGGCTTAATGATTCAACTATTCTATCAATTTCATTGATTTCAGCCATATTTAATAATAGAAATAGAGTTTTATAAAGTTAATCAAATCATTTCAGTCGAGCCTTTTAAACTGGTTATGAACGCAATTACATCTGTTTTTTTATATTCATTCTCAGGCCAAAGGACAATTTTTGTTCTTGTTCTTTTGCATAACTGGATATTTTGCAGGATTCTTGCAAGAACCCTGGCTTTTTCCTTTTTATCAAGCTTTTGCAATCCTGAAATATCAATGGCAATTTTCACCTTGTTTTCCTTTGCTAATCTGCATAAATGTTCATTTAAACCAGAATCCCTTTGTTTTAATGGTTCTTTTCTATCATGGAGTTCAGGCGCAAATAAAACTTCAACTCCGGGGATTTCAAGTACTTTTTTATTGAATTCTTCATCCTGGGCTTTGACTACAATAGGTTGGTTTTCTTTCTTAAGGTTCTGAATCTGTTTTCTAAGTTCGTTAAAATTACTAGTATTTATTATTGTCATTTTTATATTACCTCAAAAAATCACGCTTCCGATAAAATGCCGATCATTTAATAGATTATCCAGGTTTTTCAGGTCAGGCCCTATAATATAGGAGGGTATTTTATATTTTTTTATTATTTTTGCTGCTTTTTGGTCTAATATGAAATGCTGTCCTGGCTTGAATTTTGTTTGAGTTGCTAATTTATAAAATTCTTCATGGCTTATTTCTGGAATGAATTTTGCATTTTTATATATTAATGGATTTTTGTCATGAAGTCCTGAAACATTTGTGAGATTTATAAAAGAAGTTCTGAAATGCCTGGCGAGTTTTACTGAGGTTGCGTCTGAAGTTTCATTTGGAGCGTATCTTAATGCTCCGCAAAAAACAATATCATGAATTTTTAGAAGATTCTCCACGTCTTTCATGTCATTGGGCATTCCTTGATTTGCCTCTCTGCCAAAAAAATAAGTCATGAATCTTGCATTAAGTCTTGTTGATGCAATGCCTAAAAGGCCTTGCAGATATTCTTTTTTTAGGATGTTTTCCTCCTCTAGTCCTTTTATATAAGTTCTTGCGGTCTGACCTCCTCCGCAAACAACGACAAACTTGTATTTTTTAGTGTTTTTTAAGAGAACATTTTTGAAATTCTGCAATAGATGAACCTGGATTTTATCCGGAACTATCAAACTTCCTCCTAAACTGATTACAATTATTTTCTTCATCTTTACCTCTTTAAATTTAATTATACAGTAAATAATTTATTATCTGTTACTTCAAAGATTTTTAATCTGGCTCCTGCGTCCAGCCAGCCATGAGCGTAATTAAGGCATGCAAAGCTATTTACATAATCTCCTTTTTTTTCAAAATGTTTTGAATCGAACAGATAACATTCAACCATTTGGATTATTTCATGGGATTGAATTTCCTTTCCTTTTGCAATTGATTTTTTTGCTATTGCCAATGCTTTTGATGTAATATTATAATACTTGTTTATTTTTGATTTTTTTATTTTGTCATCTATTTTCATATTACTTTTAATATAACTAAGTTTAAATATATTCTCTAAAATGGCATATAAATATAACTTACATTTTATACATCATTGTAAAAAAAGGTTTTGAATATTCTTTTTTCATAAATACCCTTTCAATTACCTAAATCATTTAAAAAGCGAATTGATTGCTAAGGTTACCAAAAAGAGGAATCGGGAGAGGAAATTTTTCTTCTCCCCTTCCTTTTTGTAGAATTTTTTGAAGAAAAATTATTATTTATATGAAATTTATTAAGATTTTCTCTTTTGTTCAATCAAAGTATATGGAGAATTTTTTGTTATTATGAATTTTGAGCCAACAACCTCTGAAACTAAAGCTGAGATCATTAGATCGCCAACAACTGCTCTGAAAACCCCCATTATTATAGGTATCTTAGCTTCTTTTGAGAATGAATCTAAAATTTCCTTGATTTCTTCTTGATTCAAGGTTATTTTAGTTGAATATGTTCTTCCATCTTTTTTAATTGTCAATTCTTTTTCAGGACCTTCACATTCAATCATTTTAATCAGAGGATCTTTAAGTAGCAAATCAATCTTTCCTAGATTAAAACCTACCGGTCTGGGTTTTAATTCAAAATCAAAATTTTCTAATGGCGCCGGCTCTTTTGGATAAATTGGGGGCATTATTGGTTTTAATTTGGGTTTTATTTTTTTTGGCTGAAATTTATAAAGAGTTTGCCTTGTAAGGGGCCTAGAATATTCCTTTTTAATATCTGAGGTCATTTTCGTAGAAGGCTCTGATTTTTTAACCGGAACAACCGGAGTTTTTATTATTTTTCTAAATGATTGTTCTGGAGAAATCTTCGGTTCTATAAACTCTCTTCTTAATTTTTCTATTTCGATCCTCTTTTTAATCTGCTCTTTCTTTAAAAAACTTATAATTAATTCTTCGGTAAATTTTTTTAAAAAAATTATTCTGTATTCTGAGTTAGGTTCTTTTAATTCCATTTTTCCTCTCTTAATATTTTGGAAGAGGCCTGGATCTTATCATTCCTTGGAACTGAGATGGTTCTTCATCTGCCATTGGAGGTATTTGCGGGTTACTTCGGTTTCTTATTTTCTCCTCCATTAAAAGTATTGCCTTTGAGATGGTTTTATTCTGATCTAGGAGAGAATCCAATTTTTTCAGGAATTCTTGGTCTGCCGGTGATTGTTTTGTGATATCTCCTGAAGAATATTTTTCCGCAAAACTTTTGGCAGAAATTTCAAATAATTGTAATAGTTTAGACATGTTTGATGAAAGTTCGTCAAATTTGACTGAAAGGTTTGTTAAAACTTTTTGCAGGCTGATGAAATTTTCAATAAGCATCTTTTGTAAATCTTCATCATCGAGTTTTTTATTAAATGAACCTTCTTTTTTAACCATGAATTAAACAAGAATGAATAATTTATAAATCTTAGCAAAAATTAAAATCTTAATTTTTGCTATAGCTCATTCAAAATTGAATTTTGAAGATATTATTATTGTTTTTGGAAACTTTTAATAACTTAATTCTTATTTAGTTGTTATGGTCTCATGGCTTCAGTTAATCGTGCTTAGCATAATCCAGGGTGTTGCAGAATGGTTTCCTGTAAGCAGTTCTGGACATCTGGCTATTTTTCAGAAGATTTTTGGGTTTGAAAATCTATCTTTTGATGTTTTTTTGCATCTGGCAAGCATAATTGCTGTAATCATTTTATTTAGAAAAGAGATAGCAAGAATTTTTTATTTAAAAGATAGAAAAAATTTGCGAGATTTGCTATTGATAATCCTTGGAATAATTCCAGCCGGGATTCTTGGATTTTTATTTAAAAAGCAGATAGCAGGGTTTTTTTCAAGCCTCATGTATATTGGAATTTTTTTTATCCTAAGTGGTATATTAGTTTATTCAACAAGATTTTCAAAAGAAAAAAAAGAAACCTTGAATTGGTTGGATTCGTTATTTATAGGAATTTTTCAGGCAATTGCGATTGTTCCAGGAATTTCAAGGAGCGGGGCAACAATAAGCTCGGGAATGTTCAGGGGCTTGAAAAAAGAAGCGGCAGTTAAATTCTCATTCTTATTGGCAATTCCTATTGTTTTAGGAGCCGCTTTACTTGAGATAAGAGATTTAAGTTTTTTAGGAATAGATTATCCGATGTTAATAATCTCGTTTATCATAACCTTTGTTACAAGCTTAATGACAATAAAATATCTTCTTAAAATTGTCAAAAGCGATAAATTCTATCTATTTGGAATATATAATTTTATTCTGGGGGTTTTAGTGTTGTTATGGGGTTTTGTTAGATAACCCTAATAGTAATTTTTTGCTAAAATATGTTTTCAATTGGTGAAAATTGGTTAATAGTTATCTTTTTATAGGTTTATTTTTTGTGAATTAAATGATTGAACTTAAACCTCTTGTAGAAAGAATAGTAGATTCAGGATTTCCTGAATTAAAGCAGGTTAGAATATGTGCTTTCTATGTTCCTTACCCAATTAGAAAAGCATTTTTATGTTTTGGTAGAAATAATCGCAATAAATATGCTATTAAGGTGTGCCCATCTTTAAAAAATGTTTCAGAAGGAGTATTAACCGGGGGTCTTGCACATGAATTAGCACATATTTTAGGTGAAGTTTCACTGGATGATTCTTCCTCTAAGAGTTATTTTAGACTATGTAGAACTTATTCCTGGTATCAAACTTTGCATGAGAGATCTACAGATTTAACTGTCGTTAAAAGAGGTTTTGCAAAACAATTACTCGAATTTGTTATATACGTAGAACAAAGAAGAGAACCCTATCAAAAAAAAGATTGTTTAACACAAAGAGAGTTAAGAGCAATAATTAGAGGACTCGAATAATTATTTTTATTTATTTTGAATCTATAATTTTATTGTTGAATTTTTGGTTTTGTTGTTTGGTTTGATGAGATAAAACCAACTCAGAAAAAATAAGATAATAATTAATGAAAATGATAGAATAAAATTCAGATTTCGGATTATATTTATGGTTTGGACAAAAGGCCTATTTTTGAAAAATATTGATAAATCTATGATTGGGCCTTTTGTAATAAATAATGCTGTTAAAAGGATTCCTGCTAGTAATAAGATTAATGAAAGGATTTTATTTGGGTTCATTAGATATTTAAATAATTGTACTATTTAATTATTAATATGGCCAAAGACTTAGGAGACATTAAGCATTTCAGTAAAGAAGATAAGCGGTTTGCAACATCAGAGGATGTAGCAGATTATAGGGCTAATAGATTAAAATGCAATAAAATTGCGGATTTGTGCTCGGGAATAGGAGTTCAGGCAGGAGCTTTTGCTAAAACCTGCAAAGAGGTTTTGGCGGTTGAGATTGATGAAAGGAAAGTGGAAAATTCGATTAAGAATTTTCCTAATGAGAACTTAACGTTTATTTGTGGAGATGTTCTTGATGAAAAAATTATAAAAAAAATCCAGGATTTTAAACCCGAGATTATCTTTTGTGATCCAGAAAGATTGGCAGAAGAAAAAGAAAGAACAATAGGTTCAATAAAACCGGATTTAAAGAAACTTATTAAAATTTATTCAAAAATAAACAATAATATTTGCATTGAAATTCCTCCAAGGATTGGGCTTGAAAAGTTAAGAGATTTGGGCTTGTTTGAAGCAGAATATCTTTCTATCAATAATAAGCTGAACAGGCTCGATATTTATTTTGGAGATTTGAAGAAATCTGAGGTAAGTGTTGTAGATGTTTTTTCAGAGATGAGGATTGAAAAATCTGAAAAAGCCACGAAGATAAAATCTGTTAGAACTCCATTTAAATATATTTTTGAAATAAGTGAGGCAATTATAAAAGCAGGTTTGATTAATGAATATGCCCAGAAAATTAAAGGTTTTGTTTTGGAAAATAAAGACAAGAATAAAGTGTTTTTAACTTCAGATGGATTTGAAGAAGATGATTTATTGAGTTTATGCAAGTCTTATGAAATAATCGGAATTTGCGATAATTTGAGAGAGGCTATAAGAATTTTGAAACAAAGCCAATTTGGGAAAGTGGTTTTAAAATATTCAATCGAGCCAAAAGAGTATTGGAAAGAAAGGAACATGATTGAAAATCAGCTTAATAAGAATCTAAAAACCGAAGCTAATCTGTTTAAAATCAACGGTCAGTTTGTTGTTGGAGAAGAGGTTTAATCGGATTAAAATAACTATTATTATACAATAATTCTTTAAAAGGAATGGGAAATAGTAATTTATATGGCTTACGAAGTTTTAGAAAAGATTACCCAGTTTGATGGAAAAGGAGATTGGAATTATATTTTAAGATCTTCTACCGGAGATCAGGTGGTTATAGCATCAACTACTGCAGCAACAATTGAGGATTTGAATCTGTCAAATAGTAGTGGAAGAAGAGGAAGATTAGTTTTTGGTCATTATGACCTTGTAAATGCTTATGAGGGTTTATCTCTTGGAACTAATGATTTAGTATATAGTGCTGAGCAACATGCCTTGGCTGCTAAATCCAGAAGAGAAAATTTAACTTTTGCAGGAGTTGCTTTGACCCACTGGCCAGGAAGAGTATATGGCGGACAATTTTTATCAATCCGGCCAGATGATAGTGGTTATACGGGATTTTCCATGGTAAATTCTCATCCTAAATTTGGAAGCGTGTTGCATCTTGGTGATGGAAGGTATGTGTGCTATTCTCTTACAGGTTCAGAAATAGGAGATGATTTTGCAGAAATAACTTTGGAAGGAAGAGTAGGAGAAAATTTAAAAGAACAAGGATTTCCTCAGGGAATTGATTCTGAAGTAAAATATAGGCTACAGCACGGTGTTTTAATAAGAGAAAGAACCACGATTAATAATACAGATATGCATCTATTTGTTCCAACTTCAGATCATGGATCATATTCGCCTAGACTAAAAGCTCCAAATTCATCTAGTCTTTTGATAGCTAATGCTCTTAATTTAACCCTTAAGCTTCATTCTAATGGAGAATTTGAATTAGATGGAGCTAAAGTCGAAACAGGTAAAAAGTTAGATGGTCAAACAGATTATGATTCTGGAAGTAGTTTAAGATTGCCTCCTACTGATTTTGAGCATTTATATGAACTTGTGGAACCTCAGATAGAGATATTTAATCCTAGTGAGGAGGTCGGGTTAAGAATTACCGCAGATCCAAGATCAAAATTAGTTTATACATGGAAACCTTTAATGGACTCTATCCTTAATGCTTTTGTTTCTATTCAGCCTAGATGTTTTCCAACTGGTGCTGCATTCTTGCCCTCATTTAATTTTCCAAATGATCCTAAAGAGTTATTAAAAAGATTTCATGAATTTTATGTGCAAACAAGGGAGTTTTTAATAGCTCCTGGAGAGCGGCGTACTGAAGTTCAAACTTTTGAGGCTATTTGATTGATATTAAACTTTCAAAACTTCCTCTTTCCTCTGCATCTTTTTGAACTTTTTCCAATAATCCTTTCCAATTATATATCCAATGCAATTTTTTGAACCGCACTTGCAGGGATGGTCTTTATAATCATTATCTAGTTCATAACCATAGTCATAGTTTATTTCTTCGCCTTTTTTTATGTTTTTTATTGCTTTTATCCAAATTCTTTTATTCCTTATGCTAACTTTGCAATTAGGATTGCAGGAATGATTGATGTATTTTGCAGGATTGTATGAAACATCCCCATCTAAGTCATTTTCCTTGTCTAATTCAAAAACATAAACTGCTCCTTTTTCTTTGTTCTTTTTTGCTTCGTCAAATTGAAGGTCTGCTCTTCTATCTCCCTCTTTTTTAGATATTATCTCTCCAACATATTCAATCACTTTTGTTTTTTTCTTTATATCTTGTTTTGCATAAACTCCTTTACCATGGATTTTTGAATTCTTGATTTTTATAAACGACAGGTCTACTTTTGGTCTTGTTTTTTTCATTTTTTAATTCTATAAATCTAGTTTAAAAGAATATTTAAATGGGTGCAGAGGGAATTGAACCCTCGTCAATCGGTCTGGAGCCGACTATTCTACCTTTGAACTATACACCCAGCCAGTAAATACTAAAACATATCTAGTCATTAAAAACCTATCTTTTTCAGAACTCAGCCCATCTGTTGCAGTTTCTTGCATTTTTTAACTTCATTAATTTCAGTTTCAGAAATTGAACAGCCCTTGTATTTTAATCCATATAAAACCGCTTCAAAAATCATAGGGTCTTTTATGTCAAATAAATCTTTTTTACATGCAATCATGGCTAGTTCAGTTGAGCGAATTATACTAAATTTTTTAAAAAATCCGTAATCTTCTCTTCTTGCTTTGATAGGAACATGCAATTTTTTTTCCATTAATTTTCTAAGGTTCTCGGGGTTTTCACATAACATCCGGGCTGTTCTTTCATCAATAACAATAACGGATGGTTCTTTTAATATTGAGGATAAAGCCAGGGTTGCGCATTCTCCTTTATCCAGCAGATGAATTTCTTCCTTATTAGAATGAAAAAGAGAGTTTGCAACGCTCATTATCTCTTCTCTTTTTTCTCTTAATAAATCTACCTGTTCAGGGGTTATATCTGCGTGCTTTATTATATTTCTGTCAAACAAATCCTTAATCTGCATTGCTTCAAGTTCATACTTTTTAATTGTCAATGGATAATCAATTATTTCGCGCTTGACTTCTTTAGTTATCAGAAATTCTCCTTTAAACTCCTTTTTAAGTTTTTCAAGAATCGGTAGCATTCCATTCATTGCGAAGTTTATTATGGGTCCTGCGTCAAATATAAGATATTTTGATGATGTCATTTTTTATATTTTTTAGTTAATTTATTAAGGTAAGTTATAAGGGGGGTTTGCCAGTCTTTTTTTAATTGAGTTCTAGAAAGTTTTAATATTTCTTTATCTTTTTTGTTTAAACCTCTTTTTTCTAATTTTTTTATTATCGATAAAATCTTTAAATTTTCTTCACTATTCAATACATAATTCTTTTTTTCATAATTTGTTATTTTCATTATAGATTTAATATTTTTATACTCCTTTTTATCGCAATAAAACCATAACCCCATAATATGGGGAGCCATAATGGCATTATTCCAAATAAGGTTTTTCTGTTGAAGACTTCCACCCCTGTTTGGATAAATAAAGTTTCAAAGAGAGTCATTATCAAGAATCCAAAAATAAATATCAGATAATCTTTTTTTTCATACTTAAAATAAAGCGAAGCTATTAGAATAATTATGTAGATTAATGATAAAAAATAATCATTTTTAATCAAAGCAATCAAAATAACCATAATTATAACTGGAATCGCCTCATAAATTATTTTCAAATATTTTTTTAAATCTCTGTCTTTATTTTTATTCACCACTTTTTTCTCATTCATTTGAAAATTTCCTCCACTATCTTAACCCTTTCTTTTATTGGCATTGTTATTGATAAATCAACATCTGCAATTCCAGTCTGTCCGGCATATTCGGCTAGTTCCCATACAGAAATTCCAAGAATTTTAGCTGTTTTTTCCATGGATATTCCATGCTCATAAATTCTTGATGCTTTGTTTATTTTTGATTTCCTGAAAACTTCGCTTATATAGTCCTTAAGATGCCCAGAAAGGTTTTGTATTAGATTTCTTATATGCTCTATTTCTTCCCTGAACTTATCCAAGTCATTCTTTTCCAATCCTAAAATCATATTATTCAGGCATTGTATATAATTTTTATAAAACGCAGGATAGTTCTTATAACCTTGATATTTTTCCCTTTCAATTACCTTGCTTAAGGCATAGATTATGACTGCAACAGATATCACGTCAGGGTCCTGTTCTATTGAAGAAGTATGAACAACCTGATTGCTTAAGTTTTTGATTGCAATGTAATTTTTATTTTTTAATGCAGAATGAACTTCCTTCAAAACTTTTAGAATATGTAGTTGCTCTTGCATTTTAATTTTGAGTGTTAACGAAAAATTAAAAGACAGAAATTTAGGATAATTTCTGTATCTCAAAAATCATCAGATTTTTGAGTTTTAATTTTACATTCATTTTACACCTTTTTAATTATTTAAAGACAAGGGGGGTAATTATATAAAGGTTTTTGAATTGTTTATCTCATGAAAATCATATTGGACACTAATTTTCTTGTTTATTGCTCAAAGAACAAGATTGATTATAGGGAAGATATTGGAAATCTTATCAATGAAGGTTTTGAACTGGTTGTTCCTGAACAGGTTGTTGAAGAACTGAAGAAAATAAGCCAGAAGCCTAAAGAGAAACATTCAGGATTTTTAAAAAAAAGAAATCCCCGATTCCGGAAAACAACTGCAAGAGATAGGGATGCTGCAAATCTAGCATTGCAGCTGCTTGATTTTAATAAAATAAAAATTGTTAAAACAACAGGCAGGAATGTTGATGACGCAATTATTAATTTGGCTGAAAAAGATAAAAAGAACATTGTCTGCACTCTGGATCGGGAGATGAGGCATATTCTTGGAAGGGTTATTTTAATCAATAAATTCAAAAGATTAATGCTGACGAAATAAATCTATATAACTTGTAAAATTATTTTTTATCTATCTTGATTCTGAAGAGTATTCTGGATTAAAATGTTCCCTTAATTTTCCCAATCCTTCACTTTCCAATTGCCTAATTCTCTCTCTTGTTAAATTTAGCATTTTTCCAACCTCTTTTAATGTTTTTGGATTGTTTCCATTAAGTCCAAGGCGATGTATGAGAACAACTCTTTCTCTCTCATCAACCCCTCCCGAATTCAAATATTTCCATGCTAATTCGTAATCCATAGCTTTTTCTACTAATTCAGATGGAGATTCTGTTAATGTGTCTTCAATACATGAATCATAATCAGTATCTTCCTCAGAATCAAAAACACCTAATCTTTGGCGATTTCTTGTTCTTATTAAAGTCTTTACAGGATCCTCATACTTCTTTTTTCTTTTCTTTTTCTTTACTTTATTTCCATAACGAGTGCTATATCTTTCTAGAAGTTCCTCATCTGTCGGTTCCCTTCCAAGTTCAATTTTTAGACATCCCTCAAGTTGATCTATTTCTTGGCTAATTTGATGTGCATAGCTAGGTAAATGCAAATCATCTCTTTCACTTTGCAATCCCCGGGTTATTGATTGTTTTATCCACCCACTCGCATAAGTTGTGAATCTATATCCTCGCCTCCAATCAAATTTTTTTGCGGCAATCATCAATCCTATATTTCCATAACCTGTTAATTCTTCTATTTCTACTCCAGTTCTCTCGCTGTAACGTGTTGCAATCCTAACAACAAGAAGTAAAGCAGATTGGGATATTCCTTGTTTTGCTTCGATACATTCTTGAAGATTTTCTCTTCTATGCCCGGCAAGTTTTTCTCTTGCTTGGATTAATTCTTCACTTTCCTCTTTAGGCGATTCTTTTCCAGCTTTTTCAGCCTCGAGATTATTAATCTCTCTTAGTAATCTTCTTTCTATTGAGTGGTATTGTTCAACTATTTTACCAAATCTTTGATTTCTTTCATAGGTTTCAGCCTTAAAACAAGTTCTTTCAGTATAACTGCCGCTTGGTCCTGATGCAAAAGGTGTTTGGTTTACCTGAGCTAAATAAAGCCCAATATCAAAAGGATTTCTTTCAGCCATTAAAAAATTCATAAAGAAACCTTTATAAATCTACTTTTTTTATTAAGTTTAACATCCAGAAAATTAACTTTGAGGATAATTTTCTGCCTGATTAAAAATCAAATTAAAATCATAAAAATTTTTAACATGTTCTATATAGTTGAAGTTCACGATTATGTAAGGGTTGAGCCAAGATTATTCGGCCTTAAAACTAGCGACGCTGTTGCAAAACAGCTGCAGGAAATTTATACAAATTATCATGACAAAGAAATCGGAGAGGTTATAGGAATCATATCCATATTGGAAGTTGGGGATGGAGTGATAATTCCAGGGGATGGAGCTGCATATTATAATTCCAAATTTAAATTGCTTGCATTCAAACCAGAAATGAATGAATTAGTTTATGGAATAATTGATGAAATAACTGATTTTGGAGCCTTTATCAATCTTGGGGTAATGAAAGGAATGATTCATATAAGCCAAACAATGGATGATTATGTAAGTTTTTCAACAACAAATACTCTTTTGGGAAAAGATTCAAAAAAAGTTTTGAAGAAAAAAGATGAATGTTTAGCTAGAATAGTTGCAGTATCTTATAAAGGAGATAATCCTAAAATAGGGCTTACAATGAGGCAGCCAGGATTGGGAAAATTGGAATGGATAAAAGAAGAAAAGAAAAAAGCAAAGGCTGCTGCAAAAAAATCAATGAGAGCTGAAAAAGCTGAGAAAAAGGAGAAGAAATAGAATGGCAAAAGAAAAAGCATGTAAAACATGCAAAATGATATATGAAGGGGAAAGCTGTCCTAGCTGTGGAAAGAAGGAAACTTCTGAAAGTTTTAAGGGAAAGATTGAAATTACAAATCCTGAAAAATCTGAATTAGCTCAAAAGTTGAAGATTAATAAGCAAGGGATTTATGCGATTAAGCTGTAAATTAAATCTAAAAAGAGGAAAATGAAATCTAGAATGAAATCTGAAAGTTGCAAATCCGGACGCAAATGCGGTTGTGGCTGCGGAGGAGCTATCTATGGCTTAGGATTTATCGGAGCTGTAATTTATTTCGTCTCAACTGCGCCCAGTTTCTGGATGGGAGTTCTAGGATTTTTAAAGGCTCTTGTCTGGCCAGCATTCCTGGTTTATGAACTGCTTAAATTTTTAGGAGTTTAATTAAAAGTTTCTTGACACAAGGATTTTTAAACCTTCAATATTAATAGTTTTTATCAATTTATTGATAAATTACATAAGATGGAAATTAAAAAAAATACTAAAAATGAATTATTCAAAAGGTATGAAGTCTCTATTATTTTGGAATCTGATAAGAATCCAAGTTTTTCTGAAGTAAAGAAAAAGCTTTCAGAAAAATTTTCAAAACCTGAAGATTCTATTGACGTTTATAATATAAAGGGAAAATTCGGAAGAAACACTTTTTTGATAAAAGCTTATGTTTATGATTCAAAAGCGGATTTTGAAAAAGCTGTTCAGAAAACCAAAAAGCAAAGGGATGCTGAAAAAAAGGCTGCTGAAGAAGCTAAGAAAGCAGAGGAAGAGGCAAAGAAAGCTGCTGAAGAAGCTAAGAAAGCAGAAGCAGAAGTAAAGAGCGAATGATTAATAAACTAACGAAATAAATATTTAACATGGCAAAGGGAGAAAAGAAAGGAAAGAAACCACATAAGAACAAGCCTACTTCAAAGAAATACAAAATGTATAAAATTGAAGGAGATACTATCAAAAGAGAAAGAAACTGTCCTAGATGTGGTGCAGGAGTTTTTTTGATGAAGACCGATAATAGATTATATTGTGGAAGATGCCATTATACTGAGTTCTTGAAAAGATAAATTTTTCTTATTAATATGAAATGCAAATGTGGACAGGATATAGAGATTAGAATGGGTTCAAAGCTGATTGCAAAAGGTTGCAGGATTTTAACAGCAATGACTGTTATTGTTACAGCTCAATGCGAGAAATGCGGAGCCATGTTCCAGGTTCCAATAAAAAACAATGGGGCCATAATAAAACAGGATTAAATCTTTTATTAATGTTATGTAATTTATGAATAGTAGTTAAGAGATTTTTATAAGTATCATTAATGATGTTGAGTTTAATGCGCTTTTAACTAACTTGCTAAAATACTACCTCCTTTATTCTACAATAGATTATTGAAAAAATTCATGACTAAACCTATATAAACTTTAATTTCTTTAGTTAATAATGAAAAGGGTGAATAAAAAGATTATTAAAAAAGAAGTTAAAAAGAAAAAAATAGGAAAATGGCTTTATTGGAGCCCTAGAATACTATCAATTTTATTCTTACTATTTTTGGCATTGTTTTCTTTGGATATTTTTGATGGATGCAATGATTTTTTTACATGTTTATTAGGATTGTTTATGCATAATATTCCGGTGTTAATTTTAGCAGTACTTTTATGGATATCCTGGAAAAGAGAATTAATCGGAGCAATAGTCTTTGCTCTTGCAGGATTGCTGTATATTGCTCAATTATTATTTAATTCAGCTATGGATGGCTTTCAATGGTATTATTTAGTTTGGAGCCTTCAAATTGCAGGTCCTGCCTTTGTTGTTGCTTTTCTTTGGTATTTGAATTGGAAGAGAAAGTGAATATAAAATAAAGAACTATTCAAATCGTGCTAGATTTTAGACTGGAATTTTGAAATACTTCTTTTTTTCTTAATTAAGCATGAAATTAATCGCCTCTAGCACCTCTCTTTTTTGCTCTCTTCCCTGAAGAATCAAACTTAGTTGAATATGACTAACCTCCCTTTGATTTAGGGTCGGTGTCGATAATTATAAACCCTAGAAGGTTTAATCTTGTGGATTTAAGTGAATATCATATGATTGTTTATGTGATTCTAAAACAACTAATCCTTCTGATGTACAAGAACTGAAATGTAAATATTGGCAGATGGTTCTAGTGGCCCTTGGACTTGCTTTTAATCTTTTTATTCTTCCTTTTGAAGGAATTATGACAAGAGTGCCTATTTTATCTGTATGAAGATTTAATTCTGTAGTTTCTTCTAAATATAAATCAAAAGCATCTAGTAAAATATCTAAAGAATCTCTCATAGCTAATTCATTTTCTCCAGAGCTTAAACTATAATTTACTTTAGGCATTTCTTTTTGATTATCTCTATATATCATTTTATAAATCCTCGATGATTTTGAATTCAAAATTTAATCCTTTTTAAATCTTCTTATAAAAATTTTCAAAGAAGTTATAATAAAGTAGTGCCGTATTTTAGAACGGATTGCTGTTATCTTAACTCTTTGATTTCTTTAAAGAATATGATGTTTAATCGCCTCTAGCACCTCTCTTTTTTGCTCTCTTCCCTGAAGAATCAAACTTAGTTGAATATGACTAACCTCCCTTTGATTTAGGGTCGGTGTCGATAATTATAAACCCTAGAAGAATCGGTGTCATATAAAAATTATACGTCCTGACTCTTCTGGGGAAAAAGAGGTGATAATAATTCTAGAATTCCTATATATTTAAATCTTTCGGTTTTGTCGTAACTGGTAAATGACATCACTTTAAGCGCTCCTTTTTAGCGCTTTCATTTATAGATTTTATTATAACGCAGCCTATTTAATATTATCTATTATTTTTTGTAGTAGAGAGTAGCAAAAATATAGGTTTTGTGATAGATTTATAAGTTCGTTAGGTTATTCTAAAATATGGATTTTAAGAAGTTTTTGCCGGAGAATAATGAGGTGGCAAGCTCATCTGATGAATCTGATGAGAATTCAAAAAATGTTGAAAAATTGAACCTTAATCAATTTTATGATGTTATTTCAGGAAGGAATCCTGACTGGCAGGTTATGATATTTGAGCTGATTAATTCAGAGCAACTTGACCCTTGGGATATAGATATTATTATATTAACTAAAAAATATTTTGAAAAATTAGAGGAAATGCAGGAGGCCGATTTTTATATTTCCAGCAAGATTTTACTAGCTGCAGCTCTTCTTTTAAGAATAAAATCTGAATTCCTTTTGAACAGATATATAAAAAGTATAGATGAGATACTTTTTGGCAAAAAGGAAGAGAATAAATATGTTCTTGAAAAAATTGAGATTAATGAAGATGAATTGCCGTTATTAATTCCTAAAACTCCTCTCTCGAGATTAAAAAAAGTAACTTTGCCAGAATTATTGATGGCCTTGGACAAGGCGATTAATACAGAATCAAGAAGAATAAAAAAAGAAGTCGCAGTTGTGAGGGCAAAAAAACTTTCAGAAGTTGATTTTCCAACTTTTAAAAGAGTTGATTTAAAAGATAGGATTAAGCATTTTTATGCAAGAATTCTTACTTTCCTTAAGAAGAAAGCAACAGAGGATGAACAAAATGTCAATAAAATCGGATATTCTAGCATGGTTGGAAAAGACAAGGAAGAGAAGATTTCCTGTTTTCTTCCGCTTCTTCATTTAAGTAACACTCAGAAATTATGGCTTGAGCAGGAAAAACATCTTGATGAGATTTATATCTATTTATATGAATATTTTCAAAAAAACCGTGGTAAATTTATGGATGAGCTTGAGAAAGACATAGAAGAGATGAAAGAAGAAATTGGATTAGAAACTTCAGAAAAACTGGAGAATCTGGATGAATCTGAGGAAATAAAAAAAGAATTAAAAAAAGAATCTGTTGACGAGAAAATTGACAATATCACGGGTTTTAAGAATGAGGCGTTTTGATAATCCTATTTGATGTTTAAAATAAATTTTCTATTTCAATTGGTTGAGTATCCTCGAGTCTTGGATCTTGCCTTTTTTGTCCTATTGCTCTAATCTCAAATCCATAAACTCCCGCGAGAATTAATAAATCGTTTGGAAAAACATATATTTCATCTCCACATTCTAGGGTCTGAATTCCATCTTGTTTGCAGCCCCTAAGATTTAATCCATATCGGATATAATCTCTAATATTTTGCGAATTTGGAAATGCTAAGTCTGTTCGAGTGTTTTTTCTAATGACATAAGTTGGAATATTTGTTCGATGAGTTATTCTCAAACTGCCATTTTGTTCTACTCTTAAAAAATCCTGATATCTTGGAACTGCTCTTCCTAGCAAGGTTCTGTAATCTCTTTCATCATGCGCGTCCGGATCATAACCTTCCCAGATTCTGAATGTGCAATCTGGTGCTCTTCCAATAAGTCCTTTTATTCCAGGCACAAGGGCTATCCCCCTTTCAACTACCAAGTCCCAGAAATTTGCCGATGGATCTTTTCTTCCATGGTTATTCATTAATTTTTGTGAAATCTTCGGTTTTTATAATTAACTTTAGTAGAGAATATATTTATAAGAATGGGTTTTCTTAATTATTTATGGAAATTGACAAGAGAATAATAAAGGCTTATGCATTAAAAAATGCAATAGAACACGAAGGCAAGGCAGTTGCTGGAAGTGTTATTTCTGGGTTGTTCAATCATGGTTTGACAAAAGAGGGTATAAAGGATATTATGCCGATTGTCAATGCAATTTTAAGAGAGGTTAATGCAGTTTCTTTGGCAGAACAGGAGAAAGAATTTATGCCTTTAAAAAATATTATAGGTCATAGGTTTGAACGAGGGGATGAACTTCCAGAGCTTGAAGGAGCTGAAAGAGGTGTTGTAATGAGATTTTCACCTTCACCTTCGGGGCCAATGCATCTCGGACATATTTTTACAGGAATGGTAAGTTCGCTTTATGTCAAAAAATATGGAGGTAAATTTTATCTCCAGATAGAAGACACCAATCCTGAAAATATTTATGCTCCTGCTTATAAATTGCTGAAAGAAGATGCAGACTGGATTTTTGGAAATGTTTCAGAGACAATAATACAGTCAGAAAGAATGAAACTTTATTATAAATATATTGAAAAGTTATTTGAAAAAGAGGCTATTTACGTCTGTATATGCAGTTCTGAAAAATTTAAGAAATTAGTTGATGCTCAAAAATCCTGTCCATGCAGAGAGATTTCCAAAAAAGAAAATTTAGAAAGATGGAAGAAGATGCTTGATAAAAAAGGCTACAAAGAAGGAAGAGCAGTAATCAGGTTTAAATCCGATTTGAATGACCCAAATCCTGCATTCAGAGATTTTCCTTTAGCAAGGATTATTCTTAAAAAACATCCGAGGCAGGGAAAAAAATACAGAGTCTGGCCTTTGATGAATCTCTGCGTCACTGTTGATGATATTGAATTAAACAAAACGCATATAATACGGGCAAAAGAACACCGGGACAATGCGACAAGGCAGAAGATGATTTACAAATCCTTAGGGCTGGAAAAAATTTATCCAAGAACTTATTTTTTGGGAAGATATAATTTTACCGATTTGGCTATTTCAGATACAAAGACAAGAAAAGCAATTGAAAAAGGGAAGTTTTGGGGATGGGATGATATAAGGCTGCCTTTTGTACTTCCGTTTAAAAAACGTGGCTATCAAAAAGAAGCTTTTGAAAAATTAGTCATTCAAAGAGGTTTGAGCGAAGTTGACAAAGTGATTTCAAAAGAGGATTTTTTTAAAGTCCTCAATAATTTTAATAGAGAGATTTTGAAGGATAAATGCAGAAAAGCAGATTTTCAAAAAACAAATGAAAAAAACTCTAATGCAATAATTCTTATGCCCGATGCAAAAAAAGTTTTTGGAAAAATTGATGTTAAACCCAAAAAAGACGAGATAATATATTTTTCAAGGATTGGTTATGCAAAATTCAATGAAAGAAAGGCAAAAAAACCGGTTTTTTGGTTCTGTCATGAATAAAAACTTTTATAAACTAAAATATACTCGTTAATTTAATAAATTGATAAATGATTAAAAAGAGGAATGAAAGGAGGTTAAGAATTATGATACGAAAAAAAGCACAAGGTGAGATTATTACCACGGTCCTGATTATTCTACTTATTCTTGCCGCAATTGTTATTGTCTGGCAGGTTGTTCAAAGTTCGGTCAGCAGAGGAGGAGAACAGGCAAAATCTCAGACCAGCTGTATTGGTTTGAATTACGTAATATTAAAGGTAAATTCAACCGGTTCAATACAAATAAGAAGAGATACTGGAGCTCCAGATGTTGCTAGTTTTACAGCAAGAGTTTTTGTTGATTCAGTAGATACTGGAAAAACTGTTTTAGTTGGAGGAGAACTTAATACTACAACTTTTGAAGTTGCACCTTCACCCGTTTGGAATGCAGGTTCAAAACTTCAATTAGCACCTATTGTTTCTGGAACACAATGTGATTTAGGACCTGAGAAACTCATTACTCTGAAATAAATTTATTTTTTTATTTTTATTTTTATTTTGTTATATAAAAACTTTAGTTTGATTAAATAGACATAAAAAAGATTTATGGTACAAAAAGGAAAAAAAGCACAAGGTGAAATTATCACAACTGTAATAATTATAATTCTAGTTCTAGCTTCAATTGTTATTGTCTGGCAGGTTGTTCAAAGTTCAGTTAGCAAAGGTGGAGAACAGGGCAAAGGTCAGAGCAGTTGCATTGGTTTGAATTATGTTATAACAAAAGCAGTTGCTAATGCAACAGGGTTAGCTGCTGGAGCGGGAAACATTACAATAAGAAGAAATACCGGGGCTCCAGATGTTGCCAGTTTCCAAGCAAAAGTATTCGTAGATGGAGTTGACACTGGAAAAACTATCTTGGTTGGCGGTGAATTAAATACAACGCTTTTCAAAATTGATTTGGGGGCAAATGCGGTAAGTATCCCAGTAGGTTCAAAGGTTCAGTTAGCGCCTATTGTTGGAACAACTCAATGCGGATTCGGTCCCGAGAAAACCGTGACCTTAAAGTAATTTTTTATTTTTTCTTTTATTTTTGAAATTTATTCTTGTTTTTTATTGATAGTTTTATAAACTGAAAAGTATACTCATTTAGAATTATCCATGATAAAAAGAGGTTATGATGAATTATATTTTTAAAAAAAATAAAAAAGCAGAACCCGCCCTTGTTACAATGATCCTAGTTATATTTCTTATCATAATAGCAATTGCACTAATTTGGAAGGTTATCTTGACATTTGTTAATGAGGGAACTGGAGAAGTTTCTTATAAAAGCGATTGTCTAAAAACAAAACTCGAGATTCTTGAAGCTAATAATAATTCTAAGGATAATCTTGTTTTAACGAGAGGGGTTGGTTCTGGAAGGCTTATTGGAGTAAAAGTTTTTTTGAATAATCAGAATATAGATACTTTTCCTATAAACCTATCTGAAGTTGAAGAAAAGGCATTTACAATCAAGAACCCTCTTTTGAGGAATAATCCTGATGCGGTTGGAAAATATGTAAAGATTGTAAAATTAGTTGGGAATGAGTTTAATAATTCAAAGATTTGCGAACCTGATGGTAAATCTGCAAAAGGCGGGGTTAAGGTTACAGATGGTAGAATTTCATTTCTAAGTCAATTAAATGTTTGGATTAATATCTATAAATTAAGATAATCAATTTTATAAAGTATTTTTCTTTATAAATTATTATGGTAATGTTGGTAGATGAATCCTCAGGCTTTACCCGGGAGGAAAGAGTAGTTCTTACTACATTAAGAAAGAAAAGAAAAATGCGGGAAGATGAATACCATCTGCTTCATAGCATATTAGATTTTTCTGGAATGGGTATTGGATTCGAATATGAATTAAGGTATTGGTCAGATGTTGATAGAAGATTCAGATCTGTTAAAGGGGCAATACCTTATAGTTCTGAATTGCATGAAGTTATAGAGGGTTTAATAAAAAAAGGCATGCTTGAGAGAAATCTTCAGGATCCTATTGAATTAATGTATGTCTCAAAATAAAAATATTTAGTCTTCTAGTTATTATCTTTAATGTTTATGTAGTATTTTAACTGCAGGAATCTAAGAGTCATGAAATTCTAATCCTGAGTTTATTAAATATATAAATCTCCAATTTAATTATTAAAATAATCTTTTTATCATATAGACTTTATTTTTATCCAATTTGTAACTTAGTTTTTCATAATATTTTCTTACTCCTATTCCAGATATTACTTTTAGTTCAAAGAGTTTGTTTTCTTTTGTTATTTCCTCGGCTTTTTTCATGAGCTGTTTTCCAAGGCCTCTGTGCTGAAAGGCTTTTCTTGATTTTTCTTTCAAAGACAAAGAAGGCCCATAAACATGAAGCTCTCTTACAAAAGCTTCGCTTTTGTTATCTTTATTTTGAAAAATCCTTAATCTGCATAACCCAAATAAAATATTATTTTTATTTACAATCTCTAGGAAATATTCTTTGCCATTGCTAGCCTTGTATTCTGTAATTTTTAATCTTAAATCTCGGTTTATTTTTTTGAGACTATCTCTTAATTCAAATCCAATCTCACGGAACCTTGTCTCTTTTATTTTTGTTTTTGAAAGTTTTAGTTTTTCATCAATATCTTTTCTTAAATCAATCCTTAAAATTCCTGCTGTTAGATAATCTGGAGGGATTTCTCTCATTATCCTCATTACCCTGCAGTAGTTTGGGATTATTTTCATTATTTTGATTACCAGACTCTCAACTTGCTCTTTGGAATAAGGTTTGTATTTTCCCTTTTTGTATAATTTTTCCAATTCCGCTCCTTTAATGACCTGACAGGGATATATCTTTAATTGGTCTGGCTTGAAATCCGGATTTTTAAAAAGTTCTTTAAACATCTGAAAGTCTTTTTTTGGATTTGAATATGGGAGGCCAAGCATCATATGAAAACCAATTTTAAATCCGGAATTTTTCAGCAATCTTGTTGCTTCAACGACTTCTTTAGTTCCGTGACCCCGGTTTATTTTTTTGTATATAGAATCATCCAGGCATTGAACTCCTAATTCAACCCTTGTGCATCCGAAATCCAATATTTTTTTAATCTCTTTTTCATTTATTGTATCAGGTCTTGTTTCAATACATAATGCAACACACCTATGTTCGGCAAGTTCATTTATCTTTTTTGCTTCATTCAGATTTTTAGAATTTCTGTTGTTTAATGCATCATAGCATCTTTTGATGAAATTATTCTGATAATTTAAGGGATATTCCAGGAAATTACCACCCATGACAATAAGTTCTATTTTATCAGTAGGATGGTTCATCAATTTAAATGCTTTTAATCTTGATTTTATTTGTTCATAAGGATCATATCTTAATCTTTCAGCCCTTAACACTGGAGGCGATTTTGGAGTGTAGGATTGGGGTACATTAAGAGAAGGGCAATACAGACAGGTTCCATGCCTGCATTTTTTTGGTTTTGCCATGACTGCAATTGGAGTTACTCCTGCAAGAGTCTTGGTAGGTTTTCTAATTTCATCCTTGTTTGGTATTTTCATTTTGAATTTTTTGATAAAACTTTTAAAAAAGGTTTTGAAATATTTAATCAATTATATATTCTACTTGATAATTATATTTATAAATACTCTTAAAATTACTCTGAAATGAAAACAGGGAACATGAATGAAAAAAAAGAAGACATAAACAAATATAATCTCGTCTATATAAAGGATTTTGAAAGACTTCATCTTCCGAGGTTCATACTAGGAAATTTTATAAAAAGATATCCTGAAAAAGTTTCTATAAGAAAATTTTTATTCAAGAAATTGATTGATAATCCAGAGCTTTCAGCAGAAGTCCTTGAAAATTTAAGAGGATCTTCAGAAGATATTGTTTCTATTGAGGACACTATTTACAAAAAAGGTATAGATGCTGAAACTGGGGATGTGTATTTTGATAGTTATATGGATTTGACTGCTGAAGTGATAAGGTCAATGAACCATTCAGATATACGAAATCTGTTATTGCTTTTGTTAAACTCTCCAAGAAGGAGTGTTATGATAAAGGATTTGTTGTCTCTTCCAGGTTTTAATCCTGTGCTTTTTGGAAATGGAAAAATATTCCTGTCTTTTTATGATTTTACAAAGAAAACTGATAAAATAAACCAATGCAAGATTGGTTTAAATATAATAAAGGACGGATATTCACATAGACAGGATTTAGGATTATTAACTTATTCTGTTTATAAAAGAAGGCCTAATTTCTGATTCCAGCTTTTTCAATCTGTTTTATTGCCTTTAACATACCTGAACTGTACTGTGCAGCTTTTTTTTCTTTATAACTTATATTTTTTGATAATCCTATTTTTTCTCCGAGTTTTCTTAATATATACTTTCTCTGTCCATCCTTTATCTTTAAATCAAATGGTAGAGAAATGCAAAAATCTATAATTTTTTCATCTAGATAAGGCATGAGAAGATTTTTATTAAAACTTTTAGCAATACTCAAATCCCTTAATTTTCCAAATTTATATAACAAATCCGCATCTTTATTTATTTCTTTTGCCGCATCTTCTTTATTCATTTTTAGATATCTATAGTAACCTCCAAATAATTCATCAGCGCCTTGCCCACTTATCAGATTTTTTTCCTTAGAATATTTTGAAACAAAAAACAAAGGCAAGTAAAATGATATAGATATCATATTGGGCTTTAATATTTCAGAATTAATCTCATTTTTATGCTTCATATATAAATCTTCAAGAATTTTTTTAATAATCGGGATTGTCTCTTCTATTTCTTTATTATTAATTAAAATTTTTTTTAAATCTATTCTAATCTCTTTTGCGGCTTTTTCAGCAGAATCAAAATCTTTAGAATTTTCAATGCCGATGACATAGGCGGTTATTTTGTTTTTAAAAGATTTTGCAAGTTTGGCTATGACTGAGCTGTCCAAGCCTCCTGAAAGAGCTATTCCAATCTCATTTTCTCCAATTAGTTTTTTAACGCTTTCTGTTAAAAGAGCTTCAAATTCCCTAAGTTTTTCTTTTTCATTCATGTTTAAGAACAATATGGTTCCTAATTTATATATAACAAAAGGTTTTATAAGGCTTTCCTGAATTTTAATCTCATGAGCAATATAATAATAACAAGCGAAAATAAAAACTTAGACATGAATCAAAGAGAAGTTTGGGATAGCATATCTAATCAAGATTGTGATAAGAGAAAAAAGCCTTTTTTTAAAGTCGAGGAATTCTTGCTTGGAAAAAATGGAAAAATCCTTGATTTAGGATGCGGGAGCGGAAGAAACATGGTTTCAGGAGATTTTGAATATTATGGTGTTGATTTTTCAAAAAAACATATAAGATCTGCTAAAAAAATAGCTAAAGAAAAAAATATAAAAGCTAAATTTTTTGAGCTAGATGCAGAGAATCTTGATAAAAATATTTTCAGAGATGAAATGTTTGATTATGGACTATTTATAGGAACCCTGCATTGTTTGGAGAGTGCAGATGCAAGAGAAAATGCCCTAAAAGGATTTTACAGAGTTTTGAAAAATGGAGGAGAAGGATTAATTTCTGTTTGGAATTCAGAAGACAAAAGGTTTAATGGATTAAAAGGAGAGGTGTACATGTCATGGAAAAAAGAAGAAACAGATTACATGAGATTTTATTATATATATGAAAAAAATGAATTTATTGATTTATTGAAGAAAACCGGATTTAAGATTATGGATATTTTTGAAAATGACTCTTATGATAGATTCTCTAAAAAGAATCTAATTGTTAGAGTTAAAAAATAGATTTACTTTTTATTGAACAGGTTTTAATAATTCTAAAAGTAGAGCCTGGTAACTGACTACATCTTGTAAATTGTGATACACAATATTTCTAACCCGTCTTGTGGATTTGTTAATATCTCCTTCAACTCGAACAAATTTTGTTTCTGGTTCCCCTGTTTTTGAATCTGTTTTTGGTTCTCCATGTTCATCCATTACTGGCTCTCTTTTTAATGTATAACCTCTTAGATAACAATGATAAGTTGAAGGGATTTCCCTGCTCGGAATATCTCCCATTCTGGTATAGCCCCAAAGATGTTCTTCTAAGGTTATTAACTTATAATCTGGCAGTCTTAATTTTGGATCATATTTCGCTTGATTTTTAGCTGCATCCATCAAATCAATATGCCTGTCTCCTAAAACTTCTTTTAAGGATCTAAATCTTTCTCCATTTAATTTAACTCCATTTGCTATTGCTCTTTGTGTTAATCTTGGTAAGTCAAAGTTACCATTATATGTCAAGACTATGGAATCTGGAGTTAATTCTTTTAAGAATTCTGAAATTATTGCTGCTTCTTGAGAGTAATCTCTAGCTAGTAGAACTCTTGAATCTAGTTTTTTTCCCGTGAATATGCAATATCCAATACTTAATATTGGATCTGAATAGGCTCTTCCACAGGTTTCTAAATCAAAAGAAACAACTCTTAGGCCCTGATCCGTTAGTTCAAATTGCGACAATATCGGAAACCTCTGTTTTAAATTATCTGCTGTAAGTTGTTGTCTATTTTTAGCAATAGCTTTTTTAATAGGATTCTTTGGTAATTCATTAAATTTTCTTTGATATGTAATATATTTTCCTTTGGAATTAGAACCTGTTCTCGATTCAGGGATATCTAATCTTGGTACCCTTGTTTCATCAATTCTTTTTTTAGTTTTTAATTTTCTTGCTCTTTGGTTTAAAGAATCTAACATTTCGCATAGCCAGGTTCTCCTTTCCCTATTTCTTGGTCTTAGTAATAAAGATGGATGTAAAAGTTCTTTACCAAGAGATTCAATGGCATCAAGGTTTACCCTTGGGACAAGGTCTTGTATTAAGGATTTATCTTTTTTTATTCCTGCGAGAACTTGTTCTAGGGTTTGGTAAAATGTTTCATAGGTTACAAGATTTATGCCTGCTTCAGCAAGGTCTGATTCATATCGGGAATATAAACGTCTTGGTTGCAAAAGTATTAAGGTGCTATCAGAAATCGGCCATCCATCAGCCCAATTATTATTTCCAGGAGTATATCTTCCAATTATTTTCCGCATGCCTACTGGATGCAATGCTCCAATTGGAGATTTGACTTCTATTGAATGATCTCTTATTCTAAAATCTGCATAAACATCCTGTCCATTGTGATGGAATAATCTTTCAGATTCTTCTGTTTTTAATCTTCCTTGAGGAATCCAAGGAACATTTAATCCTAATGTATCTGCCCATGTCAATACAAATTGAGCCAATCTTTCGGTTAATCTTGAATATTGTTTGGATGATCCTTTTGAAATCCTGAAATCTTCTAAACTAAGTCCAGTCAATTGTTTTATAACTTCAGATCTTGATCTTGCATGAAGAGATCCGGATCTGGCTATTAAAACTAAATCATTTGAAGCCTTTCTTTCTTCAGATCCAATCGGAGTTGTTGCTAAGTAGGATGGAGCTATGAATCTTCCAGAACAATACCAATCCAATAATGTTCCTGACAAACACTCTTGATTTTCTTGGGTTATTCTATCAGATCTATGATTTCTTGAGACAAGGACACTATAGGCAGAGGAATAAGGAGGATCCATATTTTCTAGAACTCCCTTCATGCCACCATAATGATTATGTGCGGCCATGTATTCAACTGGATGTGCTGCTTTAAATTTGCAGACAGTTCTTTCTGTTCTTTGTCCTGATTTAACTATTCTTTCTAATTCAGGTTTTGGCCAAAATTTCCTTATTTTTTGTTCAATTATTGTCAAAGGAAATGGCTCATGTGGCCTAATACCTAATGCTTTTTTCCCTTCAACCATACTTCTTCTCCCAGTATAAACATATCCAAGCCATCCAAGCCAGGTATTAGTTGTGTAAGAACTTCCTCCGTCTCTTTCTATTTCTTGATAATATCTAGCTTTTATCACCCTCTCGGATGGAATCACAATAGACTTTTTTTTCTCTGGCGAGGGGCCTTTATCCTTTAATTTATATTTGGATTTTTCTTTACTTCCCTTGAAATTATTAATCTCTATTACTTTATTCCCTCTTTGAAAAACTGATCTGAAACCCATCTTTTTATTCTAGATTATCTCTAAATCTTTTATATAATTTTAATAATTGTGTTGCAGTTTTATGTCTTCCGGCTCTTCTTACTAAATTTGCAGTTTCGCATGCAATAACCTCTGCTAAGGGCTGAAAAAGTTCTTGCCGGTTTCTTATCCTAGGCCCTCTAACAGTTCCGAGCATTGTTAATAAGGTTTTTCTTCTTAAAGAAGGTCTTTCTTTCTGTAAATCATCAAGCATTTCTCTCCTATATTTATCTCCCAATGCATCCCCTAATAATTCGTATCTTTCTGGAGTATAATTTTTTAGAAGATATTCATAAACTGCTCTTGCTTCTGGCATTTTTAACATTTCTGGATCTAAACAATTTTTTAGAACCTTTAACTCAACAGGCATTTGCAGTAATCTGACTATAAACATTGTTTCAAAATGATTTCTTCTTTTGAGATTTCTCATTCTTTGATATAAGTAGCCGGTCCCCAATATTACTGATTCAATTACATCCTTAGGCATTCTTAATTTGCGCTCTAATCTTGATAGGTATATTCCGAGAGCATGCTCTGGCATTTGCGCCAAGTCTGGAGATACTCTTTCTAAAAATGTCTGACAATCTTCAGGAACAGTCAGATCTAGTCTAGTTTTGTCCTTTAAATCATATTTTCCTAATTGACAGGCAACATAATAATCAAAAAGGGATTTTCTTTTTTCTTGAGCCAAAGATTGTGATAAAGCTGTTAAATCCCCGGTCTCGCGGATTAAATCTGCAGGATCTTTGCCCTCTGGTAAAAAACAAATTCTTGAATTTGCTCTTGCTATTAGATTCTTAGAAACATTAAATGCTCCTTGTCTTCCTCCTTTGTCGCCATCAAAAACCAAGACTATTGGATATCCTGGATATTTTAATTTTAATTTTTTAGTTGATTCTACGGGTAAGGCAGTTCCACATGGAGATAAGATGTTATCAAAGCCATGTTGTTTTGCAAGCATGATATCAACATAACCTTCGACAATAAAGATTTCTTTTTCTCTTTTTATTGCTTCATCAGTTTTTTCATCATAACCGAAAAATACATCACTTTTTCGGTAAACAAGAGTTTCAGGGGAGTTTATGTATTTTGCAAAATGATCTCCTATTTCTGGAAAGATTCTTCCTGCAAAAGCAATGGTTCTGCCCTTTTCATTTATTATTGGAATAATAATTCTTCCTCTAAATCTGTCATAAACTCTTCCCGATGAAGGTGATTTTCCTAAAATTCCTGCTTGTTCCAGTATTTCATTTCCAAATCTTTGAACTGTAGTTGTCTGCAAAAATTGCCATTGGTCAGGAGCATATCCTAGCCCGAATCTAGCTATTGACTCATCAGTTAAACCTCTTTCTCTTAAATATCTTAATGCATCAGGATTTCTTTGTAATTGTTGTTTATACACTCTTTGTGTTTCATCTAAAGCTTCTAAAATACCTTCTCTTGATTTCTTTTTTTGTGTTAAGGCTGGATCATAATCATCTTGAATCGGAATGCCTGCTCTATCCGCTAACATGAATAATGCTTCTTTGAATTCAACACCTTCTTTTCTCATAACCCAGCTGAAAACATCTCCTCCAACATCACATACCCAACATCTATAGGTTTGTCTTTCTGGATTAATTTGCAAAGAAGGTTTAGTATCATCATGCCATGGGCATAATCCATTATAATGTCTTCCGGTTCTTCTTAGATTGATTTCTGCCCCTACGAGCTCAACAATGTCACTTGCTTTCCTCACTCTTTCTTTTAAATCATTACTAACCATAGTGAAATTCTTAATAAAAAATGATTAATAAGGTTATTATTCTCTGAAATATATTCTTTAAAGAATAATCATAGGAATGATAACAAGTTAGTTTACTTAATTCTAGATATTCTCTTTAAATCTATTAAATCTCTGAGAAATTTATTCATTAATCCTTAATATTTTTAGAAGTTCTTTCTCTCCAACCATTTTCTCTTTTCCAGAAGCCATGTTTTTAAGCTTGAATTTTTTCTTTTTCACTTCTTCGTCGCCTATGAAGATTACAAAAGGAATCTGGTAGGAGTTGGCATATTCAAGGGCTTTTGAAGCCTTGTTGTACATTATTGTGCAAGGAATATTTTTGTTTCTTAATTTATCTGAAAGTTCAATTGATTTTTTATCCTGGCCTAGTGATATTATCAGGGTTTTTTTATTTTTAATAGGCATTTTTGCTAAAACTTCTAGTCTATCCAGTCCAAAGGATATTCCTGTTGATTGGATTCCATTCACTAAATAAGAGCCTCCGGCAGTTATTGTTTCCTTCATCTCCTTTGAATCTGTTTTTATTTCAAAAACACTTCCGTTATAGTAGGATAATCCTCTTGCTAAAAAAGGGACAAAGTTTATTCTGACCTTAAAAACTGAACAGGCTTTTTTCAATTGCAATATCTCTTCATAACTCCTATATTTTTTGAAATAAGATTCTGGTTTTTTAAAAATAGATAACAATTTTTCAGCATTGAATTTCTTTAAATTCTCTTCTATTTCTTTTTCAGAAAATTTGTCCATTTTATCTATTTCTCTTATAACTTGCGCTTTGTTCTCTTCACTTATGTTAAGGTCTTCAAGAATCTCATTTAAGAGTTTTCTATTATTTATGTTTATTACGAATTTGATACCTAATTTTTTTAGGATTTCAGAGGTTATTTTAAGAATTTCTGCTTCATCTTTTATTGTTGAACCAATAATATCTACATCACATTGCGTGAACTGCCTCCATCGGTTTTCTTTTATGGGCTCATCCCTGAAAACACTTCCTATTTGATATCTCCTGTATGGAAGTTTTTTGTTTAAGGCAAGTCTTTTTAATTGAAATGTGAACTCATATCTCAATGCTAATTCCCGGTCCCCCCTATCTTTCAATTTGAAAATATCACTTACTGCCTCATCATTTTGATTATTCCCTTTCACAAATTCTTCATACTCAAGAATAGGAGTTTCAACTGGAATGAAATTATACAATTGAAAAATATTTTCAATTATGTTCCGGATTGCTATTCTTTTAGAGCAATCTTCAATGTCTCGAAAGCCTTTGACTGTTTCCATTTTATCTTAATATTTTGTTTATATTTTTATTTAATATTTTAATCTTTTTCATAATTTCTAAAATCTTTTTTTCTATTTTAATCTTATCATTACTTTCAATATCTTTAACTTTTATCAATATTGTTTTATTTTTAAAAAGGGATTTAGGTACATTATCTGCTACAATAACAATCAAATCCTGTTTCTTTAATAATTTAGAACTCAAGGCTCTAGGAGTTCCATTTATTTTTAATTCTAGTTTTTTTGCAGTCTTTATAATTTGAGGGTCAATTGGATTTCCTTTTATCAATCCTGCGCTGGAACACTTTAGTTTCTTGTTTATCTTTTTAAAATATGCCTCAGCAATTCTGCTTCTGAATCGGTTATATTTGCATACAAATAAAATATTTTTCATTTTATTTTTATCCTTGATTTATTAGTTTATTATTATTTATTAAGGTTTCTTAATCAATTGAATTCAATTCTCTTAATAATCTTAAGTTTCCTCTTGATAAGGTTTCATAATTCAAAACTTCTTTATAGGCGCCTCCTTTATCGATCCTTATTCTGGTAGATATCGGATCAGGAGCCAAAAGAAATATTGAAGATGTAAAATTATCTCGCTATGCTTGT
>JAQTOY010000067.1 GCA_028713045.1 Candidatus Nanoarchaeia archaeon
TTTTCTCCTGCATGAAGAGGAAATTCTTTTATCTCCTTAACCTTCGCCTCTTTTATAAAACCAGAGATAATTTCTTCTTTAATTAAACTGTTCTCTGGATTGCCATACTTGAATATCTCCTGAACAACTTCTTCTGGAAGAAAGACTCGTGAATATAAATTTTTTACTAGATTAAACAGCTTTAATTTTCCAATAAAAATAATTGAACTTGCATTTGAAACTACCTCTTTTCCCATTTTATTGCTTTAAGGTCCTCTTCTAATTCTTCTTTATCATAATTTATATTAACTTTATATTTTTTCAATAGTTCTGGGAAATCCCATACACTTACTTCTGCAAATTCTGCGGCTTGCCCCAGGGAGAAGTCTCCTTCAGAATATCTTTCTAAAGCATATTTTATCTTCCATTCTTTTATAGCTTCTGCTAACAATTTTCTTATCGCAGTAGAAATATCCACGTGTTCTTTTTCAGAAATTTCTTTTATCTTAATTAAAGACTCTTTTGGCAACCTTGTTGTTATTGGTTTATCCATTGTATTCTTATGTATACAATGTATTATTTAAATCTTTCTATTTAAAAAAATTAAGCAACAAACAACCCGCAATGGCAATATCCCTGGGCTTTTATTTCCTCGAGATTAAATTCACATGGACAGATGATGGATTTATCTTTTTCTTTGTCCCCTGTTTGAACTCTGCATGGGCAATAAAACTCTCCTTTTAGTTTTTTATTTTTCAAAAGCCCGTGGAGAATTCCATCTGCAAATTTATCATTTGGATTTAGATTTATGCCTTTAGAGTCTGCATATTTTTGGCTCTTTTCTCTTAGCTCTTGAATTTCTTTATCGCTAATTTTATCCATGATAAAGATAACTATGTGAACATTTAAAAATGCTTTGAAATTGGGGTACTGTAAAATTAACATCGCTTTTCTTACCCTCTTCTAAAAACTGCTTTGTAAAGCTATTACTTCCTATAATCTATTATCAAATAATGTTAAATTAATAATATTTATCGAGGATATTTATTAATATCAAAGATATTTAGTTATAGGATATGCAAGCGGAAGCATTAAGTTTTGGCAATCAAGAAAGCAGATGACGATAACTTTACAATATCGGACATTAATTAACTATTTAAAGAGAGCAAAAACAATTATAGACATGGCAGTAGATGAAATATTCTCTTTTGAAGAGTTTAGTGCAAGAGAAGATGGTCATCCTAGATATAATGATTTCTATAGATATTGGGAATCTGAAGAGAGCATACTGGGAATGGTTTACAGGAAGAAACCTCATGCATTAAGGTTTCAACAAGAACATTCTGATTTAGATAAAATATTGCAAAGTAAAATCAGCAATATGGCTGTAACAAGAAGTACATCAGAAGCGTTGAAGCCTTTTGATAGAGATTTATATGAAGCTTATGTAATTATGAGGGGTTTTGGAGTTCCTAATAAAGATTTATTTTCTTAATTAAATCCCTAATAGTTTTTAATCCAATAAGAAATCTTCACCAACATCTTCCAGATTTGCTACAAGGTCTGTTGCAGTTACTATTCCTACTAGTTTTCCATTATTAACTACTGGCAATCTCTTAACTTTTTTCCTGGAGATTATTGCCGCTGCATCTTCTAGAGATTCCTCTGGGCTTATGGTTACAATTTTCCTAGACATGGCTTTTGAGATGCTTTTTCCAAGAGAAGAAATATTTTTAAGAACATCCTCTTCGCTAATTATCCCAAGAATATTGTTTTTATTCATAACTATAAGGCATCCGATATTTCTCTGGGACATGATTTGAGCTGCCTGTTTTAAATCAACATCATGGTCAATTACAACTGCCTGATTCATAACATCTTTTACCTGCATTTTAATTCACTTTTATTAAAAAGATAACTGATATTTAAACCTTGCCTATTCGGTAAATCATATAGGAAACTTAACTTAAACTTAAAGCCCATCCATATAAGTAACATTTAGAGTTTAATCCCCTTGGGATTATTTTTTCACAAATCCAATGTGGATAAGCTTTACTTCTGCTTTACGAATAACGATATATAACTAATCATAGCTATTAATAAAGAATATTAAATAAGTTGGCAAGGGGCAAGCATTTTCAATTAAGTATATAAAAAAGATAGATTAAAATTGAAAGTGTGAGAAGAGCATAAACGGTTAAATCTATTAAAAGTTGAATTTAAATGCTTGTGCGAGGCGAGCATTTTGGGTTAAGTTATTTAAATCAGTGATTAAAACTTAAAGTGCGAGGAGAGTATTGAACCAGCAATTATGATTGTGTGCGGAGGAGTATAATTAACTTAAATTACAATAAGCCATGTTTTCTTCTGAAAGTATCATAGTATACCAAGCAGCCGTGGCTCAAGGTTGAAATCTGAGGATTTCTTTTTTTAGCAACTGCCTCAAATCCAGAGTTATGAAGCATGCTAGCTAAAGATTCCTTAAGATTATGTGCTGATGAAAAATCAATATGGCCTTCAGATTCAATATAGCCATTTCCAATATCTGCACGATTATGAGAGTCTGATGTTGCTATTCCGTGAAGCCGAGTCTCTAAGTATATAAAAGCAATTTCATTTGCGCTCATCTCTGGAAAATTAGCATTAGACCTCTCAAAAAAGTCAAGCTTAGAAGCGTGTTTAACC
>JAQTOY010000068.1 GCA_028713045.1 Candidatus Nanoarchaeia archaeon
GGGAATTTAAAGTTCTTGGCTTCATGAAAGTAAAAGGCGATGTTTCAGCTGAAATAGATGGAGAAACAGGCGAAGTCACTAAAGTCCATAAGCCCTGGTGGAGCTTTATTGCAAGCGAGAATTAATAAAAGGAATAATTTATAAACCCTCGATTGTCACTATTTATATGAATGAAAAAAACCTATTTATATTAGGTTCAGTATTGTTAATTCTTTCAATTTTAAATAGCGGAGTTTTGACTGCTGCAAAAGTATATACTTTACAGGATTATGAAGCAAGCATTGATTATAGTTGTGAAAGAGCTTTAGACTGTGAAATAAAGGATATTCATAGTTGTTGCGGTTATTATCCAAAATGTGTAAATAAAAATTCTATTGCAAATGCAACACTTGTTTCTGAACTATGCAGCAGCGTATCAAACACTGGCTATTGTGGATATAAAAATATTCAATCTTGCAAATGCGAAAATAAGAAATGTGTTGGAAGCGAAGAAGCTGTAAATGATTATGATTATTGTGATTATGATAGTGATTGTGCATGCGGAACAAATGTTCAGACCGGAAACTGTTTCAGAGGAAACAAAAAATATGTTGATGAAAAAGCACAATGCCCGGATTTTTGTTCGGGAATTTCAGGAGATTTCATAACCATTTGCAGGAACCATACCTGTGCCTATGAAAAAAATTTTCCCGGCAGTGAAAATGTCAATAAAGTAAAAATCCTTCCAGAAACTGCAAGCGAGAGAGCAAGGGAAAGACTTGGAGAATTAGGATTTAACATAACATTGAAGGAAGTTCCTGTTGGAAATGGAAATGAAACAAAATATATTTATGAAGCAAAAGCAAAAAGGGAATTTAAAGTTCTTGGCTTCATGAAAGTAAAAGGCGATGTTTCAGCTGAAATAGATGGAGAAACAGGCGAAGTCACTAAAGTCCATAAGCCCTGGTGGAGCTTTATTGCAAGCGAGAATTAATATCGTTACATTTTTAAATCCTAAAGAATTATTTTTATTATGAAAAGTTTAAAAGGAAGTGAGACTGAAAAAAATCTTTTGAAGGCATTTGCCGGAGAGAGCCAAGCAAGAAACAGATATACTTATTTTGCAAGTGTTGCAAAAAAAGAAGGTTATGAACAAATAAGTGCTATTTTTCTTGAAACAGCTGAAAATGAAAAAGAGCATGCAAAAGTTTTCTTTAAGTTTTTAGAAGGGAATATGGTTGAGATAACTGCTACTTATCCTGCAGGAAAAATCCAGTCAACAGCCGAAAATCTTTTGGCTGCCGCAAATGGAGAAAAAGAAGAATGGGGAAAGTTGTATCCAGAATTTGAAAAAATCGCAAAAAAAGAAGGGTTTGATGAAGTTGCAAAATCTTTTAAAGAAATAGCAGAAGTTGAGCAGGAACATGAAAAGAGATACAGAAAATTATTGGAAAATGTTAAAACAAGCAAGGTTTTTAGAAAAGATAAGGTAGTAAAATGGAAATGCAGAAACTGCGGTTATGTCCATGAAGGTAGGGAAGCTCCGCAGATTTGCCCAGCATGCTCCCATCCACAGGCTTTCTATGAAGTAATAGCTGAGAACTATTAATAATTTCTCCATATAAGAGTATGAATCTATCAGAGGTGATGTTGTGAATCAATTGTTATGGTTTTTGTTATTCTCCTCTCTTTAATGCTCTCCTCTTCATATCCTGCATAAACATTAATAAAAAAGGAGTTGATTTTTTAAAACATTTATATATTAATTAATAAAAATCTATTTAAATCAGTAATTCATACTTAAGATATGACTGGAGAATATGAAGATAGATCTAGAAGAGATGGAAGGCCTTTTAGAGAAAAACATTCTCTTACTGGGAGAGAAGAGACTTATAGAATAAATCCTGAAACAGGAGTTAAAGAAACTCTCGTTCAAGGTGGAGTTGGTCTTTATTGGGCAGAGAGCAGCGCCGTTCTAAGATCAGAATGGGGTCCAGAATTTGATATAGATTTTAGTTGAATAATTTTCTATTACTAATTTTTTTCACTTAATTCTGCCAATAGAGATTCCAATAAACATTTATATATTAATTTGTTATTGTTCTATTATAAAAAGAGACGAGAAAGAGTTTACTATAAAATGTCAAAAATACTCTCTGTAAAGGCACATGAAATTCTGGATTCAAGGAAAAAACCAACCATTGAAGTTAATTTGACAACCGAGCAAGGAAATTTTAAAGCAAGCGTTCCATCTGGAGCATCAACAGGTGCTTATGAGGCATTGGAATTAAGAGATTCTGACTTGCATGTTTCAGAAGCAATAAGAAACGTAAATGAGATTATTGCTCCATTGATTATTGGATTAAATTCAGAAAAGCAAAATAAGATTGATGAGCTTATGATTAGAATTGATGGAACTAAAAACAAATCAAGGTTAGGTGCAAATGCTATTCTTGGAGTTTCAATGGCGGTCTGCCGAGCCGGAGCATCTTCAAAGAATATACCCTTGTATAAATATATCGCACAACTTCCAGGAAATAAAAAGTTTATTTTGCCAAGTCCAATGTTTAATTTAATAGAGGGAGGAAAACATGCAAAAAATTATATTGCAATCCAAGAATTTTTAATTACACCTTTAGATCGGAAGAGCACACGT
>JAQTOY010000031.1 GCA_028713045.1 Candidatus Nanoarchaeia archaeon
TACCATTTGAAATAAAACTGCAGAATTTCATAAGCTTTTGGACTTGCTCCTAAAATCATTATTTCTTTTGAGTCTAGCTGGTCTTCGAAAATAGTTTTTAATCCTTCCTTTCCTTTGTAAAAATTAGTCTCTTCTTTTTCTTTTGTTTTTGCGTATTTTTCCAATAAATCCGAAACTAAAGGGTTTAATATATCCTGTTTTTCTTTTATAATTTCTAACAATCTATTCGGATTTGAAGCTTGAAACAGTTTCCGGTTATTTTTTAAGATATAACCGGCAAGTCCTTTTTTAATAAGCATCTCAGTTGTATCATAGATAGTCCTTCTATGTAGGCCTGTTTTTCTTGAGATTTGGCCTGCTAGACTAGGGCCTAATTCTATTAATGCAAGATAAACTTTTGATTCATTCTCTGTCAGGCCTGCTTGTTTTAGTTCGTCCATTTATTAGGTTATTCAAAAGGGTTTTTAAATTATTCTATTATTGTGGTGATTTGTATCACCCCCTAATATTAAAAGCAAATATTGATTAAAGATTCTAAAGAAATTAAATATGATAAAATTTAAAAGGAATTTTATCCAAAACTGAACAACTAAAATGGGAGCAATTGAACAACTTGAGCAACAGGTAAGGGAAATTGTTGATTATCGGACTGAGTTTGGTAAAACTGCGGTAGCTAGAGTTCAAAATCTCGCTGGAGCTAGAATACCTGCATTGAGAAATTTAATCGCGGCTTTAAAACAAAAAGGAATCAGTAGATTAGATGCTCCATTGAAGTTTAAACTTGTTGGTTATGAAAGAGCAGGAAAGCATGAAACAATAGGTAAAAGTATAGCAAACCCTAAATTAAGAACTGTGTACCGTTATTCTTTACATACAAGTGATACAAGACAAGAGATAGTTGCAGGCCAAGTTGTGGGAGTTGGCCAAGTTGGGACTCTAGGTGAAATAGAAGTTGGAGGAACTTTAAAAGACGAATTTCCAATATTTTTTCCTGTATTTGGTGATGATAGATATGAAGAATTTTTTAGCAGTCAAGGAAGAGAAAAAAGAAGATCTGAAGGAACTGAAAAAGTAAGAAAAACAATGGATGAGTTAGCCATTGAACAATTACAGGGATTGGGAGTTGATGTCAGCGGATTAAAAGATTATTTAAGGGAATTTTTTTTAGAAGCAGCACGGCTTGATAGAGGCAGTGATTTATTATGGTTGCAAAGACAGTTTGAAAACGATAAAATACAAGATAATACTCTTGCTACTGCATATTTTGATGTAATGCAGAATCCTGATTATTCTAATGATAGTGCTTGTTTAGTTGGAAATGCAGTTATAGAATTAAGAAAAAGAAACGCAAAAGGACTTATAGGAAGATTAAGAGAAGATCTTTTATTTTTAGATGAAAATAGAGATGTTTATGATCCCGGACTTGATAGAAAATATACGCGAAGGGTTTATTATCCAGAAAGAAAAACAACTGCAGAAGGAACTCTCAGAGATAAATTAGGTGGGGATTTTATAACATTTGCTGAAGCATTGGGAATTGTTAGAATGGTTCCGGGGATTGAAAAAGCTAAAGCAGGATTCAATAGACAAAATGCAGAAAAGTATTTTGGCGAAGGATATAGGCATCTTAAAGATGCATTAGGGGTTATAGACCCTGTTCTTGAGGCAGATAAAAAAGCCCATCACAAAGCAAAACAAAGTGGAAGTAAAGCAAACCTTCAACTTGGAAAAAATTATGGGATTGCAAATGAAGTTGATGTGTTATCTAGATTAGATGATTCTAGAACACGAGCAGCTAATCTTCTAAGTTTTGTTGGTTTCAAAGATTCAGAAAGGATTTTTTCAGGAATTTATACTCTTGGCAATCAATTAAGATTAGCTGATGCAAGTGGGGATTCAGTTCAATTTGCAGGAGTAATGGCAACGAATTATGTTAATGATATTGATTTTAGAGATCGGCATGGACTTGATTTAGATGAAATTCTTTTAAGAATGAGCGATGTTGAAGAGATTTTGGTTGAAGCAAAACCTGTAGTTAAACCAAAAGCTAAAAAAACGCTAGAAAAAAAGAATGATAAAAAATACAGTGCTTTTAGAGAAAATCTAGTAAGATTAACTCAAGACGGAGAATTTAATCTTGTGAATGTTGATTTTGAAGTTAAACTTGTAGAATATGGTCAGATTTTAGCAGGATATAGAGAAAATAAAGGCGAGGTAAGGGCAAATCTTGATAGATTAGTAAAATTTGCTGAAGCCGTTGATTTACAATGCGGAATTGATTTGCAAAGACTTTCACAAAGAAAATATTTAGGCAATCAAGAAATAGGGGATTTCGAAGCTGTGAGAGCTCAATTAAAAACAACAAAGGAATTTGAAAGACTTAGGGCTAGAGATGTGGTAAGATTGGGGGATTTAAGAAAAAAAGTTGAGGAAAAATTAGGGGAAGTAGGCAAGGAAAGATCGGTATATATTTGTGAAAGAGGATCTTTACGGCCAGCAGTCTGCGGTTTTTTTGCTCCTTATACCACAATAAAAGACACAAACATTAGATATTTTTCTCTAGGAGAATTGGAGGGAAGAGCAAAACTTGTTGACAGATGCAAGACCGGTGCTGAATTAGGAGCAGAATTTTTGGATAAATTGAAAGCTGTAAGGGCGAGTGTTTCTGGTAAAGCACTTTCTACAGATAGAAGTTATAGAGTAGGAAATCTAGATTTAGTAATTGAACAATTAAGAGAAAGAGCTGATGATGTATTGATAGCAAATGATTTTGCTGCAGAGGTTGATGTTGCTTATGGAAAAATACAGGAAGCCCAGCCAAATACTTATTTAAGATATGCAGGATATATGGATGCTGAATCTTTAAGCCAACTTGGAACTGGAAGAGCTTACCAAGTTGTTGCAACAAGCAATGTTCAAGGTGAACTTCAAAGAACTTTTGGAAGAGGCGGGGGCATAGGTTGTTTATTTTATGATTCTAAAAAAGGTTGGCATCAGACGAGGATTGGCAGAGCAAAACTTTTAGAAATGATGGATAAAATTGCTCAAAGAAATCCTCAGGTTAAAATTGAGATTAAAAAAATAGATTAAAATTAAATTAAGAAACAATAAATAAAATGCCAAACTTAAACGTTTTAGAGAGAATCGCAAGACTTACATCCTCTGAAGAAGCAGCGGATATTGGAAAATTTTGTGAAAAATATGAAGTTCGCTTAACCAGAGTTTCAACTGAAGGAGATATTCCTGGAACATTAATGTATTATTTTACTGGCGATGAAATGCGTGGAGGATATTCCATTCATGGAATAAGGGAAAGTTTAAAAGAGCAGGTAGAAGATAAATAAGTTTTTATGATTTAAGAACTGAGTTCATTTAAAGGGATAAGGGCTTCTTTAGAATAGATTGAATTTTTAGGTAATAATTTTATGTTTTAATTTACATTTATTAAAAAAGTATATTAAAAATTCTTATTGAGTAACACACCATTGATAATGTGCACCTAAAGTTGGAGCCGGACATCTATTCTCATTGAGTTCGGTACGCGCATTGGATTTTGGTTCCATAGCCCTTAAAGGAGTCCTCTCTCTTGAAGGCAAAGTCCTTCTCCATAAGGATCATAAAATCTACGGGCTAATGGGTTGTCGGGGAGTTTTGGTCCACCCCTAATTTATTGTTTATTTTTATAAATATTTTTATAATGAATTATATTATTAGAAAACCCTCATTTTATATACCCGCCTCTCTGCAGATTCCAAAGATGCTTGTATTCTCCAGCTCTATTTATGAGCTGAGAATGGGTTCCTTCTTGCACTATTTTTCCATTTTTCATTACAATTATTCTATCTGCTTTCATGATGGTTGATAATCTATGTGCTATGATTATTGAAGTTCTGTTCTGCATTAATCTTTCCAAATCATTCTGGATTTCATGCTCTGTTTCAGAATCTAAAGATGAAGTTGCTTCGTCTAAAACAAGGATTTTTTTATTTGCTAAAATCGCACGTGCAATTGAAACCCTTTGTTTTTCCCCTCCAGACAATCTTACTCCCCTTTCTCCTACTATTGTTTTTTCCTTGTTTGGAAAGTTATTTATTATCTTATCTAATTGAGCAAACTTTATTGCTTTCATCACCTCTTCTTTTTTTGCTTCAGGATTTGAAAAAGCTACGTTATTGTAAATAGTATCATCAAATAAAACGCATTCTTGAGGGACAATTGACATTGCCTCCCTTAAAGATTCTTGTTTTACATCTCTTATATCAGCATTATCTATTAAAATCTGTCCGCTTTCTATATCGTAAAATCTGTACAACAATTTAACAAGAGTAGTTTTTCCACAGCCAGAATGTCCAACTAATGCTATTTTCTTATTTTTGGTAATCTTGAGATTGAAATTATTAAATAACTTTCTTTTTCCATAATTGAATTTAAGGTCTTTAAATTCGATTTCACCATCTTTTATTCTAATCTCTTTGGCATTCAATTTATCTTTGATTTCTTTCTGGACTTTTCCATATTCAAATAAATCCTGAAAATCTGCCATTGAACGGTAAAATCCTCGTACTCCATCAACAAAACCAAACATATAACCAATCATTCCAATATAAACAGTATATATGAATGCAAGAGTTCCTATTGTTATTTGATTGTTTAAGAATTTTAATAATGAAAAATAGATCATAAAAAAGGTTCCTGAGGCTAAAATCAAAGTCTGTCCAGCAGCAAGATGTCTGAAGTAATTCCAATTTTTTAAATAAGCTTTTTTGGTGTCTTCACTTAAATTTTGATATTTTTCTTTTATTAATTTTTCTTTTCCAAAGTATTTTATTGAATCAACATTTGTAAAAAAATCGGAGACATTTCCTTTTTCAATATCTTCGGATCTGTTTGCAAGGACATTGGATTCTTCCTGAAGTCTTTGGATTATAAAACTGAAGCCTACAAACACAACAACGATTATTAAAAGAACTATTGCAGAGGCAATATCCAGATAAATCAGTGAGAAAAAGATTGCTATGACTTGGGCTATAAGGGGAGTGAAATTAAACAGGATAATATCAGTTAATCGTTCTATGGCTCCTGCAGAACGCGTCAGTCTTGAAATCAAGCTTCCGGTTTTATGAGTTATATGAAAATTATGGTCTAGATTAAGTATATGATTAAAATATTTTCTTTTTAAATCTGCTATCATTTTCGTTTCCATTTTGTTAATCAGATGATTTCTCATCCAATTTGAAAGGGAATGCAGTATTGTTAATGAGATAAAAATTATAGCTATTATTAATAGTATATGTATGAATTCTGCCTTTGATAAAGTTGAAGATCCAAACGCAGTTCCTTTATCTAGTATTATCTTAAACAAGTATTTATCAAAAAGATTTTTGCATTCAACAAAAATTACTAATAAGATTATGAATAGGGCAGTATATTTGTATTTCATCAAGAAACTGAAATATGTCTTAAGATTATACTTAAAATCTATCCTTGTTTTGTTGTTTTTTGCCATGTTAGAATATATTATGAAATTTTATTGATTTAATAATGTTACTAAAAATCAGACAAAAATTTATAAAAAAAGGAAAAGAATTTGATCCTTAAATTATCTCGCCAAACCCGATTAAACGCCAGTGTCCGGAAATGTTCCTTGCGATTCCGATATTGTCTCCTTTGAGGGGGACTATTGGAATCTTTAATAAGAATTCAACTTCATTTCCTTTTATTCTTCTTGTCATTCCTATTGTTGTTGTTGTGTTAACAGAAAGCATAATATTTTCATTGGATTTTAGATTATCAACTTTTATCTTTTCTTGAACACCTAGGACTTCTGGAAATAGTGTATATTTTAACTTTAGACTGTTGGAAAGTTCTGGAAGGTTTCCATTTGTTGAAGCAACTGTTCCTGAAAGCGAATCTGCTTTTGTCAGGATATTATCAAGTTCTGTTTCAAAAGCCAAGCTTCCTCCTGGTGTTGCTTCTTTTAGTGGATAATTTCCTCTGTAAATTGAGATTATTTTTGTTTTTATTGTTTTAAAAACTGTCTGATTTGCCTGCTTTTCCGTCAAGCCCGGTTTTATTTCAATTTCATCATCTATTTTTAACACACCTTTTTTTAATATTCCTGCAATAATCCCCCCATGAAGACTAGAAACTTTGGTTCCGGGCCTATTTATATCAAAGCTTCTTGCTATAAGGAAAATTGGTTTTGATTCTAAGTCTCTTTTTGGAATTTCAACTTCCATAAGATAATCTTTTATTTTTTCTATGTTTATATTCTGTTGGGCTGAGACTGGAATGATTGGAGAATTCTCTGCAATTGTTCCTTTTACAAATTCTTTTATGTCCTTGTAATTTTTTATTGCTTCTTCTTTTGTAACTAAATCAATCTTGTTTTGAACAATAAGGATTTTACTGACATTTTTTGCCTGCAATGCAACAAGATGCTCTTGAGTTTGAGGTTTTATTCCTTCATTTGCAGCAATGACAAGAATTGCAGCATCTATAAGTGCTGCTCCTGAAAGCATTGTAGCCATTAGCATTTCATGTCCAGGACAATCAACAAAACTGATATACCGTTTCCTGCCGGACTTCTCTAATATAATATCTGCATAACCAAGTTTTATTGTAATTCCTCTTTTAAGCTCTTCTGAATGAGTGTCTGCAAACTTTCCAGTAAGCTTTGCAAGTAAAGTTGTTTTTCCATGGTCAATATGCCCGACCATTCCAACATTAAGCATTTCCATTGATTCAATGTTTTCTTGTTTGTTTGCCATGATATTATATAGATAAAAGTTTAGAATATAAATAAATCTTTTTAAAGATTTATTCAAATGGTATTTGTTGATGATTTTTAATCATCAATTATCTAACATTTATCTAGGGGAGATTTGCTGATAAATTAAATTTATTAGTTGTTTTTATTAATGTTATACAGGACAGGTAAGGAGGTTAAGTGTTACATTTTTAATCATACAACTTACCCTCTGAACTATATAACTAATAATTAGAAATATAATGCTTTTTTAAAGATGTTGGTTTAAAAAAGATTTACTCAGTCTTCTCTTCTTTTTTAATCAGCTCGTCAAACTTTTTATGGCCGTGTTTAAGAACTTTTGTGTTAATCTGAATAGTCTTTAAAGATATTTCTTCGCCTCTCAAAGTTTTTCTTAATCTTATGCCTTTTCTTGAATCTTTCATGCATTTACCTTTTTTTAATAGGATTCTGTGATAACCCGGACCTTCTAATCCTTTTAATCCTGCTTTTCCAGCTATGTCTGAGGTTCCGGTTATTTCTATTTCATATCCATCTAAGTCTGAAGATAATTCTTTTCCTTCTATGGTTTCGCCTATCTTTTTTCCAATAAGATTTTCATTTTCAGATTCCAATTTTAGAGTCTTGCCCTTATCAGACACATTTATTTTAAATGCCATAAATATTAATTGAGAAAGGGGTTTTTAAAGATTACTAAGAAGTTATTTTGCCTTGGATTTTTTTCCAATTTTCCAGGATATAAATGGCATATATCTACACCATGCAGGATTATCCGCCCTATAGTTCAATAATCCTATCTGAATTCCTGAACTTTCATTCCAACTGGCTGTTGAAAAGTTAAACAATCCTAATTGCAATCCTGTAGAGGTCTCGGCAATATTTGCTGCTCCTAATTGAGCTCCTTCACTCCAATTGCAATAATTCACTGCTCCTGCTTGCATACTGTGTTCTAAATATCTAGATCTATTTATTAAACCTGCTTGAACTCCAAGGTAAATCTCATTTTCACAATTGTTTACAACGCCCATTTGTACTGCCCCGAGTCCTCTTGAAGCAAAGTTGTAAAAACCTATGTCTAGACCATAGTTTCTCATATCCGCACTACCATTGCCCAAACCAATTCTTAATCCGTAATAATGATCTCCAGAATTAAAAACACCTAGGTCAAATCCATATCCTTTTGCTCCATCATTTAGAAATCCTATTCTAAATCCTCTAAATTCTTGAGAGTCATTGACAATTCCTGCTTGTAATCCTCGAACCCTTCCATCATTATGATCTACAACACATTCTAAAGTCATGTTGTCATTATCTGATCTAATGCCTGTGTGAAATGTCATCAAATTTTCAATTATAAAGCCTTTTTAAAGTTTATTGTTAGATGAGCAATAGAAAAAATTAGATAATTTCAAATACCCCACTTTAAGTTAGTTTTCCTTTTTATCTCTGCGATCTTTTGCAGGGTTTGAATCTCTTCCTGTGTCAATAAATCTTTGTTCTCCTTGAATTTTTTGAACTGTTGTTCAGACATGTCTGTATAAAGATATTCTGTATTTGTGTTTTTTAACTGCCTCTCAAAATTAATTCCTGGAAGGGACATTGCTATCTCCATTCCTTGAGTCGCTTCTGTTAATTGATTTTGATTTTCCTGGATTCCTTTTATTCTTGCAATTTGTTCTCCGTTCTCATCCATAAGAGGAATTCCGGGCTTTATTTTTCCGGCTTCAACCCTTATTCCAAATATTGCAGGGTTGCTGTTCCTGAAAACATATTGATGAAGAATCTTTATTTTTGAGATAGAGGCCAATTCCATCAACCTTTCTTTTTTAATCTCATTCCTTTTTTCTTCCTGATATTTTACCAAATCTTCTATAAGTTTGTATATAACCTCATGTTTTATTATCTTAATCTTCTTATCCATATCTTTCAATTCTTCGTCTTCTTCAACATTAAATCCAAGGACTATTGCATCAACAGGATTTATCTTTAAATTTGCTTCGGCTTTAATAATATCTTTCTTGTTGATTGAACCTATTCCTGTGCTTATTATTTTAATTTTTTCCTGCTTTAATAAGGTGATAAGCGCTTCCAAGCTTCCTAGAGAATCAGCTTTTATTATGATCCCTTCATCATCGGTTTGCAATTTTTCTCCCACTTCTTTTTGAAATTCTGCTTTTATTTCAGACAGATTGTTTTTGAATACTGAAAAAGGCATTCCAGGAAGTATTTCCTTGAAATTAATCAGCTGCATTCTTATTCCATTTGCAGCGGTTGTCTGATAAACTGGCTTGAATTTTGAAGACAAGGGTGTAATCTCCTCTAAAACTCTTATTTTTGTTATAATGGGCTCATCAAAGCTTGCAATTGCAATCTCGTCTTTTGCAGATAAAACGCCGTCATATAGAATTGCCTCGGCATACTGCATTGTTTTTTCTTTTTTTATTTCTAATACAACTCCTTTAGCGTCTTTTTTTAATTTCAGATTTTCTTTAAGGAATTTTTGGGATAAACCACATAGCATTAAAATTAGTTCATTTATTCCTTCTCCAGTTCTTGCTGAACATGGAACTAATGCAAGTTGAGAGCTAAAATCATTAATTTCATAAAAAGCTTTTGCATTAAATCCATGATGATACAAACTTCCTATTATTGTAAGTAGTTTTTCATTAAAATCAAGTTTTGCATTTTGAGATTGCAAGTCAATGCTCTCTTTCAAATCTTCAGATTGCTTTCTCCAGCTAGAAATGTTGTCAAGCTTGTTTAAGGCAATGATAAAAGGAGTTTTATTTAATTTCAAAATTTCAAGAACTTCTGCTGTCTGAGGCATTATGCCCTCATTTATGTCAATAACCAATATTGCCAAATCAGCCAAAGAGCCTCCTCTTTTTCTTAAATGAGAAAAAGCTGCATGTCCAGGAGTATCTATAAATAAAAACCCTGGAAAATCTAATTTTATATTTTTGCATTCAATTAAAGGGCATCTTTTTTTAATGTTTTCAATTGGAACTTTTGTAAAAGAAATCTTTTGCGTTATTCCTCCGGCCTCTCCTTCTGCAACCCCGGTCTTTCTTATATTATCCAATAAAGAGGCTTTTCC
>JAQTOY010000032.1 GCA_028713045.1 Candidatus Nanoarchaeia archaeon
TACCCCCTATTTGCCAAGTCTGGATTTGGAAAATAATATGCAGCAACAAACTTAAAATTAAATATCTCTGCAAGGTCCATAGCATTCATACATTCAGTAGCATTGCCACTTCTCGAAGTATATTCATCCTCTCCGCGCTTTAAGATACATAATAAACTCCCCATCATAGGACTTTCAAGAACTCTTTTGATTTACTTTAATGCTTTCTGGACTTCTTCCAAATTTTCATTAAGCGCATCAATTGCCCTTGGAAAAATATCTTTGGCATCCAATTGCCCCCAAGATTCAATTTCAAAAAGTAATTCCTTGCATTCTTTCATCTTTTTGATTTTTTCCATCTGGGATTCTGGAATTTTTTTGTCCTTCAATTCATCTTCATTATAACTTATTTTTCCAGTTTCATCAACAGTTACAAATTCAAGAACATCTAAATCCAAGTTATGTCTGTAAAAAACTAGTCCTGGTGAATATTTTATATGATCAATACCCTTTCCAAGTCTAGCATCTGCAACCAATTCCAATTCTTGTTCCTCATCTAAGATTACTATTGGCAATTTATAACCAGTTCCAACATCAGGATGCATATCAGTTGAATAAACAACTTTCGGGCCAACGGCTTTTAGTTTGAATTTTGTTTCTTTGACAGATTTTAATGTTTTTATAGGAACTAACCCGATTCTATGGGAAATAATCTCGTCATAAAGTGCAGAATCATTTTTAACAATCTCAACTTCATCAACAGCCATTATAGGAATTTCTAGGGCACTCCTTCTTATGGCATTTGCCAAGCTTACAGACATATCTGTGACAAAGATTAATTTTTGCTTTTCTTTGTCATAAGTTTTCTGTTTAATCATGGTATAATATATATTTTGTATCTTTATATTGTTTATGTACGGGTTTTTAAACTCTTCTGCCTCTTCTTCCGCCACCGGCCTTTGGTCCGCCCCTTGGCATTCGTGTAGTGTCCATTATGCTCAGTATCTTGAATCCGGCCCTTGTCAGAGATTTTATCGCAGAATGAGCACCAGGTCCAGGATTTGCCTGCCCAGTTTCTGCCCTTATCTTGACATAGAATCCAGTTATTCCATTTTCTTTAGCCTCTTCTGCAATTTTCTGGGCAATGAACATAGCAATAGTTGGATTTGCTTTCAATCTACTCTGTTTGGTTGATTGCCCCCCGGAAAATTTTGCTATTGATTTTCCAGATAAATCTGTAAGATTCATAATGGTGTTATTGAAAGTAGTATAAATATTAAGGACTCCAATTCTTTCTTCTTTTTCCTTTTTCTTTTCTTCGTCTTGTTTTATTTCAGTTTCATTTTCCATTTTTTACTCCACACTCTCAGAGATATTCTCTCCAGATATTTCTTCTTTAATTTTTTCTATTTTTGATTTTTTTGGTTCAGCGATTTTTAGAACAATATTAAGTTTAATGAGGGGTTCTTCTTCCAGTGAAACTTGATAAGATGGAATATTTACAATCTGATTTCCTATGGAGACATGTTTATGAATTATAAATTGTCTTGATTGTTTTGGTGTATTTGCCAATTTTTTCAAAAATACAATTGTTTGGAATCTTCTTTTAAGCCAGTCCTCTTTGTTTAATGCAAGAGCATCTGGAATATTTTCCACTTTAAAACCTTTCTTTTTTAATCTTTCAACAAAATCTTTTTTTTCATGATCAGATTTTGTGATTAATTGTTTTGCAAGGCTCCTTATTCTTGCTATTGCTGCTTCAGCTTTCCAGATTTCCCTTTTATTTTTCAAGCCGTATCTATTTTTAAGTTCTTCTTCCTCATCAATTCTTGCCTTATCAAAAGGTTTTCCAGGTTTTGAATATTTTTTGTTTGTCATGTTTTATTTAGTTTTTGGGTAAAGCTTTTTTCTAAAAGGGTTTGTATTATTTTCCTCCAGATTTTGCAGGAGCTTCTTTTTTCTTTTGCACTCCCACGGCTTTTTTCTTTCCATGGGCTCTGAAATGACTTCGAGTCCTTTGCCCCCTTGTTGGCTGTCCAGTAGCATGCCTTAGTCCTCTATAAGACCTTATCTTCTTTAATCTTCGGATATCAAATTCTTTTTTCATGTCCAGTTCAGTCCCTATTAAATGAGCGCTTTCTCCGGTTTCAAAATCATTTCTCCGGTTTAATAAAAAATTTGGAAGATGCGGCGAAGGATTCCTTAAGAATTCAGTTATCTTATCAATTTCATTTTTATCAAGCTCAGAAATTTTTTTATCAGGATTCATTTTTAATATCTTACACATTGCATTTGATATTGTCCAAGAAACTCCTTTGATATAAGTAAGCCCTGTTAAAATCCTCTTGTTTCCAGGAATATCAGTCTGCATAATCCTGATTAAAGAAACATAATCCTTTTTTTCAATAGGCTTTCCTTTTTCAGGTTTTTCTTGTTTTTTATCTAATTTTTTTTCTTCTGCCATTTTAATTTGCCTTCATGAAAAGATAATATTTTTCTTTTCCCATTATTTCTTCAAAAATCCTTTTTTCAATAGCTTTTTTTGGATCCGGTAAGTTAGAAACCCTTGTTTTTAAGTCTTCCAAGGATTCAAAAGGTTTTTTATTTCTTTCATTTAAGATTGCTTCAGTATGTTTTTTTCCAAATCCTGGAAGGAGTTCAAACTGATGAATTCGAGTATTTATTGCTTCTGCTTTGTTGAAAAATTCAACAAACTTTTTTTCATCGCTTTCAACTTCCTTGGCTATGAATCCCTGAAGCTGCTCTTTTGCAGTTTCTGTCAGTTTATTGTCTGGAAGTTTTCCAAAAATATAATAGATTTTATCCCTTTTTCCGTCTCCAATATAAACTTTTTCTCCTATCTCTAATTTGATCCCTCTTCGCGGGATTAATTGAAGAAGTATAAAATTCTTAATGCCTATTGCCTGGGCTAGAGGCATCATTTTCTTTTCCAACGGATAACCATAAGGCAGGTAATCTAAGACTATAGCGTTTTCTTCTTTTTCCATTTTCTTCATCATTTATTGTTTTTGACAATTTCCAATATTTTATTTGTTTCATCCTCGTTTAAGCTGACATCCACAAAGATTTTATTGATGTCCGAAGCATCTTCCGGCAGCAGGTCTACTATTTTAACAATATGTTCGGTTTTTAGTTTCAATAAATCCAATTTTTCAAGATCTTCCTTAATTTTTTTTGCTTGTTCTTTCTTTGCATTTAGGAATTTTTTCAAAAAATCTTCCATCTGTTCCTTTTTCTCACTATCTGGAATATTTTTTAATATCTCTTGAACTTCATTCATATTCAAAGGGGTTCTTTCAAGTATCATGGTGTTTTTTGGGTAAAGCCTTTTTCTAAAAGGGTTTGTTTTAGTCTCCTTAAATGAACTGGATGTATTATATAGACTTTTTCCTTGTTTAAATCTTTTATCCTTACTAGATACGAATCCCCTCTCTTGGATTCAACAACTCCGGACCTTCCCTGTATTGTAATCGGGAATTTAGGTTGCAAAGCATGCTCTCTTACAACAGAAACCCTTTCTCCTTCTTTAAATTCTTGAAAGTACTTACTAAATGAAAGTTTTCCTCGTGTTCTTAATTGTTTTCGTTTATTCATGTTAGTTTTGTCAAAAACTGACAGACAGAGAATTTCAGAAAAATTCTCGGTATTTTTAAATTTTGTTCTTGAGTATTTTTAAACCATGAATCAGCCACTAAGAATTATTATTCTCTTAGTGTCCATAGGTCATTTAAGATAGCAAAAAACTATCCACTAATGTATTATGCTCAAAAGTCTTAGATTTAATGCCTTTAAAAGCTTTTCTTATCCTATTTGTGGCAAGCATTTCCACCCTGGTCAAGATCTCCTCTTTCTCCAGCTTCTTCCATCTGCTTGACAATTGCATTGAACATCTTCTGTCCCCAAACTTTTACACCGCAACGTTCACAGAAATCAATCAAGCTTCCGTCATTAAGCTGACATTTGCAATATATACACTTTTTCATAAGTATCACTTTTTTGATTAATTAAATTAATCAAATATCTAAGTTTATAAATTTATTTATTGTTGAAAATTGTTGGGGATATAAAAAGATTTTTAAACTATTGATTGAATAAAAATATAGGAAAGAGTTCTTGATAATAATATGAGAAATATAATAGTAATTTCAGAAGATTCTGGACTGGCTCCAAGAAGATATAAAAAAGCATTAGAGTCTTTGGCTCATCTACCTTTAGACATTTTAAATGTTTCTCCAGAAATTCCTGCAAAAGTTTATCCAAAATTAAAACTAACTAGTAAATCTCCTCAAGGGGGAATTAATTGGAGCCATTTAAGTTTTTGTCGTGAAAGTACTTTTTATCAAATGATTTTTCATGGACAACTAAGACTCAATAATGAGCCTTCAGGTAAGGAAGGGTACCTCGTTTATGATGGTGGCAAAAGAGTTTTGGAAGTTTATTATTATCCTCATCACGATTTTCCAGCTATGCGCAGACCATCAAATTTTATATTTTACCTTGAATGTAAACCAGAACAACTTTTAGGCCCCGATGGCACTCCTCTTTTCTCAAAACATTAATTCTATTCGTACCTCAAAGTATCCGCAGGTCTCAGTTTAGATGCCTGCTTCGCAGGCATGAGTCCAGATAAAGAGCCTATTAAAAAAGCAAACAATAAACATCCAACAATCAAATACCAAGGGAAATCAACTCTTAAAAGATTTGTTCCTAATTGATTAACTGCAATATATTCAATTATCTTTCCTACAATAATTCCAACCATAATGCCAAGAATTCCTCCGACTAAACCAAGAATTCCAGATTCAATAACAAAGATGTTTAGGATATCTGAATTTTTAGCCCCTATTGCTTTCATGACTCCAATCTCTTTTGTCCTTTCCAGAACTGAAGTATACATGGTATTTGCAATTCCAATTGCACCAACCAATAGAGAGATTCCAGCAACGCCTAAAAGGAAAGCAGTTATTATATCCAAGATTGTTCCAAAACTTCTTAAAAGCTCTTCAGGAGTCATAATCTCAAAGTCTCTTGTTTTCTCATTTACATTCCTGAAGCTCATCAGTTTTCTCTTGACATTTTCTGAAACAGTTTTAATGTCTTCACCAGATTGTATCTGTATGACTATTTGGTCAACCCGATCCCCCGAATTAAATAATTCTTTAAAATCCTCCATGGAAATGTAAACCTGCTGATCATCCCCCGAGTTTCCCACCGCAGTGAGGATTCCAACGACCTGAAATTCTTTTTCATTCAATTTTATTTTGTCCTGAACCCCTATGGGTTTATCAAAAAGATTCGCGTATTTGTAATTATACCCCATTAAAATTTTTCCCTTATCGCTATCCTTAAGGAATCTTCCTTCCTCAATCTTTAAGTTCATAGATTCAAACATCATTTTAGTGGATCTTTCATCCCACGGAGCTCCGATCGCCATATAATATCTTGCTTTATCTCGGTATTCTATTTTTGCATTTCCAGCAACAAAATAAGAAACTTCTTTAACTCCGCGGACTTTTTTTATGATCTCAACATCTTTTGTTGTTAATTCAACAGCTCCTCCACTTCCAGGTGCCCCTATTTGTCCTTTTGCTATTATAAAGAACTTATCAGTGCCAAGCAATCTAAATTGCTCGTTTACGGCATTATTAAGACCAATTGACAAGCTAATGAGGATGAAGATGGTTGCAATTGAGATGAGTATCCCAATTATAGTTAAACTGCTTCGCAGTTTTTTCTTTTTCAAGTTTCTAATGGCTAAGGTAAAATAGTCTTGTATCATGTTTCAGTTTTTGTGTAAATCCTTTTTTAAAATGGTTTGTTTCATCCTCTAAGTGCGTCCACAGGTTTAAGTTTTGAAGCTCGATAAGAAGGTATAAGTCCTGCTAAAATCCCGATTAAAAATGAAAATAAAATCGCACCTATCAAGAGCGTCCAGGAGATGTTAAATGCAAGGATAGTCTCTCCAAAATAATTATTTGCGATTGTGGATACTATATACGAAAGAAGCAATCCAAATCCTGCTCCAGTAATTCCCCCAATCAACCCAAACAAGCCAGATTCAATTACAAATATTTTAAGGATATCTGCATTTTTAGCTCCAATCGCTTTCATTGTTCCTATCTCTTTTTTTCTTTCTAAAACAGAAGTATACATTGTGTTTGCAATTCCAATCCCCCCAATTAATAAAGAAATAGCCGCAATGCCAATAACAACTATATTTATTATGTTCAAGATGGTATTGATTGCCCCAAGTGCCTGCAAGGGAGTTTGTACAGTAAAATCCTCTTCCCCTAATTTTTCATTCCTATCTTTTCTTAACACTCTTTTTATATTCTCGGAGATAGTCTCAACTTTATCTTTGGATTCTGCCCTTACAATAATAAAATCAATTTCATCTTTAGGAATATCCAATAAATCTTTCATATCTCTATCAAGCATTAAAATTACAAGGTTTGTCTGAAAACTGCTGGATTTCGCAAGGATTCCAACAACTTCAAATTCTTTTCCTTGAAGGGTTATTTTGTTTCCGACCTTTATTTTTTTACCATAAGTTTCTGAATTTGCAATATCATTTCCAAGAAGTACTTTTCCTTTGTCGGTTCCAGTTAATAGTCTTCCTGATTCTGTTTCTATATTCATATTTTCATAGATAAAATCCATTTTTTCCTTTTCTTCAGGCAGATTAGTTACATAACTGAAACTCGAGGCTTTATTAAAATCCAATTTAACCATTCTTAATAATTTTGGGATGGTCATTATAACTCCGTTTACGTCCTCTATTAATTTTAAATCATGCTCATTTAATTTTTTGATTGCAGTGCTTCCCGGAGGACCAAATCCTGTTTCAGCATTCTGTACAATCAATGTATCTGCTGAAAGAGAATTAAACTGCCCGGTTATTGCAGTTCTTAGTCCATCTCCAAGAGAGATAAGTGATACGACCGCAGCAATACCAATAAAAATTCCAAGAAGTGTGAGCCAGCTTCTAAGCTTTCTCTTCTTCATGCTATTCCAAGAAATCGAGAAAAAATCTTTTAACATTCGCACTCCTAAAATGAAACTCAATATTCAGAGTTTCTCTTTCTTCTTCGTCTAAACCATCTATAGATAAGGAATAAGATTATGACTATAACAACGATTATTATGTATAAAGAGGTGTTGCTCTTTGCAATCAATCCAAGATTTTGAGCTTGTTGCTGGCTGTAAACTTTTAGAGAAGGATTAAATTCCAGAGTATATTCTTTATTTGCAATATCTTTGTATTTTATTGCCACAGGAAGATCTAATCTGCTCAAGCTGTTTGGGCTGAAATAAATTTGATAATCAACGGTCTGAAAATCATTGCTATCAACATCTCCAACATAAATTTTTTCAGCAGATAAAATATTATATGAGGTTGAGCCCTTTGTTTCTACTTCCAAGAATTTAGCATCAGCTAGTCCTTTATTGATTATTTTTAGAGTGACTTTGTTCTCCTTTCCCTTTAACAACAATCCATCTTCAACACTCACATCAATTATTGGCTGAGAATTAATATCCAAGCTTATAAGGGAGTTTTGAGTTTTAACAACATTGTCTTCTGTGTAGCTTATAACAACTGGAATTTTATAGATTCCGGATTTTGCATCATTCAACGCAATAACATTAAATTCCGCAGTTTTGGTTTTTGATTCCAATAGCTCATTTGTGAAGAAACTTGAACCAGATTCAAACGGAGCAAATGGAACATTTGATAAATCAAGATTAACCGAAACATCTTCAATATCAATGTCTGCATTGTTCTTTAAGGTTATGGTTATTTCAGATGTTTCCCCCGGAGCAATTGTTTCAGGGTTTGTTGAAACGCTGGTTATTGTGATTGCACTTGCAAATCCAATTAAACTAATTAGAAGCATTATACTGATTATTGTTAAGACTGATTTTTGTTTTGTCATTTTTATTTAAATTTTAACGGTTCAGAACACCTCGAGGTTCCGACATTAATTGTTCATCATCACCTCAACTTTATTTAATATTAAACCCTTTTAAGCATTTCGGTTCATTTTATAATCTTTCCATCTTTTAATTTGATTACCCTTCTTGCTTTTTTAGCTAGGTTAGGATCATGAGTTATCATTATAATTGTCTTTCCCTGCTTGTTTAATTCCATGAACATATTCATTATTTCTTCTCCGGTTTTTGAATCAAGATTTCCAGTAGGCTCATCTGCTAAAATAACTTCAGGATCATTTGCAAGAGCTCTTGCAATTGCAACTCTCTGCCGCTCTCCTCCAGATAATTCGTTTGGAAGATGATACATCCTATGAGAAAGTTTTACTTCATTAAGAAGTTTTTTTGCTCTTTCTATTCTTTTCCATCTTGGAATTCCTTGGAAAATCATTGGCAGAGCAACATTCTCAACAGCATTTAAAGTAGGTATCAGATTAAATGTCTGAAAAATAAATCCTATTCTCCGGCCCCTTATCTGAGCAAGTCTTGATTCAGCCAAATGTTCAATGTCAATTCCATCAAGAAAAATATCTCCCTGAGAAGCCAAATCCAATGCTCCAACCATATTCATCATTGTGGATTTTCCACTTCCAGAGGGTCCTACAATTGCAACGAATTCTCCTTTATTGATTCCAAGATTGACTTCGCATACTGCCTGGACAACTGATTCTCCCATCCTGTATCTCTTGCAGAGGTTCTCTAATCTTATTATTTCATCCACATGGTTTTTTTGTATTTTTAGCTTTGGCATTTTAACTTATCAAGAACTCTTTTCAGGGTTTATAGATTTAATCGCTTTTTAAGACTTGCGATTTATCTCTTTTTAATTCAATAATCTTTATAACTTTAAGATATTTTGAAAATAAATGGAAAAAGAGCAATTTATTGAAGGTAAAATTCCTGCTTGTTATGGAAGTTTATGCCCTGTGGCTTGCTGTGATGACAACAGGGTTGAAGAATGGATTAATGAATATTTTGCTTTTCATGAAAGAATCAAAGATCATATTACTTCTTTAGGTATAAAAATTGAATTTGTTGGAGACAGGGTTCAGTTTAAAAACTGTTCTGATGGAAAAAATTGCAAGTTTTTAACAAATTCTTTAAATAAAGAAATTGATCCAAGACCAATTGACTGCAAAATTTATCCTTTCTGCATAGATTGGAATTCTATTGATTTTAATAATAAAATTATAAAGGTATATTACTGGGACAAAGGATGCCCTCTAGTCATCAATAATTCAATCCCAAAAGATTTCAAAAATGAAGTAGAAAATATCCTTGTGAGAGATCTGGGATTTTTATTCTATGGAACAAAATTTAAAATAGAATTCATAGATGAAGTTCTTAAAGATTGATTATAACGATTTCATCAACTTATCAATCTCTTCCCATTCCTTAACCTTATTGAGTTCTCCTCTCAATTTAGAACTTCCTTCAAGCCCCTTGGTAAATTCCTGCGCCTTGTTTTTAGCATCTTTTATTGTAAAAATCTTGAATTTTTTTGCAAGTTCAATATATTCAAAATAATCTTTAATCTTATCCTCTTTTGTCTGCTGAATAATTTCACCAGTTCTAAGATAATGATTTATCTGTTTGAAAACAAAAGGTTTTCCAATTGCACCTCTTCCAATCATGATATAATCGCACTTGGTTTCTTTAAACATTCTTTCAGCATCTTTTCCATTGAATACATCTCCATTCCCAACGACTGGGATTTTAACTGCTTTCTTTACTTCTGCAATTACTTTCCAATCCGCCTTTCCAGAATAACCCTGTTCAACTGTTCTTGCATGAACCGTTATTGCAGAAGCTCCATT
>JAQTOY010000033.1 GCA_028713045.1 Candidatus Nanoarchaeia archaeon
TTAATTCAAACTGCAATTTAAAAATCCAATTAGCTAAGAATTCTGGGGTCGATTATGCTTATTCAAATGAATTTGAATGTGAGAAGTTTGAATTGATTGGAAGAAGCAGTGAAGGGCTGTTTTTGTATAAGTTTGAAGGAAAGAGTTTTTGAATCAGTTTAAAAAGCATGATGATCAAAAAGATCCATAAAAACTAGGGTGAAGATAAGAAGTCTTTGTTAATTGAAGCTATTTTGGATTATTTTTATAAAGAACTTTTATATAATAATTTACCCTTAGTTCATATACCCCCAATTCTCTCAATTTTGACGAATCATACTTCTCTTCCTTTACTACAATAAAAAAATCATAATCATCGTAAAATTTGCTTATATTTGTATCCTCTCTTGCAAAGTAATTTTTCTTATCTCTTAAATAATAATGCAATGGCCAAAAATTATCTCCTAAAAAAAGAATTTTTGTTTCATTAGATTTAATCACATTATTCAAATCGTTGATTAAACGAAAATTATCTTTTACAGGACCTGCATAGTTTAATGGATTATTCTTTGAATAGCTATTAATATAGTTAATATTAACTGATGTGGCAATCAGATAAACAAGAAAAATTCCTATTAATATGTAAAAAACTATTTTTTCTTTTTTCATTTTTAATTTAGTGTAGATATTATCAAAAACAGAAGCAGATAGTAAATACATCGGCAATAATATTAAAATGAACATCCAAGGAACTTTATACGGGATTATTGAAAAAATTACAATTGAGAATCCGGTCCAGTAAAAAAGAAATAAATTAAAAATATTTCTTCTTAATAAAAATATGGAAAGAAAAGTTCCTGTAAATGCAAATAGCTCAAGTGAAATAAAAGTTTTTAAGTAATAAAACATATTTTTGTTATGTCCAGTATTAAAAGACTTGTTGAATGCAAATGATGATTGGCTTAAATAATCAAAAAGAGTCTTTAGATTTGTAAAAAAACATGACATTATGACAATAACTATTAAGGCGATTATAATTAGAGAAATTACTAACAGGGAGTACTTTTCTTTTTTTATTCTATTGAACTCTTTTTTCATTATCTCTCTTATTTTGTAATTTGAATGATACATCAAAATCAAGAAAGTTGCCATTGCAGCAAGATATATGACCACTATTTCATGTGTTACAAATGAAAAGCCAATTGATGCAGCAAATAAATAAAAATAAATTTTCTTTTTTTCCTTAAAATAATAAACTAGTGAGACAAAAGAAGCTAAAGTGAAGAATACTAAATATGGGTATTGTGAAACTTGCCTTGAATAATATATCATTGCAGGAGAGATAGCTAAAAATAATGCTGCTAGGATTGTACCTATTTTTCCTAGATCTTTTCTTAAAAGGAAAACCAAACAAACTGTAAGAAAGCTGAAAAAAACACTCATAAACCTTAGGCTGAATATGCTTAATCCAAAAACATAAAGAGGCAATACGCTCAGATACCAAGATAGAAAGCCATGAAAATCTGGGATATAGATTAAGGTCTCTCCGGTATAAATCTTGTTTATGAAACTAAGCCAATGAGTTCCTTCATCAAAATACATAGGCCTTGCATCAATCATGAAAAAACGTAGAAAAAGGGCTATTATAGGAATTAAAATTATTGCTGCTAAATAAATATTTTTTTTATTCATTTAATGATAATTCTTTAATCTTATTTAAAATATTTGTTTTACAATGGGTTGAACATCTTTAGAAAATTTTTAATTTACAAATCGGTATTTAAGCAAAGTCCAGAGAGCTTCAAATCCATCTTTATACCTTATTTTTTTGCCTTCATTTTCGCCTCTTGGAAAATAGCGGACTGGAACTTCAATTATTCTTTCGTTTAACTTTCTTAATTTTGCAGTTACTTCTGGACAGAACTCAAACCTTCTGCATTTCAAGTTAATAGATTTCAATAATTCTGCATCGAAAACCTTATAGCAAGTGGCTTCATCAGTTATTTTTGCATTGTACAAAATATTTGCAACGACTGTCAAAATCATATTACCAAGGAAATATTTGTTCTTAAACCGGGATATTTTTCTCTTTTCTTTTGGAAATCTTGTTCCATAAACTACTTTTGATTCCTTTGCTAAAATTGGTTTAATCAAGGAGTAATAATCCTCGGGATTGTATTCCAAGTCAGCATCTTGTATAATAATTATATCCCCTGATGCATATTTCAAAGCAGTTCTTATGGCATTGCCTTTGCCATAGTTTTTTTCATGAAAAATTATTTTAATGTTATTTTTATCTAAGGCGTTTAAAATTTCCCTTGTCCCATCACTGGAAAAATCATCAACAATTATTATTTCTTTATCTAGTTTTATTTTCTTTATTTTTTCTAAAATTTCTAGAATTGTATTTTTTTCATTATATGCCGGCATTATCACAGATAATTTCATTTTATATAAAAAATTAAAAAGATTTAAATAGTTATTTGCTATTTATTGTTATAAAAAGATGGTTAGAAAAGAAAAATTAAATAAAAATTTATTATTTTTAGTGATTATGATTATAATAGTAATTATTGCTATTTTTGTTAATTATTATTATGGTGCCGATAATTTCAGTGAGTCTCAGGAAAATGAAAATCAAGGAACATTGAAAAGTTTGATTTATTCTTTTTGGTATTCTCCACGTCCGATATATACACCTACCTATACACCTACCTATACACCGACCTATACGCCAACATATACACCGACCTATACGCCAACGTATACCCCTACTGCAACAACAACTGTTACTCCAACAGCTTCACCTACGCCAACTGCATCTTGTCCCTCGGGCTTTCATAAATCTACAGATTCTAATCCGCCAAAACCAGATATAAAAACGGGGAATTGTTATTTTCGTTCATTAGGAGAAAACAGCCTTTGTGAAAAAACCTTAACAGATGGGACTATATGTCAGTCAAATAATGGTTGCGGATCCTGCCTTAAATGTGATAAGGCCGGGGTTAATGCTGGAGAAAAATTATGCGGTTCACACACAAGTATAGAATCTCAAGAGTGTGATGATGGCTGTTATAATGGCTTTCCTATTACAAATGTAGGTAAAGTTGCTACTTGTGCCTATGATCTACCTGCTCCCCCGTATCCACCCATCATAAGTTGCAGGGAAATGTGCAAAATAAGTTCTTCTGTTGAACTCGGGTGTTCAGTATGCCAAAGATGTGAAGTAGAAACTTCATCACTTCCACCAACCACTAATCAACATTTTCCTCCATTGAATAAATGTAAACTACTTAACAATGTATATGATACAAGACCGCATACTACTGGAGGTAATCCTGGATGTTCTTTAAATTATAGAAATGGTGTTCTTGCTCCTGAAGGTAGTGTTACAGATTATCCTCCTTATCATTGCGTTAGTGGTGGTTGTGTTGGTAATTCTAGAAAATATGATGGAGAACTTTGTATTAATAATCCTACATTATTGGGAGATGATAACTGTTTCACTTGTTCAAGATGTGTGTCTGTGGGAGGAGTTAATCAATGCGTTCAAATAACTTCAGGGATAGATCCGGAATTATGCAGTGGAACAAATTATTGTCAAAATGGAATTTGTGTTATTGGAGGTCCGACTCCTACTCCAACTTATACTCCCTCTCCAACCCCAACTCCAACAGCAACTGCTTGATTTTGTTATTTTTAATTAGAGTTTATAAAAATATTTAATATCCTTTTTCGTCGATAAAATACCTTTTAGGCATAGAAAGCTTTTTAAATGCAGGATGATTAAAAATGGTGTAAATTTGATGGTTTTTTGATGTAAAAAATGCTAAAAAGCATTTTTGAGCATGCTCGGGAACCGGGTTCCTGACACTGAAAAAACACAAAAACATAATCTTTATTAAATAATTAAATTTTATAAGAAATGTTAAGTTTTAGTTAAAACTATCTCAAATAATAAGCATTTAAGATTAAAATGGCAGATGAAAAATCTTATGGCGCAGAAAGCATCAAGGTATTAGAGGGCCTGGAAGGAGTTAGAAAAAGGCCTGCAATGTATATTGGAGGCACTGGCAAGGATGGTTTGCATCATCTGGTTTATGAGGTTGTTGATAATTCTATTGATGAAGCAATGGCAGGTTATGCAACTTATGTTCTTGTGACTATAAACAAAGATGGTAGTGTGACTGTTATTGATGATGGAAGGGGGATTCCTGTTGATAAGCATCCGGTTTATAAGAAATCTGCAATGGAAATTGCGCTTACTAAACTTCATGCAGGAGGAAAATTTGACAAAAATAGTTATGAAATTTCAGGAGGTTTGCATGGAGTCGGAGTTTCTTGCGTGAATGCTCTCTCTATTAAACTTATTGCAACGGTAAAAAAAGATGGTAGTATTTATCAGCAGGAATATAAAATAGGAGTTCCCAAAGATGATGTAAAAGTAATTGGAAAATGTGAGAAAAAAGAAACAGGAACAACAATTCAATTTTACCCTGATGCCGAGATTTTTTCAACAGTTGAGTTTGATTTTGCGGTTTTGAAAAAAAGGCTTCAGGAGATTGCATTCTTGAATCCGAATGTAAAAATAATATTAAGAGACGAAAAAAACAATAAAGAAGAGACTTTTCATTATAGTGGTGGTTTGATTGAGTTTGTACAACATATAAACAAATCAAAAAATGTTCTACATAAACCAATTTATTTCAAAAAACAGGTTGATTCGACTATTGCAGAGGTTGCGATTCAATATACAGATGGCTATAATGAAAATATTTTTGGTTTTGTCAATACAATCAATACTACTGAAGGTGGAACGCATATTTCTGGTTTTAAAACTGCATTGACAAGAGCAGTCAATGATTATGCGGATAAAAAAGGACTTCTTAAAAACGAAAAACTTATGGGAGATGATGCAAGGGAAGGAGTTACTGCAATAATCAGTTTGAAAATGAGAGATCCTCAGTTTGAAGGACAGACAAAAACAAAATTAGGCAATTCTGAGATGAAAGGAGTAGTTGATTCAATGGTTTATATTGCTTTAACAGAATTTTTAGAGGAAAATCCATCAATATCCAATAAAATTGCGCAAAAAGTCATTGCGTCTGCAAAAGCAAGAGAAGCTGCAAAAAAAGCAAGGGATTTGGTAAGGCGGAAAAATGCAATGGGCGGTTTATCAGGACTTCCTGGAAAATTAGCCGACTGTTCGTCTAAAAAAGTTGAAAGGACTGAGATTTATATTGTTGAAGGAGACAGTGCAGCAGGTTCATCAAAAATGGCACGAGACAAGGAATTTCAGGCCATTTTGCCATTAAAAGGTAAGATAATGAATGTTGAAAAGTCTAATCCAACCAAAGTCCTTACCTCTGACGAGATAATCAATCTGATAACTGCAGTTGGAACCGGAGTTAAAGAAAATTTTGATATTACAAAACTAAGATATAATAAAGTGATTATAATGTGCGATGCAGATGTTGATGGACAGCATATTACCACTTTATTATTGACGTTTTTTTATAGATATGTTCCTGAGCTTATTGAAAATGGTAATATCTTCATTGCAGTTTCTCCTTTATACCGGATAAGAAAGAAAAAAGATTATTATGTTTATAGTGATGATGAATTGAAAAAAACCTTGGAGAAATTAGGCGGAGGAAAAGCAGATGTTCAAAGATTTAAGGGACTAGGGGAAATGAATGCTTCACAATTATGGGATACGACAATGGATCCTAAAAAAAGAATCTTAAAAAAAGTTACAATTGAAGACGCGGTTCTTGCTGACCAAACATTTAACATGCTAATGGGCGATGAAGTAGGCCCTAGAAGAAAATTCATTGAAGTAAATGCAAATATAGCTGAGGTTGATATATAAGATGGCATTAAATGAATCATTTGATAGAATAAGGCGCCATTTACAGCAAAGATATAGAGATAATTTAGCAGGAGCATTAGTTTTAGGAAGTTCAAATACTGGACATTATGCTGAGGGTGTTTCAGATATCAATGGAATGGTTTTTGTGACCGATGGAAAGGATTTAGATTTTGATGATGAAGCTCAGGAATTAATGGCAGGATTACAAGAAGTTAGATTCCAGACTCAATATGTAAATTCTTTACAAGGAATTCAAGATTATATAAGGAGAAGACATAGTTTTGCAACTTGGGTTGTTATTGCTGGCGAAGAGGGTTCCAATACTTTACATACAACACCTGAGTTTGAAAGGATTAGAGTGGATTTAAGACAAAATCCTTTAACTGATACTGAAGTAAGGAAGCATTTAGAAAAAAAAAGAAGATATGAACTAGAGGGTTATTTTTTAAAAGAAGGAAGACCGGGGCAAAAATATGGAGACAGGCCTTATAGAGAAACCCAGAATCTTTTGTTTTATGTAAGAAGAGGACTGCAGATTCTTAATTTTTTTAGAACTGGAGAATTGGTTTTTGATTTTGATAGATGTTTGGAAAATTCTGAATTATCTGCTGGAGAGGGTGCAAAAGCAAGAGCATTATATCAAGCTTATGCAGATAGAAGAGTTTTAGATGGAAATGAAACAAGAGATTATTATGATTTTGCTGAAAGATTAACTAATAAAATTTTAGCAGGAGCTGCTTAAAAATGCCAGACAAAGAAGACATTAATGATGAAGTGGAGGAGAATCCAACTGAAGAAGAAATAGAAGAAGTTGAGAAAGAAGCAGAAGAGAGTGAAGTTTCTGAGAATGGAAACGGAGAAATGGAAGTATTGGAAAAAGAAGCCCTTAATATTAAAGATATGGATGAAAATAGGGTGATAGGAACTGAGATTACAAAGGAGATGAAAAAATCCTATATTGATTATGCAATGTCTGTTATTGTTTCAAGAGCCCTGCCTGCTGTTGAAGACGGATTAAAACCTGTTCATAGAAGAATTCTTTATGCAATGAAATTAATGGGACTAGAAAAAGGAATGACTAAAAAGTCTGCAAGAATAGTCGGAGATACAATGGGTAAATTCCATCCGCATGGAGATATGGCAATTTATGATGCAATGGTAAGGATGGCTCAGGATTTTTCGTTAAGATACCCTCTAGTTCATGGACAGGGAAATTTTGGAAGTATGGATGGAGACAGCGCTGCTGCTTCAAGGTATACAGAAGCAAAATTAGCAAAAATTGGAGTTGAGTTATTAGAAGATATTGATAAGGAAACTGTAAAGTTTATCCCCAATTTTGATAATTCTTTAAGGGAACCAGTCATACTTCCTGGAAAAGTGCCGAATCTACTTATTAACGGAAGCTCTGGAATCGCAGTTGGAATGACGACTAATATTCCCCCACATAATTTAGTTGAAGTCTGTGATGGAATAATTGAAACAATAAACAAGCCGGAAATAACTATTGATGAGCTTATGGAAATAATTAAGGGTCCGGATTTTCCAACTGGAGGACAGATTGTTGGAAACACTTTGAAAGAATTATATGAGAAAGGAAAGGCAGGATTTGTCATAAGGGGAAAGGTTTCAACTGAAACAAGAAAAGATGGGAAAGAAAGAATCGTCATAACCGAAATTCCTTATCAAGTTAATAAATCTGAATTAGTAAAAGAGATTGCAGAATTAGTGAGAGATAAGAAATTGTTAGATGTTCATGATATAAGGGATGAGAGTTCAAAAGGAAAAGTAAGAATTGTTATTGACATGAAAAAAGGAGCAAATTCACAGTTTGCAATCAATAGATTGTACAAATCAACAAGATTGCAGTCAAAGTTTGATGCGGTCATAGTCGCCCTTGTTGCAGGAGTTCCTAAAACTCTTTCTTTGAAAGAGATAATAAATTGTTATATTGATTATAGAAGGAAAATAATCAGAAAAAGAACAGAATTTGATTTGAAAAAAGCAGAAGAAAGAGAGCATATTGTCCAAGGATTATTAATCGCTTTAAAGAATCTTGAGGAAATTATTGAATTAATTAAAAAATCAAGGGAAGAAGCTGCTGAAAACTTGATGAAAAAATTTGGTTTCACTAAAAAACAGGCTGAGGCAATTCTTGAGACAAAGTTAAGGCAGTTGACTGCTTTGGAACATGATAAATTAAAAGAAGAAGCAAAGCAATTGGCAGAATTCATTGACAAATGCAGGAAGATTTTAGCTGATGAAAAGGAAATTTTAAAAATAATAAAAAAAGAATTGACTGAATTAAAAGAAAAATATGGTGATGAGAGAAAAAGCAAGATAATAAGAAGCGTAAAAGAGATTGAAGAAAAGGATTTAGTTCAGAAAAAAGAGGTTGTAATAACAATAACTGACAAGGGGTATATAAAAAGAATGCCTTTTAAGATTTATCATGAGCAGAGAAGAGGTGGCAAGGGAGTCATTGGAGCAGAATTAACCTCCGAGGACTTTGTAAAACAATTAATAACTTGTTCAACTCATGATTACTTGTTGTTATTTACAGGAAGGGGAAGATTATTCTGGTTAAAGGCATATAAAGTTCCTGAGACTCAGAGGTATGGTAAAGGGCAGGCTATTGTAAATTTGTTAAACATAAAGGATGATACTATCACGAATGTAATTGCAGTAAAAGAGTTTAATGATTATTTATTCATGGTAACAAAAAAAGGACAGGTTAAGAAAATCAGACTAGGAATGTTTGAAAAACCTAGAAATGCCGGAGTCAGAATAATCAATCTACCTTTGGATAATACCGATATAGTCATTGATGTTAAAATAGTAAAACCAAAACAAGAAGTAATGTTAATGAGCAAAAAAGGACAGGCAATTAGATTTAATTCAGATGAAGTAAGAGAAATGGGAAGGGCTTCTTATGGAGTTTGTGGAATTAAACTAGATGAAAATGATGAAGTTGTAAGCATGGAAATTGCAGATGATATCAAATCGACTATTTTAACAATAACTGAAAAAGGATATGGAAAAAGAAGCTCTGTAGAAGATTATAGACTAACTGGAAGAGCATGCAAAGGAGTTATTAATCTTAAAGTAAGCAGAGACAAAACCGGAGATGTTGTTTCAACAATTGAAGTTGATGATAAGGATACATTCTTAGTTTCAACTAAAAAAGGGATTGTAATCAATACAAGAGTAAAAGAAATAAGAGTTATGGGAAGAGCTACTCAAGGGGTTCGGATAATAAAACTTCATGAGGGAGATAGAGTTGTGGATATAGCAAAACTTGCTAAAGAAAGCGAGATTCCAATTGAGGGACAATTGGAATTAGGTGAGGAAAAAAAAGAATAAAATGATTAAAAAAGTAAAGAAATTGTTTGTTTAAGTCTATATTCTCTTTGCTATTCTCCACATAATCTCAAAATAATTTTTATATCCATTTGAAATTTCTTTATTCTTTATAACAATTGCAATTGGTTCTTTGGCCCATAGGATAATTGCAGTTTTGTCCCCATAGATATTTATTGCAACTGGATTTTCATATTTGTTTGGAAGATATTTTATTTCAGATAGGGGTATTTTTTTTATTATTTTGTCAGTTGCTATTATTCTTGTTTTAATTTTCTTTTCTTTTCTAGATTTGTCATACCATTTGAAATAAAACTGCAGAATTTCATAAGCTTTTGGACTTGCTCCTAAAATCATTATTTCTTTTGAATCCAATTGATCTTCAAAAATAGTTTTTAATCCTTCCTTTCCTTTGTAAAAATTAGTCTCTTCTTTTTCTTTTGTTTTTGCGTATTTTTCCAATAAATCCGAAACTAAAGGGTTTAATATATCCTGTTTTTCTTTTATAATT
>JAQTOY010000034.1 GCA_028713045.1 Candidatus Nanoarchaeia archaeon
TTCTTATTTTGCAAGCACATCCACCAACAATGGATATGGAATTTCTCAAGAAGGAAGCCCTTCTGCTTTTTTTACAAACACGCATCCGGTTTATATTGGAAGCGGATCTTGGGATTTTACAAATATCTGGATTAATGATGAAAATTCTATGCTCCCGTACTTAAAGACAGATAACTATTGCGGAGATGGAATTTGTGAAAATAAATTTATCGAGAATTGTTATAACTGCCTTTATGATTGCCAATGTACTGGAACAAAAAAATGTCAAGGGGTAGGAGTTTGCCTTGATCCCCCAACACCATCATTATTTTTTACAAATCCAACCCAACAAAACAATTATCAAACAAACAACAGGTTTTATGAATTTGGAGTTTCCATTGACAATCCCTTTCCAAAAAATTTTAAATTAAATTGGAATGGAACAAATTACACAATTTATAATGAAAGCTTGGTTTTAATGTATAATTTTGGCAATAGAGATGAATTAGGAGAGAACCCTACCAAAGTTAATGACTCGTCAAAATATGGTAATAATGGAACTGTTAATGGAGCAACTTGGATAAGCTCGGGAAAATATGACGGAGCCTATAGTTTTGATGGAGTTAATGATTATATTGATGCTGGAAATAACGTTTCATTAAAACCCAAAAGAGTTACAATAAGTGCTTGGGCTAAAACTTCAAGTTCAGGAAATAATTTTTTCATTGCAGGATTTGGCGGAGATACAACTGCTAAGCAAGGCTATTGGATTGGAATGAATGCAGAGGGAAAGGCAATGTCCTACCTAGGAACAACTTCGGGTTATTCTTGGATGGTTGGTTCATATATTAATGATAATCAATGGCATTATATAACACTTGTTTATGACGGCACTGCCGCTAGAATTTATGTTGATGGAATTTTTAGAGATGTCTCTAATAACTTAAATGCAGACATAACTTACACAGGACTTGGAAGCTTAACAGTAGGAAAAGGAGATTCATTGATTCCTGCAAATTATTGGAATGGTTTAATTGATGAAGTTCGCATCTGGAATGCGAGCCTTTCAGATTCAGAAGTTAAGGAATCTTATATTAGTAACCTGCAAAAATATAATCAGAGTCAATGGTATCTTTATGTAAATCAGTCGAATATTTCAGTAAATTCAATAACTGAATTGGATTTTGGAAATTATAGTTATCAGGCATTCAGCGCGAATATAATAAATAGTGAAGGTCAAACTGAATCAAGAAATGTCTCTATAGTTCCTGTTGGAGTAATGCAAGTTTTTTGGAGTAATATGATTGGAACTCCTATAAATACGGTAGATTTGAGGGATAGAGTAAAATTGAATGTGGCTGGATCCCAGCTAATAGGCAGGGTTGAGTATGAAATCTATGAATCAGTTCCTCTTTGGTGGGATAAAAAAGTTTTTTCACAGACAAATGAATCTGGTTTTGCAACATGGATGGCAGACCAGAGCGGAACTTATTGGTTTAGGGCAAGGCGTGAGGGAGATGTTGAATGGATTAAAACTACGGATAATTCAAATCCGGATTTTAGATATCTTGAGGTCGGCGGGATTGAAAATAACTTCCTTCCTTTTATAAATATAACATCTCCAAAAACTGGAGAGTTCTATCTCAATACAGAGATTATTGATTTTAATCAAACCAGCTATGATGAAGATGATTTTTTTGATTTTGTCTGGAATTTGGATGATAATATAACCAAATCCGGAGATTCTATAAATCAGAATAACTATAATTTTAGGTTTAATGATTATATCTCTTCTGGCCAGAAGAATATAGAATTGAATATTGTTGATGGCCGAGGTGCGAGAGCCTCTGACTCAAAAACTATCTTTGTAATTAATACTGGCGAAATTGCGAATTACACTTTTGCTTATATAAATAAACCCCTTTATGGAGAGGATATAAAAGGACCTTTAATAAAATTTAATGCCACAAAATCATTTGCAATTGAAATTAATTCCACCAGAGACATAACCTGTATAGGCGGAGATTGTCCTGCTACAACTACTGGGGGAACTTTGATATACAATAGCTATGGTTTAAGAAATAATTACAATGGCATGAATTTTTCTTGGACTTTTGATGATGGTGACCGATATTATGTTCGAGGTTCAAATGGAACTAATTTTACAAAGGTTTTTGGAACCTCTGGACAGCACGAAGCAAATTTAGAGGTCATAATACCCAACGCAAATAGTTTGACAGATACAACTTTTGATATAAATCTTGTTAATTATTGCGAATCCGATGGGTTAAGATACTGGAATGAAAGTGGGAGCAGTTTTAATACTCTTATAAGTTCTACTGGATGTGGAGGTTTAGACAAAACTCCGGGGGGGAATGATGACTGCTGCCCTGCAAATTTTGGATGTACTCCGACTGGATGTTCGCTAAATAAAACTCTTCAAACGATTTGCGGGAATATAAGCTTCTGTTCAGATTATAAAGATTCGACAAACTGCAGTTTGGATTTATGCAGAGTAGGTTCTGATTCTGCTTGCGGAGGCATTATAGAGACAGGAGCTAACTGTGGAGATGACTTTTTTGTAAAGATAAACTGTTCCTGTAAATATAACCTTGGCCTTGGAAAATGTGAGCTCAATTCTGAAGTTAGAGGAAGCATTTTCCAGGATAATGATGAGATAATATATTATTGCAACACAACAACAAGCCATGGAGAATGCAATACCCAAAATGGATTAATGAGAGTTCAAATGAACAGCACATTGGCAGGAGCTTCTGGAACCTGTGATTTGAATGAATCATTATGTTCAACTGAACAAGGAAGTGTTGCCTGCGGGGCAGCTAGGGTAAGGCTTCCTTTTTTCAGTTTTTTTAATTTTGTTTTAAGCTTTATTTTGATATTTGTTGTTTATAGTATAATTGCTTTGAAGAAAAAAATTTGTTAATTCTGAATAACAACCATTAAAAATATTTATATACTATTTCGGTTTTATAATTAAAAATGGGGAAGAGATTACTTATTATTTTATTTCTGCTGGTTTTATTAATAAACCTAAATGGTATAATGTCTCAGACAAATGAAAGCATTAAAATAAAAGATGTTCTTCCACATACTCCGCCAATACTCATATCAACTGAATTTTCAGTCCTTCTAGATAAAGCTTACGGCAATCTCACTTATTTATGGAATTTTGGGGATGGAAGTCCGGAAATAATCACAAAAACCGGAGTCTTGAGCCATACTTACCAAAGGAAGGGGGCCTATGAATTAAAAGTAGAAGTTTATAACTTAACTGAGAAAACAAATAAAACTGTAAGGATTAATGCAATTTCTCCAAAAGAATATATTAGTTCAATTATAAATATGTATAAGGAAGATTTGAAAACTGTTGAAGATCAGATAAATTCGCTTCCACAATGGATAAGTGATGAAGTTAAAAAAAATATAAGCCTCGGCGATTTAAATTCAAGCATATTTGTTCAGGAAAAAAGATATGAGAATGCAACCTCTGATGATGAATATACGGATATTGTTAAAAAGTTATTGGATATCAGGATTCCCTTTGGTTTTTTGGTAAGTGAAGAAATAAGCCCTTCTGAATGTTTTCCAAATGAAAATCAACTGGATCTTGAAGTTTTAAAAGAAATCGGTGCTGGCAATGTTTCTGGTGAAAGAGAAGATTATTTCAATGCCATTGAGTTATGGGGTATTGAGAATGTCTATGTTTCATTGGAATCGAAAACTTATTCATATTATTATAGAGATAAAGTTGTAAACACATTATTTTCCCATGTTAAAATTAATTTTGAACCTTTAAAAAAAATTGATAAAATGTATTTTCTAATAAACGGAAATCCTGAAAAAATAATATTAAAAAATGGAACTGAAAGCAAACAAAACTTTGGGACTGCTGCCGGAATAATCTTTAGCAATCTAGACCGGGACAAAAGCATAGAGATTATATATCCCGAAACTATTGATATTATAGACTGCCCGTTTTATTTTTCTCCAGATTTTAATGAACTTGATAAAAGCGAAGATATCGTTATAACCTGTGATAACGACGGGGTTTGTGATAATGGAGAGAACTCCCTGAACTGCAGAAATGATTGTAAACCTCTTAAAATGACATTTATGCTCATTTTTATTCTTTTTTTGTCTGCATTAGTTATTTATATCATTTTGCAGGAATGGTATAAAAGAAGATACGAAACCAGATTGTTTCCAAATAAAAATGATTTGTACAATATAATGAGTTTTATAAACAATTCCCTAAAGCAAGGACTTAAAAAACAGGAAGTTATCGGTAAACTTAAAGAAATGGATTGGGGTGGGGAGCAATTAAACTATGCCTGGAAAAAATTTCATGGAAAAAGAACCGGCATGTTTGAAATCCCCGTATTTGCCTGGATTGAAAAAAGAAAAATTCAAAAAGAATTGGAAATTAGAAATAATTCAAGCATTAATAGACAGAACAGATATTGAATAACATAAGATTAATAAATACAAGACTCAATTAAAATAGGATTATTAAATTAAAACTTCAAAATGAAAATAGAGATATTCAAAGATTTTACAAAGAGAATTTTTAGTATATTTTTCAGAAGAAAAAAAGAGATTTCTCTTGGATTTTATGGGCCTCCAAATGCCGGCAAGACTTCTATTGTCAACAGGATTTGTAAAGATTGGACTGGTCAAGAGATTGGCAAGGTTAGCAATATACCTCATGAAACGAGAAATGTCCAGTTCAAAGAAGAAGTTGAAATAAAATACAAGGAAAAAACAATGAAATTCAAGTTAATCGATACCCCTGGAATTGCAACAAAGATTGACTATGAAAATTTCCTTAAATTTAAGATGAAAAAAAAGCAGGCTCAAAAAAGGGCCAGAGAGGCTACACAAGGGATTATAGAAGCCATAAAATGGCTTGATGATGTTGATGCGGTTGTAATTGTTCTTGATGCAACTGAAGACCCGTATTCTCAGGTAAACCTAACTTTGATAGGAAATCTCATTTCAAGAAAAATTCCAGTACTTATAGTGGCAAACAAGATTGATTTAAAAAAGGCCAATATAAAAAATATAGAGTCTGCATTTCCGGAATATGAAGTTGTTGGAATATCTGCAAGATATGGAACAAATATGGAAGAATTTTATGAATCTGTCTTTAAACTTTCAAAAAAGGCAGGATAATAAACATTTATATATTAAATTTATCACTAAGGATTGATAAAAAAAGAGGGAAAAAGATTATGGGCAATAAAAAAACAAGCATAAAAGGGCTTACCCTGCATTTTATGCCTTATAGTGAAATAGCAAAACTTGACACAATTGAAAGAATTAAAAAATTATTAAAATTAATCCTTGACAATAAAGTTATTGTTTTACAAGGAAAATTAAGGCCTGAAGAAGAAACCCGATTGATAGAAGATACTATGATTATGATTGGAAATATAAGGGGGTTCAAAGGCGTTGAACTTGCTGTAATTTCTCCAGATTCTGAAAATGCAGGTTTTTTTGAAAAAATTAAATTTGGACTTGCAAAAGCTCTTGTAGGGCAGAATTCTTCCATAACAGTAATAGGTCCTGCAACAATTGTAAAGGAAATGAAGCGGGATCCTAGAAAGCTGGAAGTAATGATGCGGTGATGCGATAGATTTCTATATAATAATTTATATATACCTATTTTAAATAATATAATTATGTCACCTCATCGTTGCACAAACTGTAAGAAGGTTTATCCTGATGCAGCCCCAGAATTGCTAAAAGGATGTGAATGTGGAAGCAAATTTTTCTTCTATATCCGAGAGGAAAAATTTGATGAACTTCAGGATATAATTGATGAGCTTGAAGAAATAGACAAGATACAGATTGAAAAAGACATAAGAGAGGTGACTGAGCAAAAACCTGATGAGCCAGTCATACTTGATTTAGAATCTATCAAAATAATAGAACCTGGAAAATTTGAGATAGACATTATGAACTTGTTTTCCAAAAAAAGAGTTCTGGTATATGAATTAGAGGAAGGAAAATATATAATAGATTTGGCTACTTCGTTAAAAAAGAGAAAGAAATGAATATCTCTTAAAAAGATTTATAAACTAATTTTATTAAGCAATAATATTGGAGGTAAAAAAATGGTTATTCATGTTGAAGAAGATAATTTTAAAGAAGAAGTTGAGAAATCCAAAACTCCCGTTATAATTGATTTTTGGGCGCCTTGGTGCGGACCATGTCAGATGATGGGGCCAGTTTTTGAGTCCTTATCTAAACAATATCCAAACAAACTTAAATTTGTCAAGGTTAATACTGATGGTAATCAGGAATTATCTATGAAATTTGGAATTCAGGGAATACCCTGTTTAGTAATTGTCAATAAAGGAAAGGAAGTTGATAGGTTAACTGGTTACATGTCTGAAAATCAGTTAAAACAGAGAATTGACAGCATACTGGAGGAAATTTAGATTGGAAAAATACGATTTAATAATAATTGGAGCTGGCCCTGCAGGGCTTTCTGCCGCAGTTTATGCTGCAAGATACAAGCTTAATACGCTTATTCTTTCAAAAAGCATGGGCGGAATGGCTGCAGTTGCACATAAAGTATGCAATTTTCCATCCTATACTGAAATAAAGGGTTTTGATTTAATGCAGAAATGTTTAAAGCAGGTTGAAGAGCTTAAAGTTCCAATAATTTATGATGAAGTTTTAAAAATTGAAAAAGATAAAAAAAATTTTTCGGTTTTCACTGAAAAGAAAAAATATAATTGTAAAAAGATAATCTTTGCAGGTGGCTGTGAAAGAATAAGGCTTAAGGTGAATGGGGAAGGAAAATTTTTAGGAAGAGGCGTAAGCTATTGTGCAACCTGCGATGCTGCTTTTTTTAAAAACAAGATTGTATGTGTTGTTGGAGGAAGTGATGCTGCATTAACAGCCGCCCTATTATTGTCAGAATATGCTTCAAAAGTTTACATAATCTATAGAAAAGAAAAATTTTTCAGAAGTGAACCTGCCTGGATTGAACTGGTTGAAAAAGAAAAAAAGATTGAAACAATATTTAATGAAGAAGTTATTGAAATAATCGGAAAGGATAGTGTTGAAGAAGTAAAGCTAAAATCTGGAAAATTATTGAAAACTCAGGGTATTTTCATTGAGATAGGCTCTGTTCCTGAAACAGAGTCTCTGAATTCCCTGAATGTTAAAAAAACTGAAAATGGATATATCTTAACGGATAAAACTCAAAAAACCAATATAGACGGACTATATGCTGCTGGCGATGTGATTGACAGCCAGTTAAAGCAGATTGTAACCGCTGCTTCGCAGGGAGCTATTGCCGCGTATTCTGTTTATCAAGATATAAAGAGAGAAGAATGATAATGAAGTTGGATGTTCCTTTCTACAAACAAGAAAGTAAAAATGATTGCGGGCCAACAGCCCTAAAAATGGTCCTTGAATTCTTAGGGGAGATTCATTCAAAAGAAAAACTGATAGAATTAGTTGATAGTGATAAAAGCGGTATTACGTGGACTTCTGCATTAGCGATGGCTGCTGCTAAATTAGGCTTTAGAACTGAATATTATAGCTCTTGTTTAGGGTTTAATCCTAAAAATTATGAATTAGAATATTATAAAAAAGAAGCTGATGAAATTTCATTAAGCAAAAAGAAATTAGAAAGAATCAGAAAAGAAGCTATTGAATTGGGTGTTAAAATGGAAGAAAAGAGTTTAACTTTAAATGAGATACTAGCTAAAATTTCTAAAAATTGTATTCCAATAATATTATTGGATTGGAGCAAGATAAAAGGAACAGATAATTTTATCGGGCATTTTGTTCCAATAGTTGGCTACGATGAGAAGAATATTTTTGTTCATAATCAAGGTTTTCATAATACTACTGCGTTTTTACCTATAAAAAGGGAATTATTTGAAGAATCTAGGAAATCTAATGGAACTGATGAAGATGTTGTGTTTATATATAGAAAATAAGTTTAAATAAGGCATTTATTTATTTTATTTATGAAAAAAGAGCTGGATTCTATTTTAGATAAAGAGATTGAAAAAATAAAAATTGATGAAAAAACTTTTGATGAAATAAACAAGATGGGTCTGGAGTTTATTTCAGATTTAAGAAGTAGAATAAAAAAGAAAAATATTAAAGCAGAAGTTTTTGTTGGAGGAAGTTTGGCTAAGAATACCATGATTAAAAAGGACTCCAATGATCTATATGATATAGACGTTTTTGTAAGATTTGACAAAAAATATCCTGAGAATAAACTATCAGAATTTCTTTTAAAACTAATGGATAAAAATGCAATTAAAGTTCATGGTTCAAGAGATTACTTTCAGATAACAAAGAGAAATATAAGGATAGAGATAATTCCGGTTAGGAAGATTAAAAATCCTCGCTTAGCTGAAAATGTCACGGATTTAAGTTATTTTCATGTTAATTATGTTGTAAATAAAATAAAGAAGAATAAAAGATTGGGGCAGGAAATAATGCTGGCAAAAGCATTTGCTTATGCTCAAAATTGCTACGGAGCAGAAAGCTATATAAGAGGATTTTCAGGTTATGCACTTGAGCTTTTGATATGCCACTATGGAACTTTTTTAAAGTTCATTCAAGAGATTTCAAAATCAAAGGAAAGGATTATAATAGACGACTCAAAATTTTACAGAAAAAAAGAAGAATTGCTAATGGAAATGAATGAATCAAAGACTTTTTCTCCAATAATTTTGGTTGATCCAACATTTAAAGAAAGGAATGCTCTTGCAGGGCTTTCAAGGGACACTTTTGATATTTTTAAAAAATCCTGCACCGCATTTTTAACTAATCCTGATTCTGAATTTTTTATTAAAAAGAATGTTTATGATGAAATAAAAAATAATAAGAATCTTAAAATAATCTTGGTAAAAACAAACAAACAGAAAGGAGACATTGCCGGAACAAAATCAAAAAAATTCTTTGATTTTTTTAGTAATAATGTCAAAAAAGAATTTATTGTTAAAAAAGCTGAATTTGAGTATGATGATAAAAAGAATATCGCTAGTTTTTATTTTGTTGTTGATAAGAAAGAAGACGAAATAATAAAGGGGCCTCCCATAAATATAGCCGACCATCTCACAGGATTTAAGAAAGCCCACCCTGATGCTTTTATTAAAAACAATTTTGCATATGCAAAACTCTCGCATAATCTTGATTTTGAAGAATTCCTTAAAAGATTTCTAGAAAAAGACAAGAAGATTATAAAAGAAATGGGGATAAAAGAGGTTAGGTTGAAATAAGATTAATATTCTGGTATTTCTCTCTTTCTTAAACCAACTAACGTTTTAGAATTATAAACGGCTAGGACGGGCATTCCTCGCAATTCTTCACATCTGTCTACTTTCATTTGTTCTAAGAAACCACCTTCCTCTATTTCATTCAAAGTTAAGAAATTAGAATAACCTCCAGGGCCTATAACATTAATCCTTAATAAATATTTTCCAGTACCTACTCTCTCTGTTCCCTTTTTCAATTTAATATGAGTCCTTAAAGTCTG
>JAQTOY010000035.1 GCA_028713045.1 Candidatus Nanoarchaeia archaeon
GTTGATAAATACCATTTTTAAAAACAAAAGAAGTAATTTCAGGATTTCCTGGCCAGTTTTTTGGTTCTTCAGCAAAATCAAGACCTGAAAATCCTATTAAATCTATCATAGGATTTCCCTCTGACCCCCAGACTATTGATATAAAATAATTATTATTAGTTAAACCCGGAATACTATCTAATGCCTGTTCGATTTTATAGAATGAATGATTAATCGCCTGTTCAATAATCGGACGTCTGCGAATTGGAAAAGCTTGTTCTATTCCAGATTCATGAACATAAGTTCTAAAAGGAATCCTTTCATTAATGCAATTAGCTCTTGCTACAAAATTTGGAGCTTTGCTTTTTTTTCTAACTACTATTTCATAATCCATTTTAAACTTAACTAATCAGTCTTTACTTGGCTGAAAAACCAGCCCTTCCTTAACATTGTTCTTTACATAAAGTTCTGCAATCAAAACAACATAGGCAAGCGCTAAAGGTCCGATTATGAGTCCTAAAAATCCAAACATAAACAATCCTCCAATCATTCCTAACAGAACAATAACCGAATTTATTTTTGTTCTTTTTGATACTATCAACATTCTAATTATATTATCAACTGTGCTTACAACAACAATTCCATAAATTAAAAGCCCGATTCCTAACCCAGTATTTCCTGTCGCGAATAAATAAATGTCAACCGGAACCCATACTATCCAAGCACCTATTATAGGAATCATAGAAGTTATTATTGTTATTGAAGTCAGAAGCAGGGGATTCTCGACATGAAAAATAAAATAGCCTATTCCGGCGACTATTCCTTGTATAATTCCTATGACTATCTGGCCCCATAAAACTGAATTTGTAACATCTTTAAGATGAGTAAAGAATTTTTCTTCTGTTTCTTTTTTTAATGGAGAAAGAGACTTTAAAAATTCAATTCCTTTCTCTCCATCTCTCAGTGAGAAGAAAAACACTAAGATTACTACAAATAGTTTTATCATTATGATTGGAAGATTAAAAATAAAATCTTTGAAAATCTTGATAAAATCCTCAATCATTGTTGAAATATAGTTGTTCAGATAACCTGAGATGCTTGTTGAAATCTGTGAAGTAGAGATGAACTTTGGAAGAAGTCTTTCAGCCATATTTGTAAAATCAAATTTCTGAATTCCAAGATAAAAATTTATAACCTGACTGAATAAATTCTGAAATATAAGGAAAGTTATTGCAAGAAGGATGATAATCAAACCAGCGCATACAATCAAAGCAGAAATATTCTTGTTTTTTATTTTTTTCAAGAAAAATTTATAAATTGGATAAAAAATATATGCCAAAAGTATACCATATATCATTGGGATAATTATCGGTTTTATGACAAAAAAGGCTATAATGAATATTACTGCAATCAATAGAAGAATTATCAAATCTTTAAAATTAATCTTATTGAACATGGACTTATAGCAACATAATTGTTTATAAATTTAATCCTCGACAAAACTTGAAGATTTCTTTCTTAAAATGGTAGTTAACGGGAGTTGTTTTGTCGAGCCTAAAAATTTATCTGAAATTTTTTTGATAGAAACTTTTATAAAGAAACAAGAAGAAAAATAGATATGGAATTTTTTATAAAAAAGATATTTGACCGAAAAAAAGATGAATCTGTTCACGTTCAATTTCAAAAATTTTCAAGGGGTGAGTTCAAAGACAGGGCAATGCTCAAAGTAAAAAATTCTAATGGAAAATTTACAATAGACACAACCTCAGAATATGCTCGAGAATTAATAAGAGTAATGGCTGAAAAATTAGGAAACAATAAAACTCACGTTACAGGAGCTTTGATTTCAGCATTAGAATTAACTGGATTTAAATACGAAAGCAAAACTTCTGCAATAGGGGTTAGAAAATATCAGCTAGACCGGGAAATGACTGGAAAAGAAATTGTAGAATTATGTGATAAACAGACAAAAGCATTTTTTGGATTATCTTTTAATGTTGGGGAAGATGAGCTAAAAATAAAAGACAAATCTCCCAAATCTGCAAAAGGTGCATCAAGCGCAAAAAAAGAAGATGCCGAGCTTAAGATTGACTTCTGCAAACTGAAAACTTCAGATAGAAAAATTGTTGAAAGCCTTATCTTTGAACCTAGCTTAGAAAATTTCAAAAAAGTTGAAATAAAGCATGATTTTATAATAACAGACATTGTAATCCCAAATGAATTAAAAAATGAGAAAGATTTCGCAAAAGTGCGTGAAGGAGCTTTAAGAAAGGGCAAGGTCATAAGATATCTAGACATTGATGGTAAAAAGCTGAAAAAAGAGGCAGAGTTTGAAGCATAAAAAGTAAGGGTTCTGTCAGAAAGCTTTATAAACCATTTTCTTATTAAACTATTAATAAAATCATTAATAAACTAGGCTAAAACCTAAGGTTGATTTTTGATAACATCAGGTTTTTACCTGAAGGTTCAGAAAGATTTAATCAGATTTCTGAAACTTTAATTAGACAAAATGGGAAAACACGCAACACCAAGACATGGAAGTTTGCAATTTTATCCTAGGTCAAGGGCACACAAAATCCTACCTAGAGTTAATTGGAATTTTATTGCAAGAAAAGATGTCAATCTTTTGGGATTTTTAGGATATAAAGTAGGAATGTTATCTGCTTATGTAAAAGACAACACGCCCAATTCTATGACAAAAGGACAGAGGATAATAATTCCAGTAACAATTGTTGAATGTCCTCCCATTAAAATCCTTTCAACAAGATTTTATAATCAAGGAAAGGTTGTCGGAGAGGTTTTAAATCATAATCTTGATAAGGAATTAAAAAGGAAAATAAAGCTTCAGAAAAAAGCTGTTAAAAAAATAGAGGATTTTAATAAAGAGTTCGATGATATAAGGGTTGTTGTTTATTCTCAGGTTAAAAAAACCGGAGTTAAAAAAACTCCAGATATTCTTGAGATAGGCTTGTCAGGAAACAAGGACGAAAAATTAAATTTTGTTAAAAATAATATTTCAAAAGAAATTTCAATCAGAGATGTTCTAAAAGAAGGGGTTGTTGATATCCGAGGAGTTACAATAGGAAAAGGGCTTCAGGGAACAATTAAAAGATTCGGACTAACATTAAAGGGTCATAAATCAGAAAAAGGGCAAAGGACTTTGGGAAGTGGGGGTCCATGGCATCCATCAAGAGTTGATTTCACTCAGCCAAGATCAGGGCAAATGGGATTTTTTACAAGGGTTGTTTACAATAATAAAATAGTTTTTACAGGAGATATTAAAGATAAAGACATTAATCCGAAAGAGGGATTCAAGCATTTTGGGAAAATAAGGAATGATTATATTATTTTAAGGGGCAGTGTCCAAGGGCCTGTTAAACGACAGTTAATATTGACTTGCCCATTAAGGCCAAGCAGATATCAAGTTAAACAAAATTATGAATTTATTGAATTAAGATGAAAATCCAAATATTAGATACAGAAGGAAAGAAAGCAAAGGAAATCACAACAAGCTTATTTGAAGAACCAATAAGAGAAGATTTGATTTTCAAGATAATCGAAGCTCAAAAAACCCGTCAGCCATACAAACCAAAACAATATGCCGGAATGGACCGAAGTGCTTCAGGAAATGTCCTTCATACAAGACATGACTGGAAAACAGACAGGGGAAGAGGAATGTCAAGATTCCCTAAAAAGACAATGTGGAGACGAGGAACTCAATTCTCCTGGGTTGGTGCAATAATTCCAAGCGTCAAAGGAGGAAGAAGAGCACATCCTCCTCATGGATTTATTAAATTCAAAAAAATAAATAAAAAGGAACTTAAAAAAGCAATGTTGTCTGCTTTGACATATATAACCTCAATAGAGGAAATAAAAAAGAAATATCATTCTTTGGAAAATAAAAAAATAGAGATTAATCTTCCATTAGTTGTTGAGGATAAAATATTAAAATTAAAATCAAAAGAGTTTTTCAAAAACTTGAAGCACATTCTTGGGAATCTTTATGAAATATCTATTCAGAAAAAATCAACAAGGGCTGGAATAGGAAAGATGCGAGGAAGAAGATATTCAAAAAATGCAGGGCTTCTTCTTGTAATTGGAAAAGAAGAAAAAATTAAGATAACTGGAATTGATGTAATCAATGCTAATAAATTAAAGATTGCAGATTTGGCTGACGGCGGAGCAAGGCTCACAATGTTCACTGAAAAAGCAATAAAAGAACTGGAGGGGTTAAAAAATAATTGATGAATTTAATTCATCCAAATCCCAATTGGATAAATCGAAATTTATCTATATACTATCCACATGATAAAACCAATAACAACTGAAAAAGCAGTAAGATTGATAGAATTAAACAACACTCTCTTGTTTGAAACAGACCGGAAATCAAAAAAACCTGAAATCAAAAAAGAAGTTGAGGAAATGTTCAATGTAAAAGTTCATTCAGTAAAGACTCTTATTCATTTAAATAAAAAAGTTGCATATGTAAGATTGGATAAGAAAAATCCAGCGATTGATGTTGCAACTAAATTGGGTATGATATAATAATCAAGAACATGGGAAAATCACTAAATCAACAGGCAAGGGGCCGAGGAGGTCCTGCATGGACAGTAAGAAGAAAAGCTTACATTTACAAGATTAGTTATCCATCTCTAGATGCAAAAGGAACTGGAAAAGTCCTTCAGCTTTTTAATTCAACAGCGCATACAACCCCTCTTGCAAAAATAATGATTAACAATGAAATGTTTTATGTTCCTGCTGCAAATGGATTGTTTGAAGGACAGGAAATATCTATTGATGAAGGAAAAATTAAGGATGGAAACATTGTAAGATTAAAAGATATTCATCCAGGAACCAAGGTTTTTAATATAGAATTTGTTCCAGGGAAAGGAGGAAAAATAATGAGAACCTCTGGAGGTTTTGCAATTGTTATGAACAAGGACAAAGGTGATGTTGAAGTCTTGATTAAAAGAAGAAAATTAAAATTAAATGAAAACTGCCGCGCCATCATAGGAATTGCTGCCGGAAGCGGAAGAGTATTAAAGCCTATGGTAAAAGCAGGAAATAAGCACTATCTTATGAAATCAAAAGGGAAAAAATGGCATTTCACATCTGCAATCAAGACAAATGCTCTTGATCATCCGTTTGGAAGCGGTAGGGGAAAAAGAATTAAATCAAAGATTGCTCAAAGAAATGCTCCTCCAGGAGCAAAAGTTGGTCATCTAAGACCAAGGAGAACAGGACATATTAAGTAACATGGCACAAGAAGACATTGATATTGAATTGAGGAAGAAAGAATTCACCTATAGAGGCAAAACCGTTGAGGAATTGAAAAAGTTAGAGATAAGAGAATTTGCAAAACTTTTGAAGGCAAATGAAAGAAGAACTGCATTCAGGCAGTCAAATGTTCTTGAAAAATTCCTTTCAAGATGCAATAAAAAATCTGCAAAGAACAAGCTGATAAGAACCCATTTGAGGGACTTGATAATTGTTCCAAGGATGGTAGGATTAAAGATTCACATTCACGACGGAAGAAATTTTGTTCCAATCATAATCAATGGAGAAATGCTAGGGCATAGATTTGGAGAATTTGTTCCAACAAGACAAAAGGTCAAGCACGGAGCAGCAGGAATAGGAGCAACTAAATCAAGTGCATCAGCATCAGTAAAATAATAATGGCAGAAACAACGCAACACAAAAAATTAGAAACAAAACCAATGCAATCCTCTTCATTGAAAAATGAAGAGCCTGCTACCAAAACAAAAATAGTTGAAACTAAAAAATCAGAGCCTGCTACCCACAAAAAATCCGAAGCAATTGTAAATGGAAGAAATTTATCTGTTTCATTAAAGCATGCAACTGCAATATGCAATATGATAAGGGGAAAAGAAATTGATACTGCAATAAAAATGTTGGAAGAAGTTGAAAAAATGAAAAGGGCAGTTCCAATGAGGGGAGAGATCCCTCATAGAAGAGGAATGATGTCTGGAAGATATCCAGTTAAGGCAGCAAAAATCTATGTCTCATTACTAAAGAGCTTAAAGGCAAATGCAATTGCAAATGATCTTGAATTAGAAAAATTCAGGATATTCTGCATGCCGAATAATGCCTCAAGACCTTACAGAAGGTTTGGAACAGGAAGATTCAAAAGAAGCCATGTTTTGCTTAAATTAATACAAATAACTAAAAATGAAAATAAAAATAAAAAATCTAAGGAGAAGAAATAAAGATGACAAACGAAACACAAACCTCAAATTGCAATGACAAATTATGCCCATTCCATGGGCAAATAAGCTTGAGGGGAAGAAATTTCCAAGGAAAAGTAATAAAGAAATTCCCAAAAAGAGTTGTAATTGAATTTGACAGGACTCTTTATGTTCAAAAATATGAAAGATATTCAAAAAGAAAAACCAAGCTTCATGCAAGATTGCCTGATTGCCTAAAAGATGAAATAAACATTGGTGATTTCATTGAAATTGCAGAATGCAGACCAATTTCAAAAATCATTCACTTTATTGCTATAAAGAAAATAACTGGAGGAAAAGAATAATGAAAGGCGTTGCAGCAAGATTAACAAAAGGATTGAATGTTGGGAGCGAAGCTTTGGCTAGTGATAATAGCGGAGCAAGAATTGTCCGGATAACTGGAGTGATGGGTGGAAAATCCAAACATGGAAGGCAGCAATATGCAAAAATAGGCGACTGGGTTAAAATTTCAGTTAGAAAAGGAGATCCAAAAATAAAAGGGCAGTTATTTGACGCAGTCATAATAAGACAGAGAAAACCTTACAGAAGAAACACTGGACAGAGGGTCGCATTCACAGATAATGCCGTTGCATTGTTAAAAGATGATAAAGGTAATCCAAAAGGAACTCAGATTAAAGGACCAATTGCAAAGGAGGTTGCGGACAGATGGCCATTCTTGGCTAAAATTGCAAAGTTCGTGATGTAAAAAATGAAACAATTATTTTCAACTCAATGGAACGCAAGCGTCCAACCAAGGAAGCAGAGAAAATATCTAGTTAATGCTCCGATTCACATAAGACATCAGATTTTGTCTGCAAATCTTTCAAAAGAATTAAGGAAAAAATATGGAAAAAGAAGTTTTCCATTAAGAAAAGGCGATGAAATAAAAATCATGGTTGGTGAATTCAGAAAAAAAACTGGAAAAGTTGATTTAATTGACATTAAAGACTATAGGGTTACGATTGAAGGTATACAAAGAACAAAAAAAGACGGAACAAAAATAAAAGTTTTTTTCCATCCTTCAAATCTGCAGATTAAGGAATTAAATCTTGATGACAAAAAAAGAAAAGAAGCATTGGAAAGAAAATTAATAGCCAAAAAACCAACGCAATCCTCTGATTTGAAAAAATCAGAGCCTGCTGCCAAAGCAAAAAAAGAAATTGTAGTTAAAAATATTGAATCTAAAAAATCAGAGTCTACAACCAAAAAAACTGAATCAAATATTAAGGAATCTAAAAAACAATCAGTTAAATCAAAGGAGACAAAAAAACATGCACCTAAAAAGAAATAAAATCGAGAATTTTTGGCCAATTCCAAGAAAAGGGACAAAATTCGTAGCCGTGCCTTCTCATAATAAATCCGAGGCAATTCCGCTTATTGTTGTTATGAGAGATATTTTAAAATTAGTAAGAAATGCCAAGGAATTAAAAAGGATAATCCATGAAAAGCATATACTTATAAATAACAAGCTAATTCACGATATCAATTATCCAATATGTTTCTTTGATGTTATAAATCTTCAACATATAAACCGAAATTTTAAGGCGATAATCTCCAAAAATAAAAAAATGGATTTTGAGGAAATTGCACACAAGGAAAATACAAAAATCCTTAAAGTGATTGGTAAAAAAATAATTGATTCAGATCATATTCAACTGAATCTTATACATGGATGGAATATAATTTCAAAAGAAAAAGTGAAAACTGGAGACTCGATCGTAATCAATACTGAAGATAAAAAAATCTTGAAGGTAATTCCATTGGAAAAAGACAAAAAAGCAGTGGTAATAAAAGGTAAACATGCAGGAAGCCATGGAAAAATAGAAGAGATTATTGAAAGGGGCGGAAAAAAGATCGCAAAAATTTCTTCGGAGGGTAAAAAAATAAATGTTTGGGTTAAAAACATAATTTTAACAGAATAAAATGAAAAATAACATAATGCGCGAAATTGAAATAGAAAAAATGATTCTCAATTGCGGAGGAATAGAAGACAAGCTGGAAAGGTCTGAAAAATTATTAAAGATGATAACCGGAAGAAAAATCCAGAAGATAAAATCACGAAAGAGAATTCCTGCATTTGGAATCAGCCCTGGAAAAGAGAGCGGATGCAAAGTGACAATAAGGAATCAAGAAGAAATCAAATCTCTTCTGAAAAAACTTTTTGCAGCAGTTAGCAACAGAGTATCTCAAAGGCAAATAACTGAGAATAATTTTTCATTTGGAATAGAAGAGTATATCGAAATTCCTGGACTGGAATATAATCGTGAAATAGGTATGCTTGGTCTGGAGATAAGCGTTGTTTTCCAAAGAAAAGGTAAAAGAGTGAAATTAAAAAAAATAAAGCAAGGAAAATATCCTAAAAGGCAGAATGTGACAAAAGAGGAAATAACTGACTTTTTAAAGAAAAATTTTAAGTTGGAGGTAACAAAAAAATAACTAACTGAAAACCAAAATAAAATTTGGTTTTTGTTAGCAACAAAACAAAATGACTGCATCAGATTGGAGGAAAGTATTAAAGCAATTGAATAGAAAGCCTGCTGTGAGAAGCAAATATATCCGGCATAACAAGCCAAAGGAAAGAGCAACAGGAATAGCAAGGAAAAAATGCGAAAGATGCGGAAGATATGGGGCAATGATAAACAGATATGGATTGAATCTCTGTAGACACTGCTTCAGAGAAATTGCAGTTGATTTGGGATTTAAAAAATATTCCTAGGGAGAAAATAAAATGTCACAAGATATAATATCAGATACATTGAACGAGATAATGAATGCCAAAAGGGCAAAGAAGACTGAAGTAATTATAAACAAAAATTCAAGGCTGTTGAGAAATGTGTTAGACATAGCAAAAGAAAGCGGATATCTTGATTATTCAGTTGAAGGAAGAAGTTTGAACATTAAGATTAAAAATATGAATGAGTTCAAGGCAATAAAACCAAGATATACAGTTTCTGTCACTAAAATAAAAGATTACGTAAGAAGATATCTTCCCGCAAAGAATTTCGGATTTATCATTATCTCAACAAACAAAGGTCTGATAAAACATAATGAAGCTGAAGCTAAAAATATTGGAGGATGTTTGATAGCATACATATACTAAAATGAAAAAAGAAAAAGAAAAAAACCTGAATGAAGAAATTGAAATTCCTGCAGGAATAAATGTTGAAGTTTC
>JAQTOY010000036.1 GCA_028713045.1 Candidatus Nanoarchaeia archaeon
CTCTGATAAATGGCAGGATGAGAAAGAGAAAGCTATAAAAGAACTCATTAAAGATGGGTTAAATGAAAAAGATGCTGAAAGGGAAGCTAAAAAATCAGCTTATCACGAATTTGATATGCCTGAAGAATTTCTTTGGGACAATTTAAGAAATGAAGTTAATGAACTGCCTGAAAAATTTTCTAAAGCATTGAAAACTCTTGCTGAACTTAATCCTGAACTTAAGGATGTTTTAGACAATGCAGACTTTATTCAATTTACACAGAACATAGAAAATTCTGAAATCCTAAGACAGTTAGTTGAACTATTTTCTGAGAAAAAACTTAACCATGTTTCGCCAGATATTCTTGGAGATGCATATGAATGGATTTTGAGATATTTTGCACCAGACAAAGCAAAAGAGGGTGAAGTTTACACACCTCGAGAAGTTATACGACTAAAAGTTGAAATATTAAAACCTGAACCTAACAAATCAGTTTATGACCCAACCTCGGCATCGAATGGAATGCTAATAATTTCACATAAATATGTTGAAGAGAAATATGGTAAGAAAGAAGCTGAAAAGCTATTTTTGTATGGACAGGAAGCAAATCATAAAACACTTGCTTTAGGAAGGATGAATATGTATATTCATGATATAAGAAATGTTCAATTAGCTTTTGGTGATACTTTATTGTATCCTAAATTTAAAGAGCAAGATAATTTAAAACAATTCGATTATATCGTAAGCAACCCTCCCTGGAACCAAGATGGCTATGATGAAGTTGTATTAAAAAAAGGAGAATTTCTAAAAAGATTTAATTATGGTTTTGTTCCAAAGCAATCAGCAGACTGGGCTTGGGTTCAACATATGATTGCCAGCGCCAAAAATAAAACTGGAAAAATTAGTGTTGTTCTAGACACTGGAGCTTTGTTCAGGGCTGGAAAAGAAAGAGGTATTAGAGAACAAGTTTTAAGAGATGATTTAATTGAATGTATTATTTTGTTGCCTGAAAAATTATTTTATAATACAGGAGCACCAGGTATAATAATAATCTTGAATAAAAATAAATCTAAGGAGCGTAAGGGGAAAGTTTTGTTTATCAATGCGTCATTAGACTATGAAAAAAATCCTGAAGTAAGGAAGTTAAATATTCTTTCACCAAAGAATATTGAACATATTGTTAAAAAATACGAAGATTTTAGAGATGAATTTAATTTTTCAAAGATAGTTGAAACAAATGAATTAATTAATCTACATGAATCAAATCTAAATGTAAGTCTACATTGTCCAATTATAGAGACCATAGAGAAAATAAACATAAAACAAGAACTAGATTTTTTAGAGAATCATTTAGAAAAAGAGGAAAAAGAGACTACCTTAAAGGTTAAACAACTATTAAAGGAGATAGACCTCGATGAAATATGATAATCCCCAAATTGGAGAATGGAACGATATAATCATTGGTAATGAGATAGAAATTATTCCTGGCTTTGCATTTAGTTCTAAATTATTTAATAACAAAAAAAAAGGTCTACCGCTAATTAGGATTCGTGATTTAGATAAAAAGGATACCGAATGCTATTATGATGGTCCTTATAATGAAGAATTTATTGTAAATAAAGGAGACTTATTAATCGGTATGGATGGTGAATTTAACGTCTATATCTGGAAAGGCGGAAAAGCATTACTGAATCAGAGAGTATGTAAAATTTCTCCTAGGAATCCTGGTGCTTTTGACAAGATGTTTTTATATTATTCACTACAAAATCCCTTGAAAATAAGAGAATCACAAATCGGCCAAACGACTGTTAAGCATTTATCTAGAGATGATTTTTATAAAATAAAATATCCCATTCCAAAATCTAATGAAGAAAGAAAAGCTATTGCAATAATATTTTTAGCCATAGATAAATGCTTAGAGAAAATAAATGAAGAGATTAATACACTAGAAAATATTAAAATTGGATTCAAGAATCATTTTTTTAAAGAGAAAATAAATCAACATTCTTTGGGAAATGTATCTTACATAAATGAAAATCTTATAGACCCAAGAAAATCACCAAATACTCCTTTTACATATGTCGATATAGAATCTGTTAAAAATGGTGGATCGGGGGAGATAGTAAATCCAAAAATTTTACTTGGAAAAACAGCTCCTTCAAGAGCTAGAAGATTAATAAAATCTAATGATCTCATTATGTCCACAGTTAGACCCTATTTGAAAGCTATTGCAATAATTCCTGAAAAATTAGATAATCAAGTATGTTCAACAGGATTTGGAGTAATTACTCCCCATGAAGATATGGATTCTTCTTACATTTTTTATTCTTTATTATCCGAAGATGTAATGTTGCAGTGTAAAAAAATGATGAGTGGAGGGCAATATCCGGCTATAAACGAATCTCAATTAAAAAAGATTTTGATAAATAAACCTTCTAAAGATATACAAATCAAAATTTCAACTATTTTATTTAATTTAAATAAAAAACAGTTAATCAAAAAAGAAAAGATTTTGAGATTTGAAAGAATAAAAAAAGGATTAATGAATGACTTACTTACAGGAAAAAGAAGAGTTAATGTTGAAAATGTTCTAAAGATAGGAAAAAGTTAAAATGACTAAACAAGCAGAAAAACATATCGTGCAGGAGTATATGATTAAAAAGCTGATTGAAAAGAAATGGGTTTATGTAGCTGGAAAAGACTTGGACAGAACACTTGAAGAGCCATTACTTCTCAATAATCTAATCAAATCTATAAAGAGAATTAACTCTGATGTAAAGCTTGATGAAATAGATATTAAAAATATTTTAAATGAATTGAAATTAAGAGCATCAGGGTATGAGGGAAATAAACAAATATTAAACTTCTTAAAAAATGGAATTTCAATAAAACTAGATAGGACAAAAGATTTGGTTAGAGTAAACCTATTTGATTATTTTAAACTAGAGAATAATGAGTTTATAATTAGTGACGAGGTAAAATACAGAACTGCTAATGATGAAAAAAGAGCAGATATAATGTTATATGTTAATGGTATTCCCCTTGTAATTATTGAATGTAAAGACCCAGGTAATTTATCTGTGGGCTGGCAAGATGCGTATAAGCAAATTAGAGATTATCAAAACATAGTGAAGGAGCTGTTCAAATATGTTCAGATAGGTGTTGCAGCAGAGTCAGTAGCTAAATATTTTCCAATAGTTCCTTGGCAGGAAAAAGTAGGAATTTATGAATGGAAAGATAAAAATTTGATTAATCAAGAGTTCGGAAAAGACTTATCAATGACTTCTATTATTGAAATGCTTTCTCGTGAGAGTCTTTTAGACATACTGAAAAATTACTTATTCTTTAGAGAAGAAAGAGGAGAAAAAACAAAAGTAATAACAAGGTATATGCAAAAAAGAGCAGTAGAAAGCATTGTTAAAAGAGTTAAGGACAGGATGAATAAAAAAGCCGACAAGAATAAGGGATTGATTTGGCATTGGCAGGGTTCTGGAAAAACATTAACTATGATTTTTGCAGGATACAAATTATATCACTCTAGTGAATTAGCAAATCCAACTATCTTATTTGTATTGGACAGAAGCGAGTTGGAAGATCAATTAAACAGAGAGTTTAATGCTTTAGAATTAACTCCAAAAATAGAACCAATTACTTCTATTAGAAAATTAGAAGAAGTGTTAAACCACGATGAAGGAAAGGGCAAGAGGGGTTTCTTTACTGTATTAATACATAAGTTCAGGGAAGAAGAGCAAAGAGAACTTATTGAAAGATTAAATGAATTCTCTAAGAAAAATGAAACTGTTATGAACAGAAAGAATATTGTAGTATTTATTGATGAAGGTCATAGAACTCAATATGGTTTATTAGCTGCACAAATGAAGAATATTTTTAGAAATGCTTTTTTCTTTGCTTTTACTGGAACACCAATATTAGAAAAGGGTAAAAATACCTATGATGAATTTGCATACCCTCCAGAAGAAAACTATCTTGATAAATACTTTATGACTGATTCATGGGATGATGGGTTTACAGTCAGAATTGCGTATCAACCAAGGCTTGAACAAGATGTTCATTTGAAGAAGCAACTGCTACAAGACTTTATGGATATTGAGCTTGAAGAATTTCCTGAAGATAAGAAAACAGAAATTGAGGAAAAAGTAAAGAAGAAGATAAATGCTATTAAGATGTTCATTAAAAAACCTGAAAGGATAACTAGAATAGCCCAAGATATAAAAGAACACTTTAAAGAAGACATTGAAGGCAGGTTTAAAGCAATGGTTGTTGCTTATGACAGAGAAACCTGTGTCATGTATAAAAATGAACTTGATAAGGTTTTGCCAAAAGAATATTCTGAGGTTGTTATGACTTTTACAGAAGAGGATAACAAGGAAATTAAAAAATATCTAGAAACCTTAAGAGAAAGATTTCCGGGAAAGGATTTAGATGAAATAAGAAAAGAGATTACTACAAAATTCAATGAAAATGACAATCCAAAGATATTGATTGTTACAGACATGCTTCTTACTGGATTTGATGCACCAGTCCTTCAAACAATGTATTTAGATAAACCATTAAAGAAGCATAGATTATTGCAGGCAATAGCAAGAACAAATAGACCATATAAAGATGTAAAAGAAGCTGGATTAATAATAGATTATCTAGGAATTCTAAAAGAACTAAAGAAAGCATATGAGATGTATGCAAAAGAAGAATTCAAAGGAGTGTTGTTTGACAAGGAGCAATTGAAGGTAGATTTTGTTAGCCAGATAAAAGAATTACTTGAATTGTTTAAAGGAATCAAAATGGATTTAAAAGAAAGAGAAGAAGTCGTAAAAGCAATTGAAAGATTATCTGATGAGGAAACAGCAAAATTATTTTTAGAAAAATATAAATCTCTTAGAAAAAAGTTTGAGTTATTGGCTTCCGATATAATCAAAATAGATTATGCTAAAGATTTTGTCTGGTTAAGCTATATTTACACTTGTTATTTAAGAGAATTGCATCAATCAGATGATTTTGAAGATAATGAGTTTATTAATAAATTCTTTTACAAGACTTTAAAGTTTATTCATAAGTCCATAAACATTGAAGAAATAAGAAAAGATTTGCCCATAATTAAGTTTGATGAAAATTATATTAAAAATCTTGAAAATAAGTTTAAGACAAAAGAAGAAAAAGCAGCGAATATATTGTTTACATTAAATCGTTTTATTTTAGTTGACCAGGAAAAAGACCCCATCTATGAATCACTTGTTGATAGAGTTCAAAGATTAGTAGATAGATGGAAACAAAAGACTAAGGATTACCAAAACATCTACAAAGAAGGATTAGATATTCTAAATACCTTAAATGAAAAACAGAAAGAAAGAGAAAAACTAGGATTAAATAAATTCGAACATTCATTTGTAATATATATAGAAAAAGAAATAGGGAAGAATATCAAGAAAGAATTCATTAATGAAATAAAAGGACTATCTGAAGGTTTATCCCATGAAATTTTTTCTAACTGGGAAAATCAAGTTACATTAAGAAAAACCATTGAAAAAGAAATAAGGAGGTTTTTAATAAAGAACAAGCAGGAACTTGGTTTAAGTTTAGAGCAAATAGACTTACTTTCAACTAAAATACTGGAGAGCTTACAAAAATATGAAAAAAGAGGTTAAAACATTTGATTCAGATATAGAATATACTACTGACTATCGTAATATTAAATATCCTAGATTAGAATTCAGGACAGGAAAATTGCATTTAGTTTTGCCAATAGGACATAAAAATGAAGAGAAGATACTGAAGAAGCATAAAAATTGGATAAAACATAAAGATAATGAGATTAAAAGAGCCTTGTTATTATCTAAAAAGGAAAAATTAGTTAACCGCAGCCAAGAGGAACTTAAAAAATATATTTTGAATAGAATAAATCATTCTAAGAAAAAAATCAATAAAATATACTTTAAAAAAATGAGATCTAAATGGGCAAGTTTAAGCTCAAATAAAAATTTAACATTTAATATTCTTTTAAAATATCTCCCAAATAACTTAATTGACTATGTAATATTCCACGAACTCAATCACTTAAAAGAAAGAAAGCATAATGCTGCCTTTTGGAGTTTAGTCAAGATAAAATATCCTAACTATCAAGAAAAGGAAAAAGAGCTTTTAATATACTGGTTTTTAGTTCAGGAGAAGGGTGGAGATAAAAATGACACTAACTAACTATGAAGGCGAACGAGAAGCAACAACTCATAATTCTAGTAGTTATGGTAAAAAAATAATTGAGTTCATGGAGTTAAGAGGGTATTTTTTAGTTAAGGATTCTGATACAGATGGAATATTCCAGGACAAAGTATTTAGAAAACCTGACTTCGACGGAGAGAGGGAAACATATGTTGAAGTAAAATACACGGAATTAAGTTTATCAAACACTGATTTTTTATCAGAATTTGGAAAATATTTTGTTATGTATATGGAAAATCCAAATAAATTCTACTTTAAGATTTTTACAAAAAAACTGATAAATCTTAATCGTTGGAAGGCAATTTTTGATGATGCCATAAGTAAATATCAGGAAGTAAAAAAGTTTAGGTCTAGTGTCAGAGATGTTTTATCAGCAGATCTAAAACAAAAATTTAATTTATTTGATGATAAAAATTTTAAAGCATTTGTTGGTCAAATAGATCTAGTTCAAATAGGATACGAAAAGCTTGTTCAAAAGATTAATGATCTAAAAGAGAATAAAAAATTTAATAATAACGAAAGCTATTTAGAAGAAAAACATAGGTTAGTCTATCAAAAGGAGAAGATTTTAGGCAATATATATTCGGTAGGAGATTTACCTAAGGTGTATACCTATGATTTTAAAGGAGATGTTGATGAAAACTTTTGGTATTCTAAGGATTCGTATAGATTTTTTCCATATAAGGACAAAGTTATATCTATTTATCCTTTGACGGAAGATATAATTAAAAGATATTCTTTAAAAAATTGTAAGAATAAAAAGATTGATGATCTTGATTTAGATAGTAATGAGAAACTTAATTTAAAGAAAAGAGTTGTAGAACTGTTTATAATAAGTAAAGGCGAAAATGTAAATTATACTTTTCTTAGAGATTATGGTTGTCTTTATGTTATCTATGATAATGTTAATAAAAATCCCTTGAAATTTAAAGGAAAAGAGGGTCATAAAAAAAGGGTCGTAGCTAGACCCTACTATAATGGAGATAAATTGAACTTTGTTACTCATCGAGCTTTAAAATTTAGAGTAACTGATTTTGATAATGATATTTATATTATATTTAATTTCTTTAGGCTTTTTTCAAAGGATGGCAAGAAACTAATTGAAGGTGAAAATGCTAAACGGCTGCACTACAGGTTTAAATCAAAAACTAGCTCGAATTTTAATGAACATAGTCTTCTAGATTTTTTGATAACCCTTTTAGATCTTAAAACAAAATCACTAAATTATGATAATTTTATTCCAACAAAACAAATTGAACTTGAATCTCCCTGTAAAGCAGCCGAAGGAGAATTATTTGATGAAAGAGAAAGTTTAGAAGATGATTTGGAGGATGAAGATGAATAAATTTAAAATTGATTATATTGTAGAGCCAGAATTACTTTTTAATAAGAACAAAAAATCATATAATCCGTGTATAGGGTTAATAAAATATGGACCAAGATTCTCAGGAAATAAGGAAACAGAATATAAAGAGTTTAAAATAGGTCTCATTGGCTCAGAAAAAAGCATCTCTCAAGCGAAGGATTTATTTGAGTCTTTCCAATTTAAAATTTCACCAAAGAAATCTGTAAGACCCTGGAGAATTCCTTTTCCGGGATTAAGAAAAGATTCTCCATTAAGATTTTCTTTTATTTTTAATCCAGAATTAGAGGGAGAGATTACTACTGATGAAATGATTATGTTAAAAGATAAAAAGAAAGGAAGAGAAAGAAATGAAGAATTTTTAGGGATGATTAAAGATAAAATGGAAAAGATATACCAAAGCGAAAGCCCACCAGATATGATTTTAATTAGTATTCCTGAAGAACTATTTAATATCTTAGAAACTTCTGGAAAAGATAAACCCAATATTAAATTTGAGGATGATGATTTTCATAATAGAATTAAGATTTTGGCTATGAAATTAAAGATGCCAACACAACTTATTAGACCAGAAACACTTCAGCAAGATAAGACTCAAGAACTATTTTTAATAGCTTGGAACTTAGCAGTAGGAATTTTGTATAAATGCCAAAGAGGACATCCGTGGAAGCTAACATACCTAGAAGAAGAAACTTGTTATGTCGGAATATCTTTCTTTAAAGAAAAAGGTAAGAAAACTAGGAGAGCAAGTCTTGCTCAAATTTTTCTAGATACAGGAGAAAGTTTTGTTCTTAGAGGAGATTCATTTAATTGGGTGAATCGAGAAAGTCCAAATAGTCCTCATTTGTCCAAAGATGGTGCAAAGGCTATAATTGAATTAATTTTAAAACACTATAAAAATATAAGAAAAGGGAAGAATCCTTCAAGAATTGTCATTCATAAAAGTTCTAATTTTTGGGATGATGAATTAAATGGATTTTTAGAAGCGACAAAAGATATTAAGAAAAAAGATCTTATTACAATATCTGATTCAGATGTTAAATTTTTTGGTTCTGATAAATATTTTATTCTAAGAGGGACCTTAATTTCAAAAGACAATACTAACTTCCTTTATACAACGGGTTTTGTTCCAACTCTTGGAACTTACCCTGGAATAACTGCTCCTAGACCCCTGCTAATAAGATCATATCATCTAGATTCTGATATAAAAAAAGTATGTGAAGAAATACTTTCCTTTACAAAGTTAGATTGGAATAATACTTTTGTATATGGAAAATTTCCAGTTACCATATCTGTTTCGCGAAAGGTAGGAAGCATAATGGCGGAGACAGTAGCTCAGAATATAGAAGAATTAGATCCCCATTATTTTTATTATATGTGAGAAATAACCTCATTTTAAAGCAGGTAAGCTTTTTAAATGCATAACTTTTAGATATTTTAAAGATTATTAATAATAATCTAAAGTGGGCCTATAGGCTAGTGGCAAACCACCTCGTTTACACCGAGGACTCGGCAGTTCGATCCTGCCTAGGCCCATATTAAACCATAGGGCTAGATTGCTCGGTTCAAACGAACAACACGAAGAAATTGGCTAAATGTAACATAATAGAAGCTTTATGATACATTAGTTTACACCGAGGACTCGGCAGTTCGATCCTGCCTAGGCCCATATTAAACCATAGGGCTAGATTGCTCGGTTCAAACGAACAACACGAAGAAATTGGCTAAATGTAACATAATAGAAGCTTTATGAT
>JAQTOY010000037.1 GCA_028713045.1 Candidatus Nanoarchaeia archaeon
CCTCTATTGAACAGGTTTTGCAATAATAATATCTTCTTTCTTTTCTTTCCTTAAGTTGATTCTCAAGCTTAATCAGTTCATCGTTCAAATTTTGTTCAAGAAGATTCAAAGATTGAAATATATTTAGAGTCCAAAAATAAATATACCATCCCTTTCTTCGGTCTTTTTTCCTTATGAATGAAACAAGTCCAAAATCTGATAGTTTGTAAAGGATGTTTCTCGTTTGGTTTATTGTTAAACCTAATTTTTTTGCTATCAAAAATTCATTAACATGCTTCTTACCTATCAGTAAATCAATGATTGGTGTTGCCTGTTTATTTATTAAATTTTCGACGATAGATTTTAGAAATTTTATTTGCATTTTGAAAGTTAAATTTAATCGAAGGTGTAGTTTTAATATCTTTCTATGACAATGTTACTACTATAAAATTTATGTAAAACTATATATATAAAATTTCAGAAAATATTCTATATGAGTTGGTTTAATAAAAAGAAAAAAGAGGATGAATTAGGCATGCCCAGTTTGCCTGAACTACCGGATCTTCCAGAATTTGATGCTCAGCCAAAATTGCCGGAATTACCGCCAGGATTACCAACCGAGGAACCTTCACAAATCCATTCAATTCAACCTCCTGAAATAAAACCTTTATTTCAGAATCAAACACAACCATCATTCAAAAAATTTGTTCCAAGTAATTACCCGGTTAGATCAGAACCGATAGAAGGGCTTGGAGTTAGAACAATTGGAGGTATGAAAACAAGAACTCTTGAAATTGAAGAGCCAAAAATTGAACCTCCTCAATTTGAACAAAAAACAATTAGAAAAATTGAGCCCATTTACATAAGGCTAGATAAATTTGAGACCACTGTAAATTCTATAAACGAAATACATACAAAAGTAAGAGAAATTGAGTCTCTTCTTTCCAAGACAAAAGAAATAAAATTAAGAGAAGAAAAAGAGCTTGAAGAATGGGAAAAAGAGATTCAGGGCATAAAATCAAGGATGGAATTTATTGATAAAAATGTTTTTAGTAAAGTAGGATAAGGATTAAATAAAGTTAATAACTAAATTAAAAATAAGGATAGGTAATTGAATAAAAAACCAAGGCAATCCTCTTCATTAAGAAATGGAGAGCCGGCTACCCTCAAATCTTATATTCCCCCTCTTCCTATCCTGTATACATTAATAATAACTGCACTAACCATGACTGAATCAAGATATGTAAAATTTGACTATGCCGAAGCACTTTCTGCCAAAAGAGAGATTCTTTCATCAGAAATAAATCTGCTTAATATTTCCAAACATATTGAAAACTATAAAGAATTAAGGAAAAGAGAACTTTTGAATAAACTTAAAATTTTATCCCTGATGACTGAATTAAAAAACAAGCTGAACAGCATTCAATTGTCCTTTCCAGATGAAACAGGACATAAAAAAATAAGAATCAAAAAGACCGAACAAATAACTGAAAAAAAAGAAACACCAAAATTAAGGAACATTGAATATGAATTGGATGATATAAAGACAAAACTTGCAAAGCTTATGTAGAACCATTATTTCTAAATGTAGGATATTCAATTAATCTCGAGACAATGAAATTATTCTGTATCTGGTTTTTAATTAAATATAGCATCCAATAAAATTGCAAAGGACTTCTTAAATTCAGAAGGATATGAAAATGTATCTTTTGCAGTTAAGATCGGTCCATCCATACCATCCACATATGGGCGAGGTATACCATCCTTAAAGATTATAGTGACCAAAGAATCAATACATAAGGGCTGAGTTATACCCTTATTAGTAACTTGAAAAGGATATAATTTTAATAATGAATTAAGATTTCTACTGATATAAGCATGACCATCTGTCAAGACCAAAGCAAAAAATGAACCCTGTAATAAATTTCCTTCAGAATCTCTTAAAACAGTTTGGGCTCCGGTTCTGTCAACTAACATATTTATATCCTGTACATCAAGCATTTGTAACAAACATGCCTTATTATTAGGATTGTTATATAATGCAGGATTTTCTCTAAAAAACTCCGCAGCTTCAATAAAATCTTCATCTCTATGTACACCGCCTATTGCTTTCCTAGGACGTATACTAGTATCCGTTGCACTAATAGTATCTCGTATTTGCCTATATCTCTCCCTATCTCTTTCAGCAGTAAGCCGTTTAAATCCCGAATCGTCAAGCGGAACACCCTCTCCCCCACAAATATTCCTATCAAATAATTCTTTTATTTTTTCTTTGCTTGAAATTAAATCTCCTTCCTGCTTAGATAAACCATCCATTAAAATATCATATTTTTTCTGTAAATCTACAGCATTATGAGATTCCATAATAATATCACCGTTAGTCTTTCCAGGAATCTTTGATTGAGCATTCACAAAATCTTCTCCCAAAACTTGTTTTGCATAATCCAACCTTTGTTCAGGATTATAACCTCCAACCTCCTCAAGGGGCCTAATCGGAATATTTGCATAACTTTGAGGACTATTGCTATTATGCACAATTAAATCATCTCCAACAACAAAATTATGATAAACTCCTGCCTCTAGATTATAAACTTTAACAGAATCCAAGGGAACAATCTTTATTATTCTTTTAATAATCGCCTCTTCTCCAGAGATAGTTTTTAATTTGTCTCCAACTGAAAGCTCCTTTGCAGGAATCCAGTTTCCATGAACTAAAAACGGATGTTCAGAAGTTACTTTAAGCTCTTGAGAAAAAACCAAAGGCGCTTCAGAAAAAATAATCAAATTTACCAACAGTAATAAAATTAAAAATAAAAGAATTTTAAAAAATCTTGAATTTTTATTTAACAATCTCGTATTCAATGATATAATATTCGTTAGCATCATGAACAAAGGTTGCAGTCACGGGAGCTATAGCTGGTTTATTATTCTCAAGATCAAATGCAGTTACTTTTTCTCCAACCCTAATATCTTGAATATTTTTATAAGTTCCATCTGCCATTTTAATTTGAGTATTTGCAAGGAAGCAACCATTTGATTTAGCATTAGCAGGGTCTACACCATCCTTGCATTCTGAACTAGGTTTTACTTCATAAGCCTTGCTTAAATCTGGAGATTCTTCTGTGAACCTTAGTTTAGCGGTTTTGCCATCTTTAAATGTTAGGGTATATTCTGAATTTGCTCCACCACTAACTGTTGCTCCTCGAGCCTTATATTGGTCCAATATACTTGATCTTACATTATCACTAACCCCCTTAACAATCAATTCCGTAGGTATAGCTGGATCTGTGGAAGGTTTTACAAAATAATTATGCGCAGATTTCATTCCATAGCCGATTCCAACCATTGCTATTAAATCTGTGAAATCTGCAACAACATCTCCAGCAACACTTTCAACTTCCTCATGCAATACCCCAAATCCCTCTCCAACAAGGAAAAAAGCAGTCAAACTAACTCCTGCTTTCATATATGCGCCGGCCGCAACTAGTGAATAAATTTCCGTGGCTCCAGTAAGCAAGCCTGCTGCAATAGCTATCTGAGTAGCTTTTTGAGTAATCAATTGAGCATTTACACTTGTCATTATTTGATAATCTATCATTTCTTGAGTAGACACTGCACTATAAGGGCTATCTGATTTCGGAGGGGGTAAAAATACAAAATCTGTCGAATAATCATCGTTAATTAACTTCTTAGCATCTTCAAGATCCAAGGTCGCTGATTCTATTGAACATGCTAATTTTTTCAAAAGTGGATCATCTTTTTTTACATTAGTATAAATTTCTGATAATTTTTGCAGTCTTTCTTCTGTGCTTAATGATAAATAATCATTTTTAATATCCATTCCCGCATTCAAAATATCAATTAACCCCGAAATTCCTGCCTGATAGCGTAGCATAGCATTAGCCTTGATAAGATCATTTGAACTTTTAAGTTGAGAGGGGCTAAAAGGACAAAGTAGTTCACCATATCCTTGCCCAACTCGTTTATTATAATATTCTGCCCAAGACCTTATTCTCTCCCATCCAGGCGGAGATAACTCAGGCCCTGAAGGAGGAGGAGTTGTTAATGATTCCAATCCCTTAGAAAAAGCCGAATTCATCATCCCAAGGACTTTGGTTTTTAACATTGTTTGCCTGAGTTCCATTAGTTCTGGACTACAATCACTACCTTGACAATTGTCCAAAGCTCTTTTTCCATATTCTAATGCTAAATTTAGATTTGAGGAAGGAGGTATTCCAGAATCTCCTGGAAAACCGAATCCTGCAACATGTTCATTCAAAGGTGTGCCGGATTTTAAATCATTTAAAGCCAAATTTGATAACATTAAATAAACTTTTGATTTATCAACAGGAAGATTATTTGGATTAAGAATTATTTCTTGATTTATAAAACTCCTTATATCTGAAATATCTGCACCTTTAGCTTCCATTGATTGCTCTTTTATAATTAAAAGATTAAGAAGTTTTTTCTTAGTATCCTCATTTTGATAGGTTGGATTAGACCAATGATTCTTTAATATATTCATTAATCTATCTGCAGTTACAGATGATGTTTGGGTTTCATCGTTTAATTTTTTAACTTCTATGGTCTTTTCTCCAGTTGGCGAAGATTGAAATAATGCTAATACCAGCTTATAATATTGAAGATATAATTCTTGGTATGCTACATCATCCGCATATTCACTGCAATCAGGCCCTGTGGTAAGTAAAGTCAACATTCCCTCATCAGTAATTCTAAGGCATTTGCTGATAATATCACTGTCCATAATTTTTTTAATAACTTCTTCGCTAGTAGGTTTACTTGCGGAAGTATCTGTTTGAACTATTGTGCAAGGCATTGCCTGAGGCAAACCTGAAGTTTCTGGTTCACATTTTGGTTTTTCTTCTTTCACCTCTTTGCACAAACCAGTTTTATATCCTTCTCCATTTGAATTCTGAGAACCACTCCCATCTCCTAAAACTTGAAATCCAGTAATAACCCTACCAGTTATAAGATTACCATTGCGATTTTCACTATCAGAACTCGATGTTGAAGAACTCGATTCTGAGGATGATAATGTTTCTGAAATTTCCTCTTGTGAAGGACATTGGCAACTTGACACATAATCTTTTTTATTACATTCACAAGAATCGCAGCCCTCTTCACCAGGAGTTGTAGTACTGCTGCCACAATTTCCCCCACTACAGGAAGATGGATCTGTTTCTAATCCACATTGAGACGGATCGCAAGGCGCATCATAATTTATCTCAAGATCAGGCATTTCTTCCATCCAAGGAGTTTCATAATCAATTAAATCTTGAGGGTCCGGACAATTTCCATCCTCACATTCAGCGCATTCATCCTCTTGCTCTAGATTAGGACAACTATCAACATACTCTTCTGTCTCTTCTCCAGTTTCTTCATCAATTTTCTTCTCACATTCAACACAAGTTCCGGTTTCATCTCCTTCAGATTCTTTATTGCATCTTTCACCATAATCACAACCCGAATCAGATTCACATATCCCTTCAGGGCATAAGTAGCAAGCTAAATCTTCAAATTCCGTTTTTTCTTTACTTAAAGAAGCTGAACTCGTTGTATCAGGATATTTTTCACTAACCCTTGTTTTTAAGGTTACTCCGTTTTGTTTTTGGATACATTTAAATTCTTTTATATAGCATCCTTCTGTATTAAATTTTTCACATTTTCCTTCATCGCAAATATCTCCTGCATAATTCTTAATGTTTATTGTAACAGAACCAGTTTCCATAGAATATTTATAGCATAAATCTGGATTATCCTCAATAAATTTATTAATAGCATTTGTTATTTTATCATAATTCTCTAGAATATTATTTAATGATGGCTGGGCTTCTGGATCATCCTCATTAGCAGGATCATTGACTAAAATATTATTCAAAATTTCTTTCGACTCTCCAAGATTAATACCCGTAACAATAACTCCTCCTGCTTCAGTATCTAATCCACCGTCTTTATATTTTTGTATTTTATCGCAACTATTTCCAGATTCTTCTAATTTAATAAAATCTTTATATTTTCCATTAGCAATTTCTTTTAGTTTATCTTGAATTTTCTTTTCGCAATCTTCACATGTTTCACCGCCACAACTTCCCTTAGGAACATAAATTAATCTAACGCATTGTTGAGGTTGATTCTCATCCCTATAAAAGTTCGTAATTGGAATAGAACCTGCGGAAGTGCTTCCATCCGGAGTAAATGAAAGACTATATGCTTTAGACCCCGAACTTTCAATCCTAGAAACCATATCATCTCCATTCATCTCAACAGTTTTATCTCCTGGAATTACAACTGCGAAAGATTTACCTACATGATTATTGTCTATTGAAAAAGTAAAAGAAACTGCCTCATCTTTTCTTGCATTTGCAATTGTTACTACATAATTCAAACCATCTTGTTCAGTATAAGCTACTGATTCTCCATTAGTGCAAATCTTACATTCACCGCATTCGCTATTAGAAGTGCAGCCAAGAGGTTCAGAACTACATGTACCTGTTCTGCAACAACCATATTGCGTTTCCCCATTCTCATCAGTTAAAGGTTCATTATTTTCATTCCTTAAAGTACATTTGCTATTTTCAACAGCCGAAGATGTATCTTTCACACAAACAACTTCGGTTGTAGGATTTCCTTCACTATCGCTGGTTTGTTTTGATTCGCATTTTTGGCATTCTGGACAATAACTCTCTGTTTCAGCGTAATTACATTGCGGCTGTCCTCCACCAGTACTTCCTAATTTGCATGAAGAGTATGTTGTAATCTTTCTACCATCGCATGCCGGATCTTTTTTACATTCACAATCATTACCACAATAATCGCATGCCTCTCCTTCTTTGCAAGCACTGCTCGGCGAAGTAGATGGATTTGGCGATGGAGTTGGAGTAGGTTCTGGTTCTGACAAGTCAAATCCAGTTACCGCATTAAAATTAAGTTTCTCCAAAAGTTCATATCTAACTGCTTCTGAATACATTTGAGATTGTGAAATAATTTTCTCAGATTTTTTTATATTATCATTAAATAAAAATATCCCTGCAAATAGAATTATTAATAATAAAATAATAATATATCTTATACGAATATTTTTACTCTCTTTTTTCATTGTATTTTTATTGTTTTATTTATTTATAAAATTTATGCCTCTGCAGATTGCTGGCTTTTGCATTCTTCGCAAGGCATCGGAGTTATTTTATAACTAACCTTAGTTTCACAGGCATTAGTTTCTCCAGTTGTTTCATCGATAACATATTGTTCATCACTGGTATCTGTAATCTCTTTTTTATCTTCGCAAGTGACTAGTTTGCATTCTGCACCAGGAACATTCACGCAAGAACCTCCATCACACTCCTCACAAGGAGTTTTACATTTTGATTCGCATGATGCTTCACCTGTAACTTCATCAACAACACATTGTTTACAATCAGCCAAATCTGATTCAGAACAAACTCCGTGAGGGTTACAAAATCCACCTAATTCAGGTCTATCCGAATCAGTCAATTCAAATGTTTCGCAAGGATCTGGACACATTTCAATACAATTGCCTTTACCATCGCATATTTCTCCATTCTCTTCGTCACATCTAGATTTAGGATCTCCACCATTACATTCCATACACTGATCTTCATCACAAATATCTGTAACAGTTCCACCATCGCACTCTTCACATTCTTCGGCTTTTGGTGGTTCACTGCACTTGCCATTAGTAGGATCTATGCATTGTGTACACGATTCAGCCTCGCAAACAGGCTTGCATTTTTTAACTGGTCCAGTATCATCAACTTTCGAACAAGCATCTTCACATGCAAAACATATTTTCAAAGTAGAATCCCAAACAGTACCTTCCGGACATTCTATACAATCGCCACCCAGACTAGTGCTTGTTGTTCTTTCAAACTTATCTGAACTCGGAGTAATTATATCCTTAGTGTAACTAAACTCATAAGTTATATCTTCATCATAAGAATCTGAATCAGGATCAAATAATACCCTTCCACTTCCGTCCTCTTCAATATAAGGAATATACTTATGATTATTAGAATCAATAAAATAGATATTATCATTCAATGTTCCTTTATCATTTTCCAACATCAATGTAACTTCAAGTCTAGTTTTATCTTTTAAGGGAATCATTATCTTATCGCCGGATTTGTATTTTCCAAAAATACCTCCTATATCCAGGGTAGGTTCATTACCTCCTCCAACATACTTAAGGCTATCTATTGCATTTTGTATTATCTCAACAGTATTTTCTACAATTTCCATAACATTTTCTCCAAGAGATTTCTTTTCTAATTTTTTACTTTGTTCCTGAACACTTTTTATATAACCTAATCTTTCTTTCATTCTAGGATCAATTTCAATATTCTTTGAATTTTTTTGTGGATTATTCTCTATATTCGTAAAAGGATTCTGTATAGGAATATTTAATGGACCTATAGTTGGATTACCATTAGAATCACTGCATGAACAACCCAATTCCTCGGTAGTTGATGTATAAGTATAAGGCTTTTTTATTTTATCGCATGTATTTGTATTTAAGTCGCAAGAGGCCTCCATACATCCTTGTTCAAACAAAGTTTCCAAAGAACATTCCGAATCATCTTTGCAACATCCAGTTATAGGATCATTTTTGCACTTACCATTCTCTTTATTACAAGTATCTGTAGTACAAACATCTTCATCATTACAATCTTCATCACTATCACAACAGTCTGCAGGAACATCTTTAGTATCACATCCTTTGTTGTTGTTGTTATTACAGAATTCTGTTCCAGTACAGACATTTCCATCATCAGGACAATTTAAAGGAGCTCCTGGAACACATGCTCCATTCACCGGATTACAAGTTTCAATTCCATTACAGACCAAACCATCATTGCAAGTATTTCCTGCACAAAGATCTACTTCATTTGTGCAGCCAGCAGAACATCCATCACCATTAATATTATTTCCATCGTCACATTGTTCTCCTGCGTCTTTAGTACCATCTCCACATCCCGGAGGAATTTCAATCTCGCAACCATGGCTGCATCCATCACCATCGACATTGTTTCCATCGTCACATGCTTCATGACCAGCCCATACATTTCCATCTCCACAAGCAGCAGGATTACAATTTACACATCCATCGGTATTAACATTGTTTCCATCGTCACATGCTTCATGACCAGCCCATACATTTCCATCTCCACAAGCAGCAGGATTACTATTTACACATCCATCGATATTAACATTGTTTCCATCTTCACATTGTTCTCC
>JAQTOY010000038.1 GCA_028713045.1 Candidatus Nanoarchaeia archaeon
TTCATTATATCCTTAATGATTGAATGTTTATAAAGATTAATCACTGAGGAGTTTTTGATTTTTCCTTTAATTCCTCGAAACTCTTAATCTTTCAGATTCTTCTGCTCTCTTGCTTCGAAATCTATCACAATATTCTAATGTGCCGGTTTTAGCAGAAATCTCTTCTAAAGATTCAAGGGCGCTTAAATCAGAAATGCCTAACGAAGAACATCTCCTAAAATAAGTTCCTGCAAGGATTTCATAGAACCTCTGTCTCCTTTGTTCAGGAGTATTTGGATTTGTAACCTGAGCCAAACAATCTTCAGTTATTTCCAGTAAAGCTGAAAATGAACTATAACTCGGAGTTTTTACCTTTCTATCCAGAGCCCTAACTCTGGCTTTTGGTTCAATTCCCGTTAAGGCCCTTAAATAATCTGTAACGTCTGTCATGATAAAATTGTATAATCTTTATTTTTAAACCTTTTGAATTATCTCCTTCTAAAAAGATTCAAAGGATTTGGAAAAAATCGCGGAGTTTTATTTTTATAATCTCTATATTCTTGGCCAAACTGTTTTTCTAAAATCTTTTCATCTGCGACAGCATATTTATAAAATGAGTGATACAACCATCCCAATCCAACTGAAGTCAATCCTACTGCCAACCAAGAAGGATTTTCTGACAATAAATTAATTCCTAAAACCTCTGTAGCTGCAGATGCTCCTGTTAACAATAATCCAAAATAAAAAGGATTTCTGTGCATTGCAAATTGCCCAGAAGTTACGAGTTTTTTGCTTGGATTTAAATCATTATGATATAATCCATTGAGTATCATGGGAATTATTCCATACAATAATCCAGCATAAACTCCGTAATGGCTATATTCTCTAATTTTATTAGCCAATTCTGAAACTCCGGGCTTTAATAGATAAACCCCATGATATGCATAAACTGACCAACCCGCAACAAGAGTAACTATGCTCCTATCAACTTGTCTTCTTTGTTTGGCAGCTAAAACTTTAGCTTTATAAACCTGACCTTTGGTTAAACCTCTTGAAAAATCATCAGAACCTCTTTGTTGAATTTCTCTATCAGAAACTTCATAATCTGAAAACAAATATCCCATCAATAATCCAGACTCATAAGAGGATTCCTGCTGTCTAGCTTCTTGGATTACTTGGGCAGGATTATGTTCTAATAACTTATTAACTAACCCCAAATTTCTTCCTCTGCCATTGTTTAATCCCAAAAGTTCTGGACTAATTCTATGTATAACATGACGAAATTTCCTTCTAGGGGGATTTTTTAAGTCCTTTCGAGCTTCTGCAACATATTGTCTTACAATCTGATCTAATTTTTGTCTATTCATATTGTCTTTCCCAAGAATTCTCTTGAGGCATAAACCTCTCCTAAAAATAAATTAAAAGCTTCTTTTTAAATACTATGTCCATTGAAAAGCAAGTCTCCACATAACATTTTTAAACCCATTAAACACCTTTTTTTTATGAAATTAGCTAAGATTTTATGCAGTTTAACATTAGGATTATCAACCTTAGTCTCTCTTGGTCAAGATACAATAGATACGATTCCTAGAAATAATCAGCCTGAAAACTCCGCAACCAAATATTTTCATGTAGGAACTAATGAATTGATACCAATAAGATTTATGTATGATTATCCTAAAGGATTTTGGGTTGATGAACAATATAATCAAGTATCAAGAGGAACTGCCGGAGCACAGCATTTATATCCAAATGGAATAAGACTTCACACAGATGCACCAGACTTAGATAGACGAGTTAAAGCAGTTGAACTTGAATTAGAGCAAAATGGTCCGACCATGACTAAAACCATGAATTACATACTTCAGCCAGAAAAAACAGAAGACTTAAAATATCAAAGGGTCCGAGATCTTTTAAAACTTTCTCCGGCTCCAATAGTAAGATTTCAACTACAACCTAAAAATAGAGCCAGTACAGAATATAAATCTGTACTTAAATCTAAACATTAAATTTATATTTTGATTCTGGATTTTTAATTAGAAGGTGCAAATCTAACTGAATAACCAATAGGAGGCATTTGAGCTAACAAAGAATGAAAAACTATTCCCAAGGACAAGTTAGTACCTTCTGATAATACTTTTGTAATTGCATCATCTTCGTCCATAAATTTAAATAATTTTTAACTTTTATAAATTATTATCTAGTAGATAATATACTTTATTTCAGATAGCAAGTAATCATCCCCATTCAGTAATAATATAAATTTATATAATTCTTAAATTAAATAGAATATATTATGGCTCAGCCAAATCCTGCAGATACTATTTTACAAGCTTTAGAAAAAGTTGAAAAACCAGAACAAAAAGCAAAAGCATTATTTGATCTTTTAAAACCAAGAGGCGCAGAACAAAAACCCACATTACCGCTATATTCTGTATGCAGATGGCAGGGAGATACTAGATTTGCAGATACAGCACCTCATTTGCTTGAACTAGCATTTAGAAACCAAGAAATGGGGTTAGGGGTAAGGGCTGCAACAAAATTTGGTTTAGCAGACCAACTTTATGAAAGAGTAATAGAAGCATCGCAAGCAAGAGGAGATGACAGATTAAAAAGAATATCCGAATTGCCCGGAGCAAATAAAGAACGTTGGAAATATCAGCAATATGATCATGAACCTAATAATTGGTTCAATCAATTACAAGTTCATATTGCAAGAGAATATTTACTTGCTTCTGGAAGATTGTATGAAGCAGCAGATTTATTATTGACAGCCGGGCAAGATACTGAAGCATTTCAAATAGCAACTACTCATCTTCAACCTGAACAAGTTTTGCAATTAGCTGAAACTCATCAAACAGGTTTTGCATATGCCTTAGCAGCCGCAAGAAAAAAAGAAAAAAAATCTTTAGAATCTCATGTTCAAGCAGCGCATGTAGAATCATTGGTAAATGGAAAAAATCGGGATTTGAGAAATCACGATAGGCATAGAAGAATTTCAATTGCTTTACAACTTGCACAACAATATGAATTAGGAAAACCAAGACAAAAACAAATTCTTGAAGAAGGTGTAAAAACCTTAATTGATGAACGCGAAGCAAGATTTTCAGAAAGAGAAAAACAAGAATATGCCTATGCTGAAAAATATAGATACGGTCGTGAAAGATATGACGAATGCAAGCCTAAAGACCCACGCGATGAACATCGAAATGAATATGCAGCAAGAGTAAAAGATTTAAGCCGTGTCCGCGATGAAGATAGAGAATTAATTGAATTATTAAAAATGCTGCCTGATGATGAAAGAACCCCTCATCAAACAAGATTCCTAGAAGTCTGCAAAGCCTATAATGATTCTGTTTCTGCATTGCATGTTGCAACAGGTTTAAAATTATGGGGCCAGGCATTTGAAACATCTGCCAGGCTTGCTCATTATGATCGTTATGGTTATAGTGGACATGGCAATCATGAATATAGAAATAGTGTTCGAGCATTTGTTGATGATAATCTTTTCCAACATCTAGATGATGAACAAGCCAAAGTTTATTTAAGACAAATTTCCTGGACACATGATCCAGATGCATCTTTAAGAGTTGCAAAAAAAAGAAATCTTGGAGAATGGTTAACTGCGGAATTAATCAAAGAAAGTCAAACACCTTTTGCAGCAAGATTACAAAAAGGTTTAGGCGATACTGTAAGAGCAATACAACTTTATGAACAAGCAGAATGTTTTAGTGCTGCTGCGGGATTATCAACAGATAATGTTGAAAAATCAAGATTAAGGTTATTAGCAGTTGATAAAGAATATGTACAATCTAAAAGATTTGAACCTTTTTCTACGGATTATGTAGATTGGCATGGAATAAGAAGAAGAGCAACAGAAATATTAGAAGCTCTTAATCTTGCAGAAGGACATAGAACAGACCCAAGATATGTTGGTGTTGTAAGAAGATTAGTCGGTAATTTTTCAAGACATGGAGATTATGATCTTGCAATCTTATTGGCAAAGGACTCGGAACTAGAGGATATTGAAAATTTATTACCCGCTAGTTTAGTAGAATCAGCAGTTTCACAAGGCAATTTTACAGGAGCTTATGCTCTTTCAAAAGCAAGAGGAGATGCTAGAGCTGAAGCTTATGCAGTACTTGCAGAATCTTTGAAACCTAAAAGCGGAACTTTATATGAATATTCATCATTCAGAGACTTATTTCCAAAACCTTCTAGATCCCAAGGCAAGGATACAGATCCATGCGTTGTAGATGAAGTTCCGTTTTAATTTTTAGAAATCTTGTGTTGTTGCATCCGGACAGAAGTCAGAACATTTTATCCAATTCAACGCATATTAAAACTATTTTTTAATAAAGAATAAACCTTTAAACTCTGAACTAGCATCTTATTCATGATAAATGAAGAAATGTCCGGAAAAGTATGCGTTGTTACAGGTGCTAATTCTGGAATGGGTAAAATAATAGCAACAGAGCTTGCGAATAAAAGCGCAACTTTAATAATTGTGTGCAGAATTAAGGATAAACCTCAAGAAGCATTAAATCAAATTATTAGTAAGACTAAGAATCCAAACATTGAACTTATGATTACGGATTTATCTTCCCAAAAACAGGTAAGAGAATTAGCAAAAAAAATAAAAGAGAAATATAACAAAATAGATGTCCTGATAAATAATGCAGGTTGCATGAGTTATGGATATGTAGAAACCCCTGAAGGAATAGAAACTACCCTTGCAACAAATCATCTGGCTCCTTTTTTATTAACAAATTTGCTCCTTAATAATCTAAAGGAATCGAAAGAAGCAAGGATAATCAACGTTGCATCAGAAGCCTCAAAATCAGGAAAAATTAATTTTGAGAATATAAATTTAAAAAATGAGTATAGTTCGTTTAAAGCTTATGCTCAATCAAAATTAGCCAATATCCTATTTACCTATGAATTAGCAAGAAGATTAAAAAATCATAAAAATATTAGTGTAAATTGTGTTCATCCAGGAATTGTCCCTAATACAAAACTTGGACAAGGAAGCAAGTTATTTGCAAAATATATCTCTACAATCCCAAAATCTCTTATACTAACTCCAGAAGAAGGCGCAAGAACAACAGTATGGTTGGCTTGCTCAAAAGATATGCAAAATATAACTGGCAAATATTTTTATCAGAATAATCCCATTGAATCTAGCCCAGTTTCATATGACCTAGAGGTCGCACAAAAGCTTTGGGATTTAAGCGCAAAATTAACAGGATTATAGAGTTTTTCTCAGTGTTAACTACTCCGGATTAAAATCCCGAGCATATTGAGTAGTTAACACCCTAAAAATTCAGGCAATGTATCTGTGAGTTAAAACAGGACAGAGTTATTGACTGAATTTTTTCAGTCTAAAAAATTATTAAGGACTAGTAGGACAATTTCCACCTAGCGCATTTTTAAGTTTAGATAGAATGTCACCCAGCTTACCTTGTAATGCTTCAGGATCTTCATTTAATGAATCTGCTACTTCTTCAACAGTTGAACCCTGGTAATAAATTTGTCTAATAAGTTGTTTTTCACTATCAGTTAAAAGATCTCCTGCGAGTGCATCATCTAAGGCTTTTAAATATTCATTTTTTGCAGCTGCATCACTAGGATCAGGTGTAGTATTATCTTTAAAATCAATAGGAATATCCCTATTACCTTCTAAATCACTTAATCTTACACTTTTACGACCTCTTTCAATCTCGGCCCATTTTCTATAAGAACATACTCTTCTCGAAATAACCAAATCGCTCATCATTTCAGGACTATAAAAAGGATCTCCTGATGCTCTTAACAATTTTATAATTTCCGCATCTGAAAGTCCTTGACCATAAGTAAATCTTATCAGATCTATATCTCTAACAATTTTTGAAAATTTATGCGGCATAGGGAAACCGTATACTTTTTTAAAATTATCTTGTAAATAATTACCTACTCTAATTTTTATATTATAATAAACTTTTCCGACTATATCGTACGGATCAGTACCCAAATCTCTCAAAGCATTTTCAAATTCATTACGTAAAAATATATCATAGACCCTTTGAAATCCTTCCGCACCTTCTTCTGCTATTCCAAGTTCATAGAATGGAACATTCCTATAAAAGTTTCTATATGCTTTTGTAGCTAATCCTTTATTTCTTTCCATATATTGTTCTATTGCTGGTTCATATCTAGAATCTGGCATATAATGAGGGTCAGCTAGCATTTTTTGATTCTCATTTTTTATCAATATTAAAAGATCTTCAGAATTCTCCATATCCATATCATCAAACGCACGAATACTATCAGCAATACATCTTACTTCTTCATTCAGACCTGAGGGATACTTTAATGGGCCCTGTTTACTTTTATCTCCGATAAATCCTTTTTTTTCTAATACATCTAGAACTTCTTTAGGAAGAGATTCTCCTCCAGGATTAGCAAAATTTTTATTATTTAATATATCTGAATATTCTTCAGGAGTTCTTGCATACTTTAATCTTAAAATAGTTAATCTTTGCTTATCTGAAAGAGTTATACCAAATCTTTCTTGCATATTAAATCTTTCTAACATAATATCTACATAAGCTAAATATTCAGACTCTGTAAGTCCTGACATCATGCATGGGGGATATTCCAAACCTTGCATAGTTTTATATTTGATATTATCTGGAGTTAATTTTCTTGATGGTAACTGTACGATTTCTTTCTGATGATTAATAGGGCTCTCATACCAGATATCCTCCTCGTTTTTGGGGATAATATCGGAGGGAAATTCATCTGCTATCTCAAGATTTCCAAGGTCTGTAGTTGATTTTTCATATAAAGGACCTCTTAATAATCCAGATCTTGTTAATAAATCCATATCTTCAGGAGATATCATTGCGTCAGTCCCCTTTGCTCTAGCCTCTTTAAGAATAGCTGTAACATCTTCAATAGTCTTTGCATTTTTAAGATTTAGTAATGTAATTTTTTGATCACTAGTTAATTGGAATAATTCAGCATCACTTGTATCTGTTCTAATTCCTCGAGCCCTGGACATAACAACCTCGGCATAATAAAGTACTTCTGATGCCGGCCTATTTTGACTCCAGAGTTCTGGAGGAAATTGAGATTTTCTTAATTCATTTTTTACTCGAGTAGGTGGGTCATAAATAGGGAAGTCTTCCATTAATCTACCATCTGAACCATATTGCGCATATTCCCACTGAGGTATAGCACTTCTACCGGGAAGTTTTCTTGAAGTAGTATATCCTGATAATTTATTCTTTCTCTCTAATGTAGGTAATCCCCCACATCGGCCATCTTGAACATTACCAAAAGGACATTGTGCTTCGCACTGATAGCATCGAAAATTATTTCGGGGGTTATTACTATTATGTACCACTACATCTCCATTAACAATAAAATTATGATAAATATCTGCCTCTAAATTATAAACCGGTATTGCTTCAGTAGAAACAATTTTTTTAATGGACATAATTTTTGAAGTTTTTCCTTCGGCAGTTGTTAATAAATCTCCAACATGAAGTTGTGAGGCCGGAATCCATTTTCCATTTATTAGAAAAGGATGTTCGGAAGTAACTTTTAGTTCCTGTGCATAGAAAGAAGATAGATTCAATAATAAAATAAACAAAATCCCAATCATAAAAAACCTTTCAACCAACCTTCTTTTTTTCATAATAAACTAAAAAACTATAGATTTATATATTTAATTAAAAAACGCGGGCGCTCAATTTTTTCAAATATTTACTATAGAAATCCCTCAACGCCCGCGCCTATTTGCATTTCCAATTCTTATTTAATCGCAAATTACTAAATTGAAAATGCTCAAATTGAACATAACAATATCAAAAAACTTGATCTATTATCGGTGCATAAATATGGGCTTACAGCCCATTTCACGCCCGCGCCGAGAATTGAACTCGGGACTCATCCGTGACAGGGATGTATTTTACCACTAAACTACGCGGGCTTTCTATTCAATTATACCCTAATTGAACTTGCTATTCATATACACTATAAAATTAGTGCAAACAACATTTTTAAAGTTTTACATTAAGAAAAATAGATGAATTAATTGTTAGAAAAATCTGAAGGTCTCCTTCTACTAGATGATGATTCTGCCATTTCAGACTCTAAAGATGATAGTAAATAACTTAATGCACCTAAAGCACACAAGGGGCAATAACCTGATGATGAACCTGAACTACTGCCCTTGCTATTTGATCCTTTTGCAGAAACACTCAGAACTCTCTTTGCCAAACCCTTGCAGTCAGGACATTCAGTTCTATCTGTACCTGCTGGTTTAATTTCTTCATAAGTTCTATCACATTTTTCACAATGATATTCATAAAGTGGCATTTTAAACCTATAATAAATCTATTTAAAAAATTAATTGTTTTAAATTATAATATTTAATTCTTGCAATTAAATCATTCAAACCACAAGGTTTAAAACCTTCAAAAACATGTATTTATAGACCCAAAAGGGAAAGAGTTCTGATATAACTAAACTTAAACCAGAGCCAATATGAAACTAAAATTTTCAAAACCTATCTTTGCACAATGCCCTGTCTGTTTTAAACAGTATAACATGGTTGAATGGGGAGTCCGATGCCCAAGTTGTAAAGACACAAAAAATAAAAATAGCAAGAAATAAACCCCGTATTTTTCTAAAAACTCGATAATTTTTTTAGTTTATTAAAATAAGTTTAAATATTCTTATAATTTAATAAATGAATGAAATATAAAAAGAGTGGCAAAAGGGGAATGGGTTTCTGGGGTATATCTCTGATAATACTTCTTATTATGAGCATCGGCATTTTCATTGCCGCAATTTATTTTCTTTACATGAACCTTCCAGGAGAGCCAAAATCTCTTGAAATGTCAGCAGAAAATTTTGATACTAATCTTTCAAAT
>JAQTOY010000004.1 GCA_028713045.1 Candidatus Nanoarchaeia archaeon
CTGATGAAATTATTGAACTTGTTCGGGAGAATAATGAGGTTGAAATTCCCCAACCAACTGTTGAGGAAAAATTAAAATCTGATTTAGTAGTAAGGGTCATGTTAAGTTTTGTTTTATTGGCAGTAATTTTTTATCTAATCTTTTCTATCTGGAAGAAAATGGGTAAGGGAAAAGCAAAGTCAAAAAAGCATTTATCACTATAAAGTTTTATGACACCACTTCAAAGTTCATTGGTATTTAAATAAAATTATTTCTTATTGATTATTTCATTTTACAGCATTGTATATAAACTAAATTTTAATTAATTTTTAACTCCACTTTGAAAAATTTGGATAGAGGTGATACATGGAAAATCATATTAATTCTAAGCAAGAAGAAGTTGTCATGAATCTAGACAGGGAACTAATTTCCAAGTTTGGAAATGCTGTTTTTCACTGCCCCGAAACTGTTTCCATAATAATGAAGATTGATTTTAAAGATGGAAGCTCGGTCTGTTATCAGAGGGAGAAAGAAGAGTGAGGAAACTTTTTATAATTCAAACTCATCAATGAAGTCTATTATTGTCCGGTATTTTTCTAGAAATTTAAATCCCTTCTCATTTAATGAAAGAAATTTTTCTCCATTGTGATTTATTTCTTTAACAAAACCTTTTTTTTCAAGTTCAGAAAAATATTCCTTAAATCTTGAAGTTGAAAGATTGGACTTTCTTAGTAATGGAGTGGCTTTTATTGAATTGTTGTTTTCTTGAATGGTTTTTAGCAAGTCCTTGATTATCTCTAATTTTCCTCTTTTCATTTCAATTACCTGCCCTTTTTAATACCTTATAAAGGATGTATAAGAAAATTCCAGTTGAAGAAAGATAAATTGCTAATTGATAAGTTTGAAGAAACTTTGGTATGAGGATATCTATGATATTTAATATCCAAAAAACTAGCAATAGAATGTAAACTATGTAAAGGCCACCTTTTTTGTTTAACGAATGTTTATGTGAAACATAGGCAATTATACTAAAAATAATCAAAAAAATTAGATTGATTGAAAGATGAATTAGGGGATTTGGAAACAATATGCTAATGATAGCGATTATTAATGCAATCATATGAAATAGGTAGATTACCTTAGAATTTCCCTCCCATTTTTTATACATTACACTATAAAGCAAATAAAATATGGCCATTGAACTAAAATATACAAATATCAGGAGAGTTATTTGTCCAAATGCAAAACCAAACTCTCTTTGGGAAATGTCCAAAATTGCACTAACATTAAAATAATTAACTACAAATTTTATAAAGGATCTAAAAAAATAAGCTATTGCAAAAAATAAAAATGCTTCTCTGAAATATTTTATCCCCTTATAATTTCTTAATTCATAAAGTTCTTTTGTCCCAAAATAAATCATTAAACTGCAGATAATTATAACAAAAGAATAAATTATTTCTGCTCCAAATCCTAAATTATTAAAATTTCTTAAAAAAAATTCTCCTGATATGGTGTTTCCATTCATTGGCGGCATTTTATATCTGAGAGGGTTTTTGCCTTATATTCTCTATGGATTTTAAATCCATTTCCTTTAAAAACTGTTCTTTTTTATTTTAATTATGAAAAATAAAATTTTGAAAGGAGGTATAAAAATGGAACAAAAATATATTTACGGACTAATAGCTTTATCTCTGGCCACAATTCTTGGAGTTGGCTTTATTTCCGCTTTTGGACCTGGGTATGGTTTTATGAACTCTCAGTTATCAGATGATGAAAAAAATTTGATGCAGGAGCAAAGACAGGCAATGGAAAATGCCATAGAAACAAAGGATTATTCGGCATGGAAAACGTTGATGGAACAGGAAATTGCAAGAATGCAGTCTCAGATAACTCAGGAGAATTTTAATGAGATTGTTGAAAACCATGCAAAAATGTCTGAATTAAGAGAAGCAATGAAAGATGCAAAGGAGTCAGGAGATTTTTCAAAAGTACAGGAATTAAAAGAAAATTTAGGGATAGATGGAAAAGCACAAGGTAATGGAAAAGGCATGGGCATGGGAAAAATGTCCAAGGGAATGTGCAACTCTGACTTAGATTAATTATTTTTTTTACTTCTTAAATGGACTTCAAGTCCATATTTTTTATAAATATAAATTATATCCTTGATTCGTGAAGAGAGAAGGGTAAAAATCTAAAGATTAGGATAATGCTACACATTTGAAATATCTCTGGTTTTAAAAATAAAGATTTTAATAATTTTTGAAAAACTTTTTAAATCTTATTTTTCTTTATTTGATATGGTTCAAGAGGTGATTACAGCGTTCGCAGTCATAGCCGGAATAATTCTTATTGGATTTTTAGCTGAATTGTTATTTAAAAAAACTAGAATTCCAGATGTTATTTTTCTTATACTTATTGGAATATGCATAGGGCCTATTTTTCATTTAGTTGATAAAACTGATTTTGGTTTTGGCTCCAATCTTTTTACAACTTTTACTCTTCTTTTTTTATTGTTTCAAGGGGCTTTGAATATAGATTTTAAAAATCTATTCAGATCTTTAAAAGGGGCAATGATGCTTACTTTAACAAGTTTCTTTTTTACAATCTTAGTAACTTCCTTAATATGTGTCTTACTTTTGAGATATCCTTGGGATTTGTCAGTCCTTATAGGAATCATACTTGGAGGGACTTCTTCTGCTGTTGTCATTCCTTTTGTTAATAATCTTCCTATTGATAAGAAATACGGTTATATTCTTACCTTAGAATCTGCAATAACAGATGTGTTATGCATTGTTGGTGCAATAACAATGTTTGCTATTATTCTAGGGGGGGATTTTTCTGCTTCAGGAATTATAAGGTCAATATTGTCTTCTTTTTTCCTTGCAATAGTCGTAGGGGTGATAGGAGCAATGATATGGATATTTTTATTGTCAAAATCAATGATTCTAATGGAAACTCATCTAGTTACAATAGCATTTGTTTTACTCATCTATACGGTTGTTGAAAGTTCTTTTGTTGGTGCAAGCGGGGCAATTGCAGCCCTGTCTTTTGGTTTGATTCTTGGAAATTCCAAACCAATCCTGAGGTTTTATTCTTGGATATCAAGAAAAGATTCTCCATTACATAATGGATTTTTAGAACAAAATGTTCTTTCAGACAAAGCAAAAAGTTTTTATTCTGAAATATCTTTTTTTGTGAAAGTTTTCTTTTTTGTTTATCTTGGAATCTTATTTGATTTTTCAAAACCAATAATTTTTATTTTCGGAGCTTTGATAACGATTGGAATATTTTTAATAAGAATTCCCGCTGTTAAAATTTCTTTTTTTAAAGAACCTATCGATAATAACACAAAGAGCATCTTAAAAGTAATGGTGCCTAAAGGGCTTGCCGCTGCTGTTTTGGCAGAATTAGCCATTCAAAATAAAATTCCTGGTGCTTCAGACATACTTAGCCTAGTCTTTTCAGTAATTCTTTTAAGTATTATTGCAACTTCTTTTTTGGTTTTTATAACACAAAGAAAAAGTCAAAGATCAATTCCATTAAAATCCGCGTCTCTAAATAAACCGGACATAAAAAATCCAATATTTCTAGATAAGAAGCCAAAACAAAAAAACCCGCCCACCAAACCCTGAAAAAAAATTTAAAATCCAATAAAATTACAGTTTATTTATTGGCTTGCTGATTCTTCAGTAGATTCCTCAGAAACTTCTTTTTGTTCTTCATCCGAAGCATTATCAGCTTGAGAAGTTTCTTTTTCTTGAGGAGTCTCTTGACTTGTTTCTTCAGTCATTATATTCTCCTAGATTTAATAATTAAAAAAAGAAATTTTGGTTTAAAAAGTTTTGGGTAATTATAATTTTGAGTATTTTTTATCTTTAAGAGTATCTTTGTTGTTTAAAAAACATTTTTCTCTTTTATGATGTCAGAAAAATAAACTGCACCTTTTAAGGTGCAGAACAGCAGTTCGACTGCTGGATTTTCCTGAGCATCCAAAAATCGAGCGCCTGTGTCAAACCAACGACTTTAGTCTTGGGTGGTGCACCGATTTTTTGATATCTTATCACCATATTCTTTAAAAACTCTTTATTTTATTGTTTTTTATGGTTTTTACACTTGCAGATATTGGAACAACAGCCGGAAGATTTTTGGGAGTTTTAGATAGAGAGGAAGTCCGAAGTCTTGATGATATGAGGACAAGAGTTGGAAGAACTTTTGAAACCGGTTATGTAGGGCAGGTTCTTTTTGATAGAAAAGAACATAAGTTTGCAAAACCTGTTTCAACTAGTTATATCGCAAGTTATGTAATGGGAAGCGCTGGAATTCCTATAGAGGTAAGAGTCAATGATTCAGGATTCGCGATTGTTATATTAAAAGCCGAAAGACTTGTTGAAGGATATGGCCATCTTTTTCCAGGTAGACCCTTTTCAGATAATTTTGGAAATCTTTATCAAAATGTAGAAAACAGAAATGCCGGATTTGATTGGGTAGTTGAGGAATTGCAGAAGCTTAAAAGATTAGCTGGTTGAAAAGATTTTTAATGTTATTTTTGAGAATAACATTCTTTAAAAACTCTTTATTTTATTGTTTTTATATGAGATTTACACTTGATGATATTAGAAGAATTGCAGGAAACTTTGTTGAGGCTTTGGATAAAGTAGGAATAGAAACGCTTGATGATGTTGCAGACAGATCCGGTTCCAGAAAAGGCAAAGCTTTCAGAGTCGGTGAGGATAGAATCACTTTCAGGTACGAAGAACTTCAATCAGAATTTCCTTTTGCTAATGGAGACTGCTATAGTGTATGTTATGTAATTGGTGAGGGAAAGTGGAAGTCAATACCCATTGAATTGAGAGTAAATGATGAGCCAGGGGTTGCTATGGTTTTTTTAAGGGCAGATAGACTTGTTGATGGATATCAGCCGATTTTTCCATATAAACAATTCGTTGATACAGATGAAAATATTTATCAAATGAGTGTTAAAGATGATAATGGGACTTTTAATTGGGCGCTTGATAGATTGAGGGGGTTGTCTATTGGAGTTAATAATTATCATGGAAGGAAAAATGCAAAAACTAGTGGCGGTGGAAGTTCTAGAGGAAGAAAGGGGAGAAGATAATTGACGAGATTTTCTATTGGGATGAAATTAAGAGATAATTATTGTTTATGCTTCTAAAATATCATTAGTGTTATGCAGAATTTAATGTGTAAGCAAAGAGTTTGTTTTGTTTTGGTGTGCAATTATCTAATGGACTTAAAAAATTAGATAAGTTAGTAAATTAATTTCACGTCTACCCCTTCCGCTTTCTCCCGCGGGTCTGCCTGGAGAATATATCAACTAATGCATCATCGCATGATGCTTTTGGCGATGATGCGGACTTCTTGAAATTGATGCAAGATCTTCTGACGATGTCTTCAACTTGCTGTTTTAGTTGAAGATAATTCTTCTTGCCTCGCTTGTTTAGGATTTTGACTTCTTCTTCTGTTAAATCAATTGTTATTGTTGTCATATTAATTTATTTTCATGCCTTTCTTTTTTATTTCTTCTAGTAATTTCTTTGGAAATCCTGGTCTGCATGAACAGTGCTTGTTATGTTCTTTATGCCATTGGACTCTTTCTTCAAAAGTTGCATTTTTTGGCATCTTGTTATTCAGATGCCATTCTTTGTTTATTGCCATATTTGATACCGGCTACTCACCCCTTTTGTCATTTATCACACTAATGACAAGCTGTATTAATATTTAATTTTGCTTTATCTTTTCGCAAAATTCATTTATCTTATTCTTATGAATATCGGTTTTTAGTTCGGGGTCATTGATTATCATTGTTGCTAGAGGTTTTCCGCAGAGCTGTTCAAAATCTTTAAGAATCTTCTCGCCACCACTGCCTCCTTGGAGGCAAAAATAAGCAGGGCTGATGAATTCCCTTCCCTCAATAAAGGTTCTTACTGGAGAAGCCATTGCACTGCCCCAATTTGGGGTTCCTATTATAATTGTATCATAATTATCTGGATTCTTACTGAATCTTATCAAAGGTTTTTTCTTCTTAACAGCTTGATATCCTGCTTTAATATATCCTAAAATTCCATTGTAATGTTGACTTTCAATCTCGCAAATATCTGCATTAAGAATTGAAGCAATTTCATTTCCAACATTTTTTGTATTTCCGCTTCTTGAATAAAAAACAACTAGAATTCTCTTTTTTTTATTTTCTGATTTTTTGGGTTTAGTTTTCTTTTTCATGTTTTAATCTTTTTATTATCTATATACTATTAAATCATAATCTTATTTAAAAGTTTGCGAACTTATTTTTGACAAGAAAAAATCTTCTGGAACCATTTAGTTAATGCTTATGCAGGATTTTAAGAGTAAGTAAGGTTGTTTTGTTTGGGTGGAAGAACTAACTAAGTAATAAAAATAACTGCCCCTAAAAATCTCCGAAGACATAAATTATAATTTTACATGCTAATGATACTTGTAGGGTTCTTCAATATAAATTAATTATTGTCAAATAATTAAGAACTCCTGCGAAGCAGGTCCATAGCAGATATGGCACTAACAAATACGAAGCTCGTTTATCTATCTTGTAAGTTAGAATTATCAATAGGATTATCGAGACGATTAGAAAAATCAAATCAATGAATGCGAACATTGGAGCATGCATTGTGAAATAAAAATAGCTCCATAATATGTTGAATACAAAGTTAAATGTGAAAAGGACAATGATGTCGAGCTTCCATTTTCTATTTGAGTTTACCCATGCAAAATACATTGATGCTGCAATCAATGCAAAAAGAATGGTCCACGCAATTGGAAACACATAATTTGGGGGGGTTATTGATGGTTTGACTGAATCATACCAGGAATCAATCTTTGTAAACCTGCTTCCGATAAATGCAACTGCAACAACAATCACAAAACATGAAATAAAAACTTTTATGTTGCATTTTGGTTTCATCCATTGGTTTTTGTTCTTGGTTCTAGTTTTCATACTGCCTCTTTTTGTATAAATATTAATGAATTTCATTATTTAAAAGTTTGCGAACCCTGAAACGATATCATTAACACTAAAAAACTTTCAGAAGTTTTTTGTGCCTCGAAAATCTTATGAGAGATTTTCTCAGTGTTAAAATCCTTTATTGATAAATTAATCAATAGATTAATTTCCGAGTGTTTTTTAGTGTGAGGGACAATCTGTGGGATAAAAAGGAATTATAAATCAAACCATCTGCTCTTGCCTAACCATAAATCCTGTCCTGCATAAAAATTACCTAAATTTAGAGGGGGTCATTTCCTCTTTGACTTGCTTACGTAAACTTTTTCTGATTTGAATGACTTATATATGCCTTCAAGGATATCTGAGCCTGCGTAGCCTGCGAGCAGGCTTAATCTATAATCAAAATTAAAAATCAATCCGGTAAATGTTCCAATGATTACTGCAATAACAACTGTTATTGCATAATAACCCCATAAAATCTTTCGTCTTAGAGATATTGCTTTCAATAATCCAATGAATCCCCTTGTCAGTCCCCCAACTCCTCCAAGCAAAGCTGGAAGAAATAACTCATTTAGAAATATCGGATCCATATCGTGCCTCTTTTATTTATATATAAATAATTCCCAGATATATTTAAATCTTCCCAAGGAGGATTTTATCTAGTAAGGATGATACTCATTTAGGAATTGTTCAACTCCTGATCTGCCCTCAGGATCTGCTCTTAGATTAATGTAAGCAATAAACGTTCTATAATTCGCTCTTAGTCTTAGACATCTGCTTGTTTCGTCGTAATATTGAATTTTTGCAGCGAATTCTTTAGATTTTCTCTCTCTTAATATTCTTAGTTTGATAACTTCTTCACCCGTTAAATCTTTTAACCTATCTAAAAGATCGTACATGCATCTCGGTTCTCCTCGGGGCATTGTTGTTTCTTTCATTTTACTTGAAATTATTTTTGGTTTATATATTTACTAATAATTATTGGATTGCCAGTAATAATTTTAAAAGAATTTATTTAGCCTTTCTTCTTGGCTTTCTTCTTGTCAAAAGAATGATTATTAGAATAATTGCGATTAATGCAATTAGTCCTGTGATTGCATAAAGAATATAATTGATATTCCAGTTCAATCTTGATTGAATTAGATTGTTTAGATTTTGTGTTTGTGATGATTGGTTTGTCTGTGTTCTTGATGAATATATTTCTGGTTCATAATTCATAGTTGTTCTTCTTGTTTGTGTCTGTTCATTTATTGTATCACAATCAATCTCATCTCCATCTTCATCATAGCAGATTTCATTATCTGATGAAGAATCGCTTGATGATTTGCATACTGCTTCACCATCATCAATCTTGCATCCATGTTCGCATTCTTCATCCAATTCGTAAGTTATCCTGTTTTCGCATTTGTTTGTTGATGTTAGATTATCAAATACACATTTTGGAGTTGTTATCTTTTCTGTCACATCGCCATTTCTGCATATGAATTCAGAGGAAGCATTTCCGCAATTTGAATCATTTTGACAAACTTGCTGATTGCAGACTCCATTAGAGCATCCGTTTGTACAGCTCTGGATTAAACGATCAGTTTCATTGTTTGTGCAAGTGCTTTGAGTTGTATTTGGATTATTGCAGGTGAAGTCCTTATATTTTTGATAAACATTTCCATCTGCTTTGCAGAACCTTTCTCCAATATAACTATCGGTTCCACAATTGGAATCTTGGACGCAGGTTATTTGTTGACCATTGCAGGTATTTGTAGTTGTATTGCATCCATTTGCACAGGTCTGGAATAATTCTTGGGTTGTTGTTTCAAAACAAGAACCAAGAGAACATCCGAAATTATGCAAATCTTTGTAAATATTATCATTTTCACAGTAAGCATTTGAGTAATAATTATCTGGGCAGGTTTCCATTAGGAATGGCCAAAGATGGTCGGAGCAATAAGCTTCTTTTGTTCCGGGATTATGACAAGTAAATATTATAAAATCCTGGAAGATTTGGTCTCCAATGCAGTAATTTGGATCTCCTGCGCAACCATCTGTTCCGCAATCAGAATTATTAGAACAAACTGGAGGAACACAAATATTATCTACACAAAATTCTCCTTGCGGACATTCATCATCATCAGTGCATTCTGGTTGATTGCATTCTCCGTTTTCGCATCCATATTCACAATCATCTACTTTTCTTTCTTCTATTGAGAATGTGCAGGTGCTTTGAGAAGTGTCTGGATTATTGCAAGTGAATGTCTTATAATTTTGATAAACATTTCCATCTGCTTTGCAGAACCTTTCTCCAACATAACCGTCTGTTCCACATTCAGAATTATCTGAGCATAAAGAGATGCATGCATGATTAACACATCCATTTGCGCATTCTTCAACAAGCTGTTTTGTTACATGCTCAAAGCAAGAACCTAAAGCGCAACCAAAATCATGAAAGTCTTTGTAAAGATTATCTCCTTCACAATAGTTTGCTGTTTCAGAATCTTCTGGACAAGTTTCCATTAAGAAGGGGCTAGTTTGATTTGAACAATAGGATTGTTCTGTTCCTGGATTATTACAAGTAAAATAAATAAAATCCTGGAAGATTTGGTCTCCAATGCAGTAATTTGGATCTCCTGCGCAACCATCTGTTCCGCAATCAGAATTAGTGTCGCAGACTATCTGATGATCGCATTGTCCATTAGTGCATGTGCTTGAACATTCTTCAACAAGTTCTTTTGTTATTATTTCGCCACAAATTCCGTTATCACATACTGGCTGATGCTTGTCTCTATAAACATTATCATTTTCGCAGTAATTATCAGAATAATGAACTGTTCCGCAATCAGACGCTTCATCACATTCAGGTTCTTCAGGAATTATTAATATTTCCTGCTTTGAATCCTGATTAAACGAAAGACATTTTGGCTCATTATTTACTGTTGTATAAATTTTTATTATGTAAGTTCCTGGTTCGGTTATGTTTGGAACTGAGAATGTCAAATCTTTTAATTCAGAAGGCAAAAAGTTCAGAGATCTTGTTTCAGTATAGATAGTCTCATTGTCTTTTTCTATTCTAAGAGTTGTCTGTGCATTTGCAGAATAGATTGTAATTAATTCTGTTGGAAGATAGTCCAAAGGTCCTGCACTTGAAACAGGAGCCCTAACTTGTGTGTCAACATAGATTATATTATTTAGATAATCAAAATCCATTGACATCACTTTTGAAGTGCAGACTTCTTTTCTAGTTAAATAATCATTATAAGGACCAACAGGGTCATTTGGATTTGTTCCCCACCAGTCTGCTGCGATTTCATATGGAATATAACCCTCTTTATAGACATAAACTCCATAACCATATTGGGATTGAAGGGTTGTTGGATAGACCAGTCTCATAAAATCGCTGGTTGATGTAAGTATGTTTGGCCATAATCTTCCTGAAACTGTCTGGCAGTTATCAGAAGAGCAGACAAATCCTATAACATTAACATTTGTTATTGGAGTGTTTGTTGTAACCAAAGTTCCATCTGGTTTTATTGTTCCATATCTAAAATAATTATCTTCATATCTCTGAGCTGAGATTGCAGGTAAAACTAAAGTTGCTAATATTATTGAAAATGCAAGTATTGAAAATAATTTTTGTTTCATTTTAATTTAATCAGAGCCTACTCCTCTTCCACCTCCAAAACTATCTAATCCTCCGCCTTCTCCTCCTCTATCTCCTCCGCTGAAAGAATCTTCACCTGGACCTCCGTTTCTTCCTCCTCCTGAAGTGTATGTTTTTGTTGTTGTTTTTTTAACAACAACTGGGACAAATCTTGACCATCCTCTTAAAAGATGCAACAATTCGCTGCCTCTGTCCTTGCTTGTGCAAAAACTTGCAAAATTAGGGCCTACGCAAAAGCCATAAGCCGCATTATCTAAGAAAACAACTCCTTGTCCGCTAGGTCTGTTGCATCCATCAAATAATGGTACAAAAGCAAGTTGGCTGCTTCTAGTCCTTGCTGAATTATCTAAAACTGATGTTGTTAAAGCCTGATGTCTTGGAAGTGAAGTTATTAAAGTAGTATCTGTTGAGAATAGTGCATCTTTCGGAGCTTTTTTTCCTTCTACATAAGCAACCAATCCATCAACACCATCAACTGCAACAGCTACTGCAGGAGTTACATATCCATAAGGTCCTGCGAAAAAAGCTGTTGATGCAAAAAGCCCATCTAAACCAGTATCTAATAAATATCTTAAATCTTTTCTTCTTTTTTCTGCTCTGAATTCAGGCTGATTAAAATCTATTTCAATATAATAATCATCTTTTCTTCTAAGATTTTTTGTAACTTTAGAAGCTTCTTTTACACGTATTACGAAATTACGGTTTTCAGAGTTTGAATAAGCCTGCACAAGATATAATCCATCATCCCTTGATAATTTGTTGCCAGGGGTTCTTGGTGAAAGAGTATCTTCCCTGCTTGCAGTTCCTAAATCATAAGTTGTAGTTCTTGCATCTTCTGGAACCTGAGTCATTAATTGCTGCATTACGTATAAACTGATATCATTTCCTCTTGCATTAAAAGGTCCGCTTGTATCAAGAGTTCTTTCAAAAGTTGCTTGAGTATTTCCAGGTTCTTGATATACAAAAGATATTCTTTGAGGGGCTAAATTTCCATTATAAGTATCATATAATCTTCTTGATTCATCCAGAGGAAGATGTTCTCCTGAATCAAGAGAGACTGGTGCTGCTGGCTGATTTGCCATTGATTCTAATATTCTGACATTTGCATTTGGAACTCTTCCATTTACTTTTGCAGCATTATAATTTGCAGTTACGCATCCTGCGCTTGACAATCCTGCTACTCCAAATAATGCTGCTGCGCCGTATGCTAAAAATTGTCTTCTTGTGTTCATTTTATCTTATTTTTTCTTTTAATTGTTTAATTGAACCAGTATGTCCAGTCACATGTAGATGATTATCAGGAGTCTGATAAGCAACAACTCCTGGAAAATTTTTGTAAGGTATTTTAAGAGAAAGTTGATATTGTCTTGCAAATTGAGCAAGAATATCGAGCTGAGTTGGTTGGTTAGGATCTCTTGTATTTTCCAACCATCTTGCAAAATCTTCAGGAACTCCTGCAAATACAGCCAAATCATCAAAAGCACTTGGGTCAACAAATTTTGGTTGATAGCATGTTGCAATTCCTCGTGCAAGAGCGTATAGTTCGTCTCTTGTATCTATAAAACCCATTCCAGAAGCTGGAAGGAATTCAGCACCTTCAATCCTTGCAATAGGACTGCCTTTTTTATAACCAAGAAATCCTTTTTTTCCTTGAGTGATGCATGCAGTTGATAATGGAAATTGAGGAAAATTAAGCATTCCAACTAAATTATGAATTTGTTGAGCTTCATATTTTCTATCTTGCTGATATTGATTATTAGTTGCAGCTCTTGGATTTAGAGTTGCTATAGGAGCAGTAACTGCAAAAGGTGATGCAGGAAGTAAGCTCTGCACCTCTAATTCTTGAGCACCAGCATAATCAGCTGCAATCATTGTCGCTAATCCTGCAAATCCGGTTATTAATTTTTTTCTTAAAGTCATTTGTTGCTTCCTATCACCTTGTCTAAGTAGCAAATAAACGTAAAAAAGACCCTTTAAAAATAAATTGATAATTCAAAATATATTATGATAAGGATAAAAAAAATTGTCACTGATTGGGGAGTCAAAATTTTATCCAGAGCAAAAAAGAAAACTACATCATTTATGATGCAGTTTAGATTACTTACTCTTTTTAGCTCAGTCTCACCAAATCCAATACAAACTCTACAGTTTACATTTGAGAATGCAAATATTTCTGACAGGTAAATTATAAATCCGAAGGATTTGGTGATTCTAATTTATTGAATAATTTTTATCACTATCCCAAGGTAATTTAGGATAACATTTAAATAGCCACTTTTTTTAAGATTTATATGGCAACTGAAAAACATAACACTTCTGAAAAATCAAATTTTGAAGCAACTCTTGATGACAGGAAATATCAGAGTCCCGATATCAAGGGAAAAATTCCCGGAGTGACTCCTGAACAGGAAAAAGAAATGGAAAAATCAAGAGCGGAAATTGAGGAATTAAAAAATTACATTCTTGAAAAAGTTAAATCAACAAGTGCAATTGGAATAATTCCGCCTCAGGCTGCAGTAATTTTTGATGATGAGAATGAATTGACAGAGGAAGAGAGGAAAAGAAAGCCTATGCATCTACTCGTCCTGCTTCCTGATGACAAGGAAAAAGAATTTAATTCAATAAGAAATGATATTGTAAAAAAAATTGCAGATAACAAGCAGAATATCTGGTTGAATCTTTTTTTGGAAAAAGATTTGTGGGAAATCTGTCTGGATTCAAAATATGATGTTGTTGAAGCCATTGGAATGAGCTTTCCTTTGTTTGATAAGGGTGTTTTAGGTGGACTCCGAGTTGCTCAGATACATAAATCTCTTTGCTTGAAAAAATTTGAGAAATATGTTTATTCTTATGTTGTCTGGGGAAGCATGCCTAGAGGAAACATGACAAAGACAAGCGACATTGATGTTGGAATAATAATTGATGACACGGATGTAAAAAGAATGCCGCGTTTGGAATTAAAGGAAAAATTAAGGAATATAATCTATTCTTATGTAATGCAAGCAGAGGAAATGGCTGCCGTCAAGAACAAATTATCTCCTAATATTTATTTACTGACTGAATTCTGGGAAGGTGTAAAAGATGCAAATCCAATCTTCTATACTTTTTTAAGAGATGGTTTTCCAATATATGACCGAGGAGGATTTTTGCCATGGAAACTTTTATTGAAAATGGGAAAAATAAAACCAACTCCAGAATCAATAGATATGTTCATGAGTTATGGGGACAAGACAAAAGAAATTGTAAAAAGAAGATTATTAGATATGGTAATTGGAGATATTTATTGGGGGGTTCTCACTCCGGCTCAAGCAATGCTTATGCTATATGGACTTCCTCCAACCACTCATAAAGAGACTCCTGCAGAATTCAGAAGAATCTTTGTTGAAAAAGAAAAGATGATTGAGAAAAAATATGCAGATATATTAGAGGAAATTGTTATCAAATATTACAAAGGATATGAACATGGAAAGATAAAAGAAGTTGATGGCAAGACTGTTGATAGATTATTGAAGGATTCAGAAGATTTCCTTGAAAGATTAAGGAAATTAAGAGAGGATATTGAAAAGGAAATCCAGAAAAAGAATTTTGAGGAAATCTATTCAAATGTTTTTAAGATGCTTAAATCCTTGTTTGGAGAGAAAGCAGAAAATTCATTGATAAATGATTTTGAGAAAGAGATTGTTGCAAAAGGCAAGGGAAACCCAAAATATATTCATACTTTGAATGAATTATTGCATCTTAAAAAAGAATTAAAGACAAAGAAAATGCCTGGAAAATACGAGTTTGAAAACCTTAGGAAAGATTCTGTTTATTTGATTGAAGATCTTATTGAATACGCACAAAGAAAGGAACTTGGATTATTGGAAAAAACAAAAATTATTCTTACTTTCAAAGATAAGCATGCTGAATTATATTTAACAAAACCTGCATTTTTGGTTATTGGCGATAAAGTAAAGAAAATAACAGATAAGATTGAAGGTTCTGACTTAAATGAATTAGACAGGGCCCTTGCAGAGCATAAAGGACAGAGATACAAGATTGATAATCATATGATGGATTTATTGAGGGCAGAGTTAGGTGATTTCGATATAAATCTCTAGATTTATATCGAACATTAAAAAACCTCTGAATGTTTTTTAATACTTTGATATTAACTTGTAATTAGAATCATATAGATTTTAACTAAATTTCTTGCCTGTTTCATTAACTTTCAAAATTATTATTTATTATTAATGTTATTCAGAATAAGTAAGGCGTGTTTGATAATGTTTGTTGTTAAAACAAATAACTTAATTTTGTATACTTTTATCTATTAATGGCGACAGTTTGCCTTTGCAAAGAATTTCCCGTGCAATAATCATAAGCTCTTGAAAGAATATTCTTTCCAGGAGGGATATCATCTGCCCGCATGATGTAAAAAGATAAGGCTCTTAAACCATTACCAAAAGCTACTGAATAACTGCCTAATGAACCTAATTCTTGCTTGGCATTATATACTTCTGAAGATGGATGAGACATATTGGCAGCTAACAAATTACTTAAAGAACAAAAACTAAAAAAATGACCATAGACAACATTTTCAAGATCATATCCATAATTTCTTCTTGCTCTTGCATTTCTCGCTCTCCCTTCATCTGCTTCTTGATCTTTAAAAGAGTTCCAGTTTATTTGAGTTAATTTTGTAGAGACTGCAATCATTATGGCACCTAGAATAGGAGTCATACAAAACCCTCCGCTTACTTCAAAAATAGGTGCAGTTCCATTAAGAATCCTCGCCAAGTCTGTTTTAGTTCCTCCAGTTAAGTAATTCCAAGAATAAACTAGTCCATTGATGCCTCTCATTAGAAAATCATCAAGTCCCATTTTTATAGAAATCAGTTACTTTTTGGTTTAGCTTGTGCTTCTTTTGTCCTTTTTGCTCTTTCAGATTCTATTCTTGTTTCAATATCTACTCGTCTTGAACGCCAATCATTTTTTTTATTTTGCAGATCTAATTCTTCCAACGTCCTTACACTTCTAAAAGAAGTTCCCTCTTGATTATCTGCGCTTAAAAGTTCAGTCCTTCCATCGCTCATTGTTGCTCTTGCAACAGGATTTTCACCATAATCACTCATATTGTAAATCTGTACTGAAGTTGGATAAGGAGGTAAATCTATTTTTTCTACAGAATCACGGCGTCCACAACTGGAAAAAATTGCCCCTCCAACTAAGAAAGAAGCTACGCCAGTAATTATATGCGCTTTATAATCCTCTAAACTTCCCAATAAACCTCTATAAGCTTTAGCCATATTATTTTTGATTTATATTTGTTTAAAAATATTATTATAATTAAGTATCATTAATGTTTATGCAGAATTTGTTGTTAGGACAAGATTTTTGAGCGAGTATTAAAAATTTTATTGCTATCTTCTTAACTTAACTTGTATAACATTTATTAACGAATTAATATTGGACGAAAAGATTTTAATATACAATTCTTTTAATTAATCTATGAAAAAGAAAAGAGGAACTCCAAAAAGAACAAATTGGAAAAGAAGTCTTGGAATTGTATTATTATTTGTTGGAATTGGATTTAGTTTCACAAGCAAAACCCTTACTGGAGCAGTCATTGGTTTAAGTGCTTTGAATCTCTTGGGAGTTTTTGGAATCTTAAGTTTTATTGCAGGTTTGATTATTTTGTATTCGGCTACTCTTGAAGAAAGGACCGAGGGGATTGATGAAATTGTTGGAGAGGCGGAACATCTAATAAATGAGCAGAGACAAAAATTTAGAGCAAATCCTGCGTATGTTATCGGATTAGAGGATATTGAAAGAAAGTTATATGCTGATGTTGATGAGTATCATAGAGTTGAAACAAAGGGTGATAGCGGATTGAGAAAAAAAATGTTAAAGAGATTAAGAAGAAGAGTAGATGGATTGAGAAGACGAGCTGAAACTTTTTTTGAACTTCCCAGACATGTTAAACATGATAAACAAACTCATGAATCTCTTGTTGTTGATCTTCCAGATCAGTCTTTGTATGAATATGTTCCATTACAAGGTAAAAAAACCAAGATGGTTGAATTAGATGTTGTTCATTATACAGATAATCCTGCTTATTCTAATATAAAACGGGCTTTTGAAAGAGGCGAAGATGATGTAATGAAAAATGATCTCTCTGGATGGACTTATTTTGTTGCAGAGTCTCTTCCAGAAGGTTTGCCTATAAAGGAAGCCCGAAGAATTTTGGGAACTGGATTGCAGGACTATAGTGGAAAACAACAGGTTAGAAACCCTAAGTATGAGATTAGATTTAAGATAAAAGTTCCAAAAGAAAGAGTTTTATTAAAAGATGAAAAATATACCCTCTGGGGTCATGGTCCCTTACCAGTATTACCCGTAAGAAAATATGCTATTGCTGGAGGGATATCAAGAAAAGATATAGTTAGTGTTCCTGATGGAAGAAAGTACTTTTTTAAGGGCGCAGAATATGCTTCTTCTGGAGAAGAAAGATGGGCAAAATCTTAATGTTCTTCAATAAATTCTCTTAAACGAATTCTTGCATTAGGATTTGTTGCTTCAGAGGCTAGAATTTCTGCTTCTCGAATCATCCTTTCTCTTTCAGAATCGGTTCTTAAATCTCTGCTATATTCTTTTAATGCTGCTACAACTTCATCACCAGATTGATAGGAAGGGGAATCAAGCAGAGCAGTTAATTCTTGTGAAATTCTTGGTTGGCTTCTTGGATGATAAAGATGGTCTTTTTTTCCTGGAAAGGTTTGCTTTACTGGAAAAGTTAAAGAACCTTGTTCCAAAGTTTGAACATAATGTAGAGTTCTTGGAGGAATTCTTAAGATCTGTCCGGGAGAAAGTTCAACAATCTGGTAATTCGTATCCTCTTCAACAGGCCTTAAATTAACAAAACTACTTCCACCTAATTGAACAATAGATTCCTCTGTTGTATGATAATGTTCATAAGTCCTCTCTCCAGATGGCAAATATTGAACAAGGGCTACATGATTTAATCCATTTGCAAGAAAAAATGTTTTAGCAAAATTTTTTGTGCCGGATTCTGGCTCTAGTTTTCTAGGATTATTTCTACCTCTAAAAAAATTCGGATTTAAAAAAACAGTTCCTCTTAAATCATCTTCTGCAAGAGCAACACTTCTCGTAAGTACCTCTCTTCCACAAGAAGTTAAATCTCTACGTGTATAGGCTACTAATTCAAAATCTCCTAGGCCCAATACTCGTAATCCCTTTTTATTTTCAGTGTATAATGAATCATGCAAAGAGGTATCAAGTGATATCGAAGGTAAACTTCTCATAAAGATATTTCAAAAATCTTCTTATTTAAACATTCTTTTAAATATTATTTATTGGACAGTGACTAAAATAAATATATTATAAAATACCTAGTAATTTAATATAGATATTAAAAATCTTGCCGAATTTTTTTAGATTTTATTCTTCGATAGCTTTTTAAAGGTATTTTTCTAAGAGATTTAAAGCTTATAGCATTAATGTGATGTTATAATTTAAGAGTAAGAAGGTTCTTACTGCTTTTAAAATTAATAATAAATTAATACTGGACTGATGAATTTAAATTCATCGGTAAATCTCATTTGGATAAAACATAAAGTTTTATCTATATACCAACCATGAAAGGAAAAGTTATTCAATTTAGAAGAAGTTTGAAAAGAATACATGAAAAGCATTTCATCTTAGATGTGGATGCAGATTCAAAAGAAAAAGCTGCAAAATTTGCAGGAAAAGAGGTCATCTGGACTTCGCCTGCTGGAAAGAAGATTCATGGAAAAATTTCAGCTTCACATGGAAACAAAGGGCTTGTAAGAGCAATATTTGAAAAAGGTTTGCCTGGGCAGGCAAGAAATACTGAGGTGGAAATAAAAAATTAAATTAAATAAATATGGAGGAAAAATAAAATGAAAGATTATGAAAATTTAGTAACGCCTTATGGAACTTTATCCTATCTTGGTAAAAGCAGCACAAGGCCTGATTTAGGATTATTCGAACATAAAGGGACTGGTGAAATTTATGAATTAAATCCCCGATTAGTTGAACCATTCATGGATTTTAAATAGGATAAAAAATAAATGAATAAGATAAAATGGTAGTTGTAAGAAAAGCATTGGCATATTCGAAAAGAAAACCTGTTGTAAATACTCGAAGGTCTAAGATTCAGCAATTGAGCTATGTAAAGATGGTTCCATCGCAAAAAATTGTCAAATTTTTTATGGGAGACATAAAGGGTTTTAATGATGGAAAATACAATATAAGGATTGACATCATAAGCCTGGAAAATGTCCAAATAAGAGATTTATCTTTGGAAGCTACAAGACAATCTTTGCACAAGGATTTTTCAGTTGATTTTCCAAATAGCAGTTATTATCTCAGATGCAATGCCTATCCTCATAATATTTTAAGAAACAACAGAGTTTATTCTGGAGGAAGCAAAGGAGAAAGAATCCAGACAGGAATGTCAAAAAGTTTTGGAAGTCCTGAAGGAAGGGCTGCAGTAATTAAAGCAGGAAAATCTGTTTTCACTGCATATTTCAATGGAGAGAATAATATTCCAAAAGCAAGGGCTATCTGCAAGAAAACAACTCCAAAACTGCCTTGTGCAACAAAGATTGTTGCCACAATCCTAAAGAAAGCTTAGTTCTTTTATCATAATAAACTTTAAATAGAAAAAGTTGCTGGTTCTTAGATGGAAAAAAATGGTGAGAAGAAAGATAGCGATGCATATATAAAATGGTTTTCTGAGCTTTCTAACCAGGATATTAAGATTGCTGGAGGCAAGGGTGCAAGTCTTGCTGAAATGTATAATCATAAATTTCCAGTTCCACCTGGTTTTGTTATAACTGCACAGGCCTTTGATTATTTCTTAAAAAAAAATAAGATAAACGAAAAAATAAGGGAAATCATAGAAAGCATTGAAACTGAGGACACTTCGGAATTGGATAAGAAATCTAAGGAGATAAGATCCTTGGTTGAAAGTCAGGAAATGCCTGAGGATTTAAAAAGAGAAGTTCTTGAAAATTATCATATTTTAGGAACTGAAAAAATAGATAAAACTGGAATTTCTAAAGATGCTTTGAGTCTTTTAAAAAATTCTTATGAACCGGTATTTGTTTCTGTAAGGAGTTCCGCAACAGCAGAAGATTTGGCAGATGCAAGTTTTGCAGGACAGCAGGAAAGTTTTCTTAATGTCAAAGGGGACAGAAGCCTTATGGAGAATATTAAGAGATGTTTTTCTTCTTTGTTTACTCCGAGGGCGATTTATTACAGGCATAAAAAAGGTTTTGACAAGACAAATGTTCTTTTGGCGGTTGTCATCCAAAGAATGGTTGATTCTGAAAAATCTGGAGTCATCTTTTCAAAAGATCCCACAAATCAGACTAAGAACATCATAATAGAAGCAGTTTATGGCTTGGGAGAAGGAATTGTTTCTGGAAGGATAAATCCCGACAATTATTCAATTTCCAATGATCTGGAAATAAAAAATGTAAAAATTGGGGATAAAAAAATAGCAATCACAAGAGATTCTTCTGGAAGAAATACGATTGTTAAATTAAATCCTGAGAAGAGCAAGTCAAGGGTTCTCACCAATGGGAAACTTATAGAATTGGCTAACTATGCTTTAAGACTAGAAGAGCATTATAAAAAACCACAGGACATTGAATTTGCAATTGAAGAAGACAAGATTTATATTGTTCAATCAAGGCCTATAACAACTCTTGGTGAAAAGAAGGTACAACGGGAGATTTCTGGAAAAGTTTTGTTAGAGGGGCAGGGTGCAAGTCCTGGCATTGGAGTTGGTGTTGTAAGAATAATAAAAGATTTGAAGGACTTAGATAAAATAAGAAAAGGGGATGTTCTTGTGACTGAGATGACGAACCCTGACATGGTTGTTAGCATGCAAAAATCAGCAGCTATTGTAACAGATGAAGGAGGATTGACTTCGCATGCTGCAATTGTTTCAAGAGAAATGGGAATCCCTGCTGTAATCGGAACTGGAACTGCGACTGCGGTTCTGCAAGATGGAGTTAAGATTACTGTTGATGGTTCAAATGGAAAAGTTTACGAAGGAGAAGTCGCTGAAGTCAAGTTAGCTGAAGTCAAGCCTATTGTCAAAACAGAAAAAATCAAAATAAAACTTATCCTGGATTTGCCGGAATTTGTTGAAAGAGCAGCTCAGTCTGAAGCAGATTCTGTTGGATTATTAAGATTAGAAGGTATAATCGCCAGTTCGGGAACACATCCTCTTGGATATGAAAAAGAAAACAAACTTCAGGAGTATGAAGAACTTTTAAGAAAAGGTGTTGAAAAAATTGCATCTCATTTTGATTCCATTTGGGTAAGGACCAGCGATATAAGAACTGATGAATTTGATTTATTGAAAGGAGCCCCTGAGAAAGAACTTAATCCGATGCTTGGCTTTCATGGAATAAGATTTTCACTTAAACATCCAAAGATTTTAGAAGCGGAGTTAATGGCTATCTCTAAAGTTGCTGAAAAACATCCACATAAAAAATTCGGTGTAATGGTTCCTCAGCTCATTTCAATTGAAGAGGTTGTTGAAGCAAAAAAACATTTTGAAAAGCATAAAACGCACAACATGGTATTTGGAGTTATGATAGAAACTCCTTCTTCTGTACAGATTATTGAAGATATCTGCAAAGAGGGGGTAAATTTTATCTCCTTTGGGACGAATGATTTGACTCAATTCACCTTGGCCTTGGATAGGGGTAATGAACATGTTCAATATCTTTATAATGAGATGCATCCTGCGATTTTTTCACAGATAAAAAAAGTTATTGAAACATGTAAAAAATATGGCGTTGAAACAAGCATATGCGGACAGGCAGGAAGTAAAAAGGAAATGGCTGAATTCTTGTTCAAGAATGGAATAAGTTCAATTTCTGTTAATGCAGATGCTGCCCATGATATTTCTATATTGATTAAACAACTGGAAGAACAAACTTTGGAAGAGGATAGGTTGAAAGATGAGGAAAGATTAAAAGAGGAAGAAAGGATGGAAAAATCAAGATTAAAAGAAGAGGAGGAAGAAAGAGAAAGGTTAAGAGAATTGGAAGTAAAGAGATTAAGAGAAGAAGAAAGATTAAGTGATGAGCAAAGGAGAAAGAAAGAGAGATTTCAAGAAGAAATGTTGAGAGAAGAGGAAAAATTCAAAGAAGAGAAGGAAAAAAGAGAGCAAGAACGGTTAGAATATGAAAGAATAAAAGAGGAAAGAAGAAAAGAAAGAGAAAGATTTGAAGAAGAAGAAAGAATTGAGAGAGAAAGATTAAAGGAATTGGAAAAAGAAAGAGAAAGATTAGAGAAATTAAAGTTTGAAAAAGAACAGGCTCTAGATGACAGCGATTCTATAGAGGAGATTAATGAAGATAAAAATAGTTTCATTAATGAAGATTCCCATGAATTCGAATCTGACAATTATGTTGAATATGATGATGGAAAAATTTTAGACAAAGAGAATATAAAGATTATCGCAGAATTAGAAGAGGAGACAAGCTTATCTTCTGATGAGAATTCAATAATTGCTAGATTTGATAATCTAGATGACATTAAAGAAAAATCAGAGAAAATCCAGCATGAGGTTTGGCATGAAAATCAGAAAGAATTGGAAAGAGAAAGAAAAATTGAAGAAGGGATTGAGGTTGAAGAAATTGATAGTTTCGATGGTGAAGATGATCAATCTGCAAACAAATTTATCAATATCTTTGATGAAGGTAAGGGTAAATCAGACAATAAACCTGAAGAATCCAAGAGAAAGGATTCTAAAAAAGATTATAGTTGGTATGATAATGAATATGGGTAGTTTTTGTAACCCCTGTGTAATGATTACAAAATAGAAAGATTTATAAAGTATAAAATTCTTAGATAATCAATAATAACATGGCAACACCAACACTTGAAACTTACATATATGGTGCAGCAGCTGAAAAATTTGTACAGGATAAAAGACCTGAATTAGCTGGCTATGTAATGACGCAGAAGTACTTTACTCTTGCAGATAATCCTATTCTTGCTCAAGCTTTTGTTGATTTTCATAATGCAGTAATGAGCGGAAGCAATCCTTTAAACACTTCTGTTGGAAGAAGGATTACAACTGAAGGAACAAAGTATCAAGATATGCTTGGAGGAATGACTTTAAAGGACATAGCTGATTCATGTTTAGGAACTGGTATTGGAAGTGCAGTTAGAACTGAATTAATTGCAAAAGACGGAACTGTAAACTTCGGAGATGCAAGAAAAACTGTTTTAGATTATAATGATGATGTTGAAGGCGCTCAAAGAAAATTTAGAAGAAAACAAAACGATCTTGATACTGAATATCAGGCAGCTTTAGCTAAAGCTTATACTGATGATGAAGTGAGAGATGTAGAAGAGGATTTTGCTGGTAAAATGAGAAAATTACAGAAATCTATTCATGATAAAATGAAAGACCTTGAAACTTCATACAGCATAAAAGATGCACAAAGAAGATTCGGATCTGTAAGAGCAATGGAAGATGCTCAATTCGCAATCATAGGAAGAGATGCAGTATTGAATAATGCTTACTTCCCTGTAAAAATAGAAGATCTTAGAAAAACTTCTCAAAATTAATTGAAAATGAGTTTTGGTTTATTTGATAATGACTATAATCAGAGATTATTAGACCGGACTTTTTATGCCTGCCGGACAGTTTTAGGAGAGGGTTCTCTTTCAGATCCTGAGGCTATAACTGCTGTTTCTAGATGCAGTCATTTGCCTTCTGAATCAGTCAGAAAGTATATGGAAAAATTATCTTTTAGCGGAGTCATTTTTCATAGAGATGGAAGATTCGCTATGTATAAATCTTTGGCTTAATTTTTTATGATTTTTTAATGTATAATTAAAGTTATGCAAATACTTTGTTTTTATATAATTGGTGTAAATCCAAACTAACTTTTTTACTTTTTAATTGACCTCTAAAACTTTTATATATTATTAACATTAATAATTTGTTTAACAATTAATTCGCAAACATACTTTTTATTTAATAATTAATCCTTGTAAAGTCTATTTGCTCACATGCAATTGTTTTTATATTTATAATCGGCAAGGTGTGCTTAATGCGAGTTATAAGTTTTCATCCAGCACTAAAATACTATATCCATTTGGAAAATTGTTAACTAGAAAAATTAAACTATTTCTTTAATAATTTTCATTGCAATGTTGAAGAATTCTTCAGCTTTATCCTGCCACATGTCAATAAGGTTCCCATTTATATCTCTTATTTCTCCGTGCATTACTTTTTTATGAAGCTGATGCAAAGCTACGAAATCATCAACATATCTCATTTTTAGCAATTTTTTATCAACAAAATGCTCTTTAAGCATATCGGGTATATGTTCTGTGCTTGGAGGAAGCACTTTTATTGTCATAAGCAATGCCTGCGCAGAATCAACCATTGCCCAGAAACAGCCTTCAATAGAGCCTAATTCAGAGGATTTGCTATGAAGTATATGTGCTGGAACCCTGTTAAGGCAGGTGTATATTGCCTCAGGTGTTGGTTTTATTCTTCCTTGTTCAAGAAGAATTTTTAAGGGATTAAAAAATCCTCCAAAATCGATTAACGTTTCTCCGTATCTTATCACATTTATTACAGTAGGATCTCCCATGTAAAGATCACTCCACCATGTAGTTAATTTTACAGTATTTATATGAAAATCTTTCTGATAGGGATTCTCTCTAAGGATTTTTGCAAGCTCCTCCCGATACCAAAGAACCAAGGTCTCATCAAATTTTATTGATGCATCGTCGATTATTATTATCAGGTCAATGTCTGAACCAAGAGTATTGGTATGTTTTGCAGAAGATCCGAATAAGACTATTGATTTAATCATCTTATCAAAGGTTTTATAGACTTTAGTTGCAAAGTCCATTGCAATATCCCTTTCACTTTTTAATAATAAAGTTGGATATTTTTTTAGGTCTGTTTTTTTAGATTTAAGACTGTTATTAGAATTTTTCACTTTTATCACCCTTTTGTATATAATCTAAAAGATATGTTTGTTTTTAAATTTATTTGTTAACTTATCAAGAATACCCGGTTAATTTTCCTATTATAAAACCTACCAATGCCGCAGCCATTCCAATTATTGCCAATTGAAATCCTTTTTTAACCCAATTACCGACGGTTAATCTTCCTTCAACTGCTCCTGTTATGAACAAAGCAATTGCAGAAATTATCAAAGAAGAGATTACTGCCAGGTTGATTGGAAGGAAGAAAAAAGAAGTTAATGGAATAAAAGAACCAATTAAAGAAGCAAGAAAAACAATTATCGCGCTTTTTACAGGATGCGCAAATTCCTTTGCAAGTCCTAATTCCTCTTTCATCATTATATCTTTCCACATTTTTTTATTTGAGGTTATTCTATTGACAATGTCCTGAAGAAGTTTTCCCCTGAAACCTTTTTTATAATAAATATCTTTTATTTCAATTCTTTCTATTTCTGGAACATTTTCAATTTCAATTTCTTCTTTTTGTTCCTGAGATCTGTAATAATCTACAAGGGCTTTTGATGACGTGAATGCTACTGCGCCCATTGAAACGCTTTCAGCGAAGGTAGCGGATAAACCTGCAATGATTACAAGCCTGGAATCATTGGTTGCAACAGCCATACCTAGGATGATTCCTAGAACATTCACAAGTCCGTCTTGTCCTCCAAGAATGAAATCTTTGAACCATTCAGCACCGGAGTTGTGCTGTTCAACATGCTTCATCATCTCTTTTCTTTTATACAGGCTCTTTTTCATTGATATAAAATAATGAATGGAGGTATAAAAAGGTTGGGGGTGTTTTTTGAGAATTTATTTTTATTTTTTTATTCATAGAATCCCCTTTTTTATAGAATCAATTTAACTTTATCTTGATTTATATATAATTCTGCATAAAAAATAACTGATTAAAAACATTTCATAAAAAACAATTCTGTTTTTAAACTAATGAACTGAGAAGTGGTAATTCTATTAATATTTAAAAAGATTAGAAATGATAAGTAGTGCAGGATTTTAGACCTGATTGCTTATACACTTCTTTGTTTCTTTAAAGAACATGAAATTATTTTTAATTTGTAATTATCTTAAATTGTTTTTATCTTTAATCTTAATTGAGAATTATTTTTACTTTTGTCTTTTCTAATATCTTCTGTTTCTTCCACCACCAAAACTTCTGCTACTGCTTCTTCCTCTGCTTGAGCTTCTTCCATAACTTCCACTGCTTCTTCTGTCATGACTTCTGTCTCTATCCCTGTTTCCGCTCCAGCTTCTGCTTCTGCCTGTTTCTCCTCTGCTTCCGCCTGTATCTCTGTCACGGCTTCTTGGATTATCAAATGAACCTGTTCTGCTAGGTTTGCCTGATGATGAATAATGTGAATCTCTATATGGACTTCTTGATTTTCCTCTGTCTCCTCCACTTCTTCCTCTTCCGCCAAATCCGCCTCTGCTTCCTCTATCTCTTCCACCGAATCTTCCTCTTCTTTCAGGCATCCAGCCTAATCTTGCTCTTTCTATAAATGGAGTTTGTTCGTTCTTGATTTGAATTTCACCTTTATCAACTATGTTGCTGAAATTCTCATAATCTCTGCTTGTTACAATGTTTATGACTTTTCCCTCTTCTCCTGCTCTTGCAGTTCTTCCAATCCTATGAACATATTCTTTTGGATCTGCAGGAATATCATAATTATAGACATGAGAAACCCCTTTGATATCCAAACCTCTTGCAGCAACATCTGTACAAACGAGAATCTTAGCTGTATGAGCATGGAATCTATCCATTATTTTGTTTCTTTTATCCTGAGAAAAACCGCCATGGATTGGCAAAACATCCAAGTTGTTTGCTTTAAGGTTGTTTGCAACAAAATCAACGTTTCTTCTTGTGTTGCAGAAAACCATAACTAATTTGGCTTCTTCTTTTGTCAGTAAATGATTCAATAAAGAGAATTTTAAATTATCTTCTACATCATAGTAAATTTGAGTCAATTTAGTAGGGTCAACGTATTGTTCTGCTGAAACTTCAATAGGATTGTTCATATATTTTTGAGCCAATCTTATAATATCTTCTGACATTGTTGCCGAGAACAAAAGAGTCTGTCTTTTTTTAGGGCATTGGCTGATTATTTTTTCAACATCATCCCTGAATCCCATGTCTAACATCCTGTCCGCTTCATCTAAAACAAGAATTTTCAATTGTTTTAAATCAATAGTCTCTCTTTGAAGATGATCTAAGATTCTTCCCGGTGTTCCAACAACAACTTCTGCACTTTCTAAATCTTCTATTTGAGGGTTTATTGAAACCCCGCCATAAACAGAGATTATGTTCAAAGGCTTGTGTTTTGAAAACTTATTCAAGGCTTTATTGTTTTGTTCTGCTAATTCTCTTGTTGGTGTTAAAATCAAGGCCTGTATTCCAAAGTCTTTTTTAACATCCTGAAAAATAACAGAGCCAAAAGCCAAAGTTTTTCCAGAGCCTGTTGAAGCTCTTGCTATAACATCCTTGCCTTCAAGAACATGAGGAATTGATTTCTCCTGTATCTCACTAGGTGTTTCAAATTTTTCTTCTTCAATAGCTTTTAAGACATGTTCAGAAATTCCTAGTTTCTTGAACTTGTGAGAGCATGAAGTTTTTTCAGGCTCTAAAGCTACTTGTATTGTTTCAGTTTCCATTTTAGGTTAAACTATTTAATTAATAAAATCCATTAATCGTCTTGTTTAAAAACCTTGTACAGGTTTGAGTAAGAAAAAGTCGCGCTTTGTTAAGCTATGCTTTTTCTTTAACAGTTAATAATCGATGTTATTATTATGTTTTTATGTATATAGCTAATTAGAAGGTGGTTTATAAATCTGTTGGTTGTTGTGATTTTGCCCAGTTTGCAATAAATATTATGCCTATGACGGCTATTGCAGTAACTGCACTTGCAGTGTATAAATTTGCAAGAAGAGGATAATTTTCCAAAAAGCTCGGAGCAGTTATTGATGGCAGGATGGCATTTACAACATCTTTCCAAACTAACGCAATCACTAAACCTAGTGCAGTCATTATTGCAGTTGAAACTTGTTTTTTATACTCATTTTTTAATGTTGAAGCTTTTTCCAGAACCTTTTCATGCGCTTTTTTCTTTAATTCTTCCTTTACTTCTTTTATTTCTTCTTTAACTTCTTTTATTTGTTTTTTATTTGATTTTTCTTCATCCATATGATTTATTTTAAATAAGATTTTATATAGATTTCTCTTTTTGCAAGATTATTACTAGAAAGCTTAATTCTTAATTTTCATGCAAGTATCATTGAACAGGACTTCATTGCTCTTGCATTTTTTTATGCATGAGCCATCAGTATAAACCTGATTTCCATTGCATTTCTTTTCACATTTGTTATTTACTAAAATTTCATTATCTTTGCATTTTTTTATGCATTTGTTGTTTGTTGTCAATATCTCATTGTCCTTGCATTTTTTCATGCAAGTATTATTTATAAGAATTTCACTGCCATGACATTTTTCTATGCAGATATCATTGGCAAAAATCTGATTGCTTTTGCATTTTTTTACACACTTGTTGTTTAGGAATATTTCATTATCTTTGCATTTAAACTGTCTGCAGTATTCTTTTCCCTGCTTAAAATTTTCCTTGCAGGATTCTAATGAAGATTTATAATCTGCCCTACAGTCTCTTTTCAAATCCAATATTTCAGTATTATTAATTGTCTGGTTAGTTTCATTCAAGGTTCTTGTCAAGTTTGTTATATCCTTTCTGCATAATTTATAAATTTCCTGTGCAGTTTTATAACATACTTTCTTTTCTTTTGTTAGATTAGAAACACATCGGCCATAATTTATCTTATAAGAGATTGTTGGTGTTGTCTGATTGTTGTTTGTTTCATTGCCGGTATAATTTGATTCTGTGTGATTAGATGGATTATCTGATGACGTATTGTTTTCTTCTGCAATTGCGAAAGAAAGCGCAAGAAGCAGAACTACGCTCATTATCAAGATTAGGACCAGATTTTTTGATTTCATAACTTTTATCAGAAATAATTCTTTATAAGCATTATTTTATTGAAAATATTGTCTTGTAATCTCTATTTTCTATTGTTGCGTTTTAACATCAGTCCGATTATCAATCCAGCAACTGAACCCAAGGCAAATATTGGGATTATAAGAAAGATACCAAGCTCCAATACTTGAATCAATTTGTTTGGAGGTTCTTGAGCAGTTGTTGTGAAGAATAAATATATCAAATAGATTATCAAAAGACAAATTCCTGCCAATCCCCCCTTTAACCAAGATGGAAATTTCATTATAAATTATTAATATAATATAAATGGGTTATTTTATAAATCTTACCAGAAATTCAATAAAAAACTTTCGTTAAAATATCCTTTTTGAAATAAATAAATTTATATATCCCCCTTCATTGATATACTCATATTTGATTAAACAATAAAAAAGAAAGGAGGTAAAAAAATATGGCAAAATGGACAGGCTGGGTTGCAGCTCTTGGAGGTCTTTTGGCATTGATAGGCCAATATGTACCTAGCATTGCTTCTTGGGCAATTCCACTTGGAGCAGTAGTTGCAATAATATTTGGAGCTTGGGCTGCTTTAGCAAAATAAACTGAATTTTTATTTTTATTTTTTTGTTTATTTATTATTTTTATTTGAATCTGAAATTAATCTTTTTTATAGATTAATTTATAAATCTTCTACATTAAGAATTATGATGGAACTTAGACATTTGCAATTGCTAATTCCTGGCTGGAATTTTTATTATGCATTTAGATTAGGTTTAGGATGGTGTCAAGATTTAAGACAATTGGAAATAAATTCTCAAGAGGATAGAACAATTGTTGGAAGTTATGTATTTCAAAGACATAGGGCTTTGGCTTCTGGAAATCCAGATCTTGCTGATGAATTTGAGTCTAGAATTGTAGATATTGCAAGAGATTATGTTCGGTTGATTTGAGACTGAGAAAATCTTTTTTTCGCACCCTCTGGGTTTTAACCCGAGTAAGAAAAAAGATTTTCGAGGTGATAAAGAACTCGAAAACACTCGGCGTTTTAACGCCGAGTTCTTTACATTTTAATTTCTTTGGATAAACCACCTAACCTGTTCTTAAATTAATTAAGGATTATCCTAATCCCAAACTTATTTTTATAGCTAAATCTACTTTATTCATAGTATAAAAATCCAGGGGACTGATTTTTTTAATTACTCTGGATTTGTCTATTGTTCTAATTTGATTCAACATAATTGTTGAGTCTTTATCCAGATGAGAATTTTGTTTAGGAATAAAAACATTAGTTGGATATTCTTTTTCAGGAACTTTTGAAGTAATTGCGGCTACAATTGTAACTGGTGAAAATCTATTAGAAATCTCATTTTGAATTACTAGGCAAGGTCTGATTCCCCCTTGCTCACTTCCTTTAACGGGTTCAAAATCAACTAGAAGAATTTCCCCTCGTTTTATTTCCATTATTAGCTCTTTTTATATCTTTAAGATATTTTTTCGGAACTAAGTCATTACATTCCCAGTCTTTAAAATCTTCTATGGCTTCAAATTCCTTAGTAATTTTCAAACTTTCTTCTGCCATGACTTTACAACCCTCAATTAATAATTGTTCCTGTTCTCTTTTGCATTTTTCAGCAATTTTCATTAAACTTAAAATAACCTCTTCATAAGTTTCTTTGTTAGATTTTAATCTGTCTAAGGCACTTTTCACGTTTTCATTTAGCTGAATTGTTGTTACCATTAGTCTATAGAATAACTATAGTTTATATAGATTTTGGTTTTACTAAATTAAATCTAAAGAGAAAGCACAACCTTAGGTAACACGCCCCCACGATGATTCGAACTCAGGTCTTTTCCTTTTCGCGAATCCATTTTTTTGTAAATATTTTCAGTTACTAAAATGGATATCTCTCACCGCAAGGAAAAATTCTATCCAACTCGCAAAAGCATTTCTTATACGGGCAAACAGGGATTTGAACCCTGGTCACAGATTCCGCAAACCTGTATTCTATCCAAGCTGAACTATTCGCCCAAATGCTTATTGCTTAGGGGGAGCATTATAAGTTTATAAAAAAATAGGTTTATAAATCATTTATTTTAATTGACTGAATGAGTGTATATTCATTGGAGCTTGGATTTAGGCAGAGACCTAGAGACTTAAAAAAATTATTACTCTATTGGGGGTTTGTAAGAAATACGGATTTAGAAGTAAGGGATCTGAGTTTAATAATGCATGAACGAGAAATGGCTGCTAGGAATGGTGTGGATTATAGGCCAACAAAAGTTTATAGTTTTGGAAGTGGAGCTATTCAAGCAAAACGAATATTTGTTATGGATCCGGAAAGTTCTTTGCTAAAAATAGACCCTGAAATCTCTTCGGAGTTAGGTCTAGAAATTTGGAATATGAGATATTTGCGAAAGATGTTTTTAATGGCCAGGACAATAAGAGACCGATATCCTGATACGCTTTTGTACGATGCTAACTATGGGCGAGTCGTTAGAGATTAGGGAATGTAATAAATTCTTTTGATATCGGTTAGGTTAAATAGTTCTTAATATATATTTTGAATGATAATTGTATTTATAATTCATTCATCGATTAAAAGTAGTAAGAAAGATATTTAAAGAAATTTTAGATTTTAAGACATTAAGATAGAGAATAAAAAAGAGGAACATGAAAAATTATTTTATCACATCAGAATCTGTGACTGAGGGACATCCTGACAAAATATGCGACAATATTTCAGATGCGATTCTTGATAATCTTTTGGTTCAGGATCCTTTTTCAAAAGTTGGTGTTGAAACTTTGGTTACAACTGGAAGCGTTCATATTGCAGGAGAAGTTTCAACAAGAGGTTTTTTGGATGTTCAGACAGTTGCTGGAAGAGTGTTAAAAGAAATAGGATACACAGACCCAAAATTTGGGATTGATGCAGACGATGCTGGAATATGGATTTCGATACATTCTCAAAGTTCAGATATTGCTATGGGAGTCAATGAGGCAAACGGCAAGGAACAGGGTGCAGGAGACCAGGGTATGATGTATGGATATGCCTGCAATGAGACTCCGGAGCTAATGCCTATGCCAATTATTATTGCACATAAGCTAACTAAAAAATTGGCAGAAGTAAGGAAAACTAATTCAATAAAACATCTCGGTCCTGATGGAAAATCACAAGTTACAATAGAGTACGAAGATGACAGACCAAAAAGAATTGATGCAATTGTTATTGCCCAGCAGCATAAAGAAGAAATTTCAGAAGATGAAGTTAAATTAGAAATTTATGAAAAAGTAATAAAACCTATTTGCGGGAAATTGATGGATGAAAAGACAAAGATCCATATTAATGCAACTGGAAGATTTGTTATTGGAGGGCCTGAAGGAGATACTGGAGTCACTGGAAGAAAAATAATTGTGGATAGTTATGGGGGAGTTGGAAGGCATGGAGGAGGATGTTTTTCAGGAAAAGATCCGTCAAAAGTTGATAGAAGCGGTTCATACATGGCAAGATATATTGCCAAAAACATTGTAGCAGCAGAACTTGCTGAAAAATGCGAAATACAATTAAGCTATGCAATTGGTATTTCTCAGCCAATCTCAGTTAATGTTAATTGTTTCGGAACAAACAGAATTCCTGAAGAAGAAATAATGAAGCTGATATTCAGAAATTTTGATATGCGTCCAAAGGCAATTATTGAACATCTTGATTTGAGAAGGCCAATCTACAAAAAAACAGCATCTTATGGACATTTTGGAAGGAATGACGAAGATTTTACATGGGAACGAACTGACAAAGTGGATGTTCTTAGACAGCAAGCAGGGATTTAAAAAAGAAATTTGATTTCAATTTTTTAGATTTATAGATAATCTTGGTAATAAAATACTGGTATTAAACCACAATAACACTTTTTTTAAATAGATATTAATTTTATAAAAATACGTAAATAATTATTTAATGATTAATATAAATCAATAAATTTAAATAGAATATAGATTTTATTGTTAAAAAGATGGTGAAAAGAATAAAAAAATTTAAGAATAATTATCTAAAATTTAAAAAAAATAATTCATTAAAAATCTTAGGTTTTATTATTTTGTTTTTATTGTTGATAGTTATATTTAATCTATCATTAAAACCAATAAATAAAAATACAGATAAAAATCCCGGATTTTTGAATAGTATCTCTTATTTAGTTTCTAATCCTGTATATACTTCTCCTTCACCTTATCCTTCATCTACTCCAACACCTTATCCCTCTAGCACTCCATTTCCAACGCCATCAAGTACTCCTGGAACATGCTTGTATGATTCTGAATGTCCTGCAGATATTGAAGAAATTCCTGGTAGTAATAGATGCGGGCAGGATATAGGGGAGATACCTGTTTGTGATAATCAGGTATGGCATGATAAAGAAGATAACTATTGTGATAAAACTGATTTTACTTGTAAAAAAAAGATTTTACAAGTTTCAGAGGTTTGCCTTCCTTGGCAAAGATGCAGTTATAATACCTGTATGACTATAATGGGCGGATGTGAAAAAGATTCGGATTGTAAAGAGACTAAATGTTATAAAGAATCCGGGGAAACCTCTTCAGAGGACGTATATGATATAACCTATAGTTGTGAAAATTGCCATTGTAATTATGGGGGATATTCAATAAAAAATAAAGTCAAAATAGAAGATTGCGGTGAAAATACTCTTGATCCTCCTACATATAAATGCGATAGTGCTCATGAAACAATTTCAATTCAGACAATAGAAGAAACAATAAAATATTGTGATTCAGAAGATCTAAAATGTAAATCAAAAATTGAATTGCATGAAACCGAAATAGAATGTTTTCCTGATAGATGCGATACTGCAACCGGAAACTGCCCTATAAAAACTAATCCCTCTACAACGCCGACCCCATATCCTTCATCTACTCCAACACCTTATCCTTCACCAACATATACTCCAAGACCTTAATTTTTAATTAACTTCAATTATTTTTGAACCAATGGAAAGTTTTATAAAAGACCTTTTTTTGATTTTATCATGAATAAAAAAATCTTTGGATTATTTTTTATATTTTTATTGTTTGGAATTGGATTTATTTCTGCAGAATGCGTTGACAGTGATGGACTAAATTATTATCTAAAAGGAAAAACAACTAATAATCTTAATAATGAAAACTATAATGATGCCTGCGTTTATAGGCTTGAGTCAACAAATGCACAGTATTATGCAAAAGTAGGAGATACTCTATATGATATTTTGCAAAGCTGTTCAGGGGACAATTGTTATGTTGCAGAAGCAACATGTTCTGATGATGAAGTAATCTGGAACCAATGGGATGTTGAACAATGCCCCTTTGGCTGTAATGATGGAGCTTGTCTAGGAAATACTTCGTCTCCAGTTAAATGCGGAAAATTGATTTATTTTTGTTCAGAGAATAGTCCCTATTGCGATAGAACTGCTCCTGAAATTGATAAATATATTCAAAATTCAGGATGTGTTGAAGTAACTAAACATATTATCTCTGATTTTAGGGACTTGGATAAAGATGCTTTAGCAATAAAATATAATGTTTTAGCAGTACCGTCTTTTATATTCATTGATGAAAATGGCTGCTGGGCGAGTATTGGAAAAGCTGGAAATACTAAATTTGAGGATATTCAGAATGATATCAATAATTTTAAATGTTCTAATGTTTGCAAACCTAAATTTAAATGTGAAAATGGTTACATTCCTGTTTGTAAATTGATTAATGGAGAATGTTCATGCGAATCCTGCCCAGGAATTCCTGATGATATGAATTCTTGTCTTAATAATCCTAATAATTATTGGGATCAAGAAACAAACAGCTGCCATGCAGGTTTTAGCAAGGATATTATAAAATATACTTGTTCAGATAATGATGGTGGTAGAAATTATTTTGAAGGGGCTCATACTTTTGGATTCAGAAGCTACTCTAGTTCTAGTGAACCTAGTAAAGATTTAAGAATAAGGACCGGAGGAAAAGATTCCTGTTATAATGGAATACTAACAGAGCATTATTGTGATGAAAATGGGTTTATTCAAACAGAATCTTTTACTTGTCCTAATGGCTGCGGGGACAAAGATGCTTGTCTAAAGGGAGAACAAATTTCTGAAAAAATAACTTGTAAATTTGAAAATACTGAACAAGAACAAAAATGTTATTTGGCTGGTCAATTTGGACCTGAAGATGAAGGGACTAAATTTTGCATTGCAAATGCAGAATCTGGTTTTTCTTGTTCGGTTACATATTCAGCCCCTAAGGGAGAAAAAACTACATGGAAATCTAGTTGCGGGGGTTATATGTATACAACTCAGGATGGAACTGATGAAATGATTTATTGGACTGGATGTAAAAGCGGAGAAAGTGATATCGGTGAAGTAAATAACAAAGGATTTAGATATGCTTATTGGCAATGCTATGATGGATATGAGAATAAAGCTGGAGATGGGGTTTCTTGTTATCCATCAGAGAATTTTGCTGCAAAGGCAAAAGAAGATTGTCAGAATCATTGCTATAGTGATGGAAGCAAATGCGGAGTGAATAGTTTTGCAGTTAATGTTGAATGCTATAGTGATGAAATATCTTCAAACGAAATTTTTTCTGAAACAGGAGTTGTTATAAAACCATCGGAGCAGGTTTTAACCTCTGAAAGTATTATTTGTAAGGATTCATGCCCCTTGGATAATAAATGCTATCCATTTGGATACAGAAAATCTGGAGAATACTGCTCAGATAACGGGGCTTTTGTTGAACAATTAAACTCAGATTCTACTTGTGATAATAATTTTGAATGTTCATCAAATGTATGTGTTTCTGGAAAATGCATTGATGAAGGATTTTTAAATAAAATAATAAACTGGTTCAAAAAATTATTCGGTTAAAAATAATTCTCCTTAATCGGAATATTATCATTCTTTAGATTTAGTCAATCTTTCGGAAACTTTTCCAATCTGCATTGTTACAACTACTGCAATTATCGTAATAACAATCGCGTAAATAAGCATTGCAGAAATAGAATCTGCGGTTCCAAAAACTGCTTTAAAAATTGCCTGAATTGCGCCGTTCCATGCTAGTGCTGCAACCAAACCAAAAGCAGCAGCAGATAATGCGCCGATTTGTTTTACTATTTCGCTTTTCATTTTGCCTCCTTTTTGTTTGAATTTAACTATAGATTAAAGACTCTTTTGGCATTATTATACATTATGTCTTCTTTATCATTTTCGGATAGCATTAATTCATCCAAAATACCTTTTTGTTCTTTTAAAATATGTTCTCTATATCCATCTGGAAAAATTCTAGTGTCTGAACCGAATATTATGTTTTTGGGACCAAAAACTTTAATTGTTTTTTTAAAAACTTCTTTTAATGAAAAAACATTATCCTGATAATCAATCCAATTATTTGTTCCAGAGGTATCAACAAATAAATTATCCTGCTTGTATTTTAGCATGAGCAGTTCCCTGAAAAAACCTGCTCCAAAATGGGCTATTGTGAAGTTAATATCTGGAAAATCCCTCAAGACTCTTGAAAGCATAACCGGATTTCCATGAAAAAGATCGGACTTTCCTCCAATAGTCATACCAAAATGTATAACTATCGGTAGCCTCATTTTTTCACAGTATTCATAAATAGGATTACAATCACAGCTTACATCAAAGCCATCATTGGTTGCATATAATTTAACTCCGCGCATTCCATTGCTATACTCGGTCTTAAGTATATTTAACGCATCTGGAAGAAGAGGATTAATTCTCGCAAATCCTACAAACCTGCTGCTTGAATTTATAAATTGTGTAAACTCCTCATTCAAATGTGCTGTTGCCATGAATATGGTTTTTTCTATTTCATTTTTATTCATTGCATAAAGCCAAGATTCTACATGTTCTTTAACAGAATGTTTAGTCCATTCTTGATTTGTATACTTAAGAATATGAGGACTTATCTTCATGCTTTTGGCAATTGATTCTGTAATCATGTGAGCATGTCCATCGATTATCATTTTATTCTTAATAAGAACTATATTCTTTATATAATTTTTCTATCTCTGATGCAATAAGAAAATCAAGATCTGTAACCTTTCCTCCAACATCAAACCTCTGCAATTCGAAGATAACTTTTGAATAAAAAATATGTATATTCGGGTGATGATCTTTCATTTCAAATATTGAAGCCAGACCAACTATAAATTTTAAAGAATCCATAAAATCTTTGAATTTAAATTCTTTCATTATTTTGTTGTCTTTATAGTTCCAACCAGGCAAGTCTTTTAATCTTTTATAAATTTCATCAGCATCTAAAATATGAATATTATTCTTCATTATTAATTATAAATATTATAATACGTAACTGCCAATTATTTCAAACAATCCATATACTAATAACCATATTGCAATAGCATAATTAAGAGATTTTGGCCAGATAAGGATTATTATTCCAAATATTACTGCTAAAATTGCAGAAGTTATTACAAATGTGAATGCCATTTTTACATACCTCCTTTTATTATTATAAATAAAATACCTATAATTGTTTATGCTTTTCTCTAAAAAATAAAAATGCACAAAAATCGGATTTTTATTTTCCGATTTTTGGCTTAAAAATAATTAACCCTCGTGAAAATCTCCATTCTTTAGAATGGAGTAGATTTTCCCGGGTCTCACAAAACCTCAAACAAACTCCACACTTTAGTGCGGAGTATAAAACCGAAGGTTTTGTGATTTAATTTAACATTCTCTTTCAAGTTCAGTTATTTCTTCATCCACTTCTCTCACTTCATTTGCCAATGATTCTCTATATCTCCTAAGATTGTTAATTCTGTCTTCTGTAGTTAATTCTGATGATGTGTTACAACACGTTGTTTCGACTTCACAAATTTCCATCTTTAATTGCCTCCTTACATTTATTTAAATGGCCAGATAAAGAAAATTTCCTAAAAATTTTCTGTCTTTTCAAATTCGCAGCAAAAGATTATATTAAACCCAAATTTGAAAATAAGTCTTGGAGTAGGAAAAGAAAATTATTTAATAATTACTTCTTCAATCCTATTAAGAATCTTTAATTTTTCTTTTTCAGATATCTCTTCATCTATTTTTGGATAAAAGAAATCATCTTCAAATCTTGAATGGGCTCTTAACAATAGTTTAATTTCAGATATGTCTGATTTTTTATTATCTAATAAGTCTTCTTCTATCTCGTTTAAAAGACGAAATATTTTTTCATGTTCCATTAACAGCTTATTGATATATTCATTTTCTTCATCAATGATAGATAAGTATACGCTGAATATTATTTTTTCCTCAACAAAAAAATGCTTTTCTAGAATCCATCTTAATCTGTTGAATGTGTTTTTAGATTTTTCAAAATCTTCTGAAATTTCTTTTTCAAATTTATTAAGAAGATTGTGTATTATAAGATGATCTTTGTCCATCGCTTTTTTTAATGAGTTGATAGATTCACCATCTTTATATGATTTATTTATCATATGAATTATAATTCATACAAGTATATAAATCTTGCGAAGGTTATATAATTATTTAAGAGTAGTTAAAATAAACTTAAGCATTAGGGGTTCCTGCAAACCTGCTCTGTCCGCCTCCAGCTTCTCCACCTAATTCTAATGGCAAGGTTTGAAATCTTGAACCATATAAAGAATGATGTATTGATGGATTCATCGCGCCTCTTTCAGAAAAATAAGGAGCTTGAAGCCCGTAAACTTGTCCAAAATAAGGACTCCCCTCAAAAAATCCTCCAGATGTTGATTCTAGAACATAAGGAAAGGGGGAGGTCTGAAAATGCTGGAAAAATTGTCCGCCTTCAAAAATTTTCTTTGCATTTTTACTTCCTTTTTCTAATTCCTTAAGTACATCTTTTACTGGAACGCTTCCCATTCCAGGCGGCAAATCCGTATGTGTTGTTCCAAAATTATCATTAAAGTGAACATGTTTTACAAATGGAGCTATTTCTTTTGTTTCTTTTGTTATTTTTTCAGGACCAAATCCCTGTTTTCTTATCATTGAAATATGGGAAGTGTCCCAAGTGGCCCCTATTAATTTTTCAGCAGCATTTTCAGCTTCCTTTCTTGAAAGGTTATGTTCCTTCATTAATTTTTCTGCAAATTTTCCTCTTGTTGTTTCAACCAAACTTTTTAATTCCTTTCCAGAAGACATTGCCTGGCCATAGGGAGGGTTTTCAATTGAGATTATTGGAGATTTTTCTCCAAATTTATCATAGGCTTTTAATGCTACATTGCTTAATGTTTCGCTGGTCTTTTCTTTTGCAAACTCTTCAACTGGCTTATATTTTTCAGGAATTTTCCATGGACCTACATTCTCTTTACCCCAGATACCTCTCTCAGCAATATGCGAATCAGTTATAATTTGCATGTTTTCAATAAGACTTTGCAGAGCTTTTGAAAGTGCATTAGTATTTCCAGGTTCGTGTGTATATCTATCAATACTCTTAGAGTAATCTTCTGCAGCTTTTCTTAAGAGCTC
>JAQTOY010000039.1 GCA_028713045.1 Candidatus Nanoarchaeia archaeon
AAAAAAGTACTATGTGGATAGGACCCAGAGCTGTAAGATAAAAGCAAAGTTATGAAATGATAAATAATAAATTAAATTTAAGAAGGCAATTCAAGAATCTTGGATTAACTAGCATGTTAATGCTAGCTAATTGAGGAAATTACTTGGAAGAACCTTAGGTTCTTGTGAATATGATAGGAATATGCCCAAACTGCAGCATAAAGTTGAAAGATCCCCCATTTAACAATAGGGAAACCAATGAGGTCATGATTACCCTTAATTACAGAACCTTTATGGATTCGGGGGCCAAACCAAAAGCTATCAATGAACTTGGATACTGTGAAGTATGCAAGGCAACTTTGAAAGACTTGAAAGAACAAATGATTATATTGAAAAATCAATGATTCCAAAGGTTTAAAACCTCTCCCGATATCCTCTCCTCATGGGCTTATTTGATTTTTTTAGGGGCAAAAAAGCAGAGAATGTTTCAATAAAAAATGTTAAGTTAAAAGAACTCGAAGTAGTGATTCAGGAAAAGAAAAAGGAATTATCAATAAAGGAAAAAGAAATCTTGAATCAGGTTAAAGATCATACTAAACTTCTGATCAAGGATTTAGAGGAAAAATCCGCAAATTTAGAAAATATAGATTTGAGCCAAAAAAAGGCTCCGGAAAAAGTAAAATTAGTAGTAAAGGAAAACCTTTTTTATTTTACTTCAAATCTTAAAAAATTGACATCTATTATAAATGATATAAAAGTAGATGAACTTAACAAATTTGTTGAGGAATTAAACAAAAGGTTCTTGGAATTTGAAAAAAGATCAGTTATAAATTATGAAAAAGCAACTTTTCTAATAGGAAAGGAGCTTGGGGATGTTAAAGAATCCATCTCTATTTTTTTTAAAAATCTGAATCAAACTTTAAGTGAAAATAAAGAGCTTTTTGACCATTTAAAATTAACTAGGAATATTGAGGCTAAACTCGCGGAATTAAAAGCTTTCTATGAAAGAAAAAAGGAGATTGAAAATAATATAAAGAATATTGAAAGTGAGGTGGAAAATTTAAAAAATGAGAATGAATCTTTTGAAAAAATAATTGAAAAAACGAAAAAAACCGATTCTTACAAGGCTGAGATTGACAAAGAGATTATAATCCATGAAAAAAATCAGCAATATGAAAGAGAGTTATTAAGATTAAAAGAAATGATTGATTTTAAATTAATGGCTAATTTTTTTCATTCCAATGAAAAAATGATGAATAAATTAAAATGCTATAAAGACAATTTCAAAGAAACCTTTGAAGCCGACAGTAATAGTTTGATAAATCTTGCGAAAGAAGCAGGCATTGAATCAGATAAATTAAGACAAATGCAAGACAAAATAAGCAGATTAACCAAAGAACAGGAAAATATTTTGAATCTAAAGCAGAATCAGAAAGAGGATGAAATTAAAAAAGTTTTGAACCTTCAATCAGATATAAAAGACAATCTATCAGAAATAGAAGGCCTAAACAATAATAATGCAAAAGAGCTTAAAATTATGCAAAAGGTTGATGATACAAACAAGGAATTTATAGAGGTATTAAAGAAAGATTTAATAAAGATTAATATTAATTTAATTGATGGCGAATAGACGGCAAGTGACGGTTTTTGTCTTATTTTAATAAAATTTTTATCTCTTTCCTTTCTTTTTTTGCTTCTTAACCTTATTCCTGATGTTCTTTCTTTTAATTATCTTATTAATTTCTCTCTCAACTTCCTTTTTTGTTTTCTTTCTTTTGATTCCCTTATGTAAAACAGCCATAAAAAGGAAACCTAAAACCAAAAAAACAATTACAGAATTCCATAATATTAAATTTTTGTTCTTTGGGTCTTCAAATATTTGAAAGTTATTTGTATTATCTAGTTTTATTACTTCCATATTTGTGCTAGAACTTTCTTCATTCTTGCATTCTCCTAGCTCAATCTCAAAATCATATGAATCTTCTAGACCGGGAGTGTCTGATAAGGCCTTTATTTCTATTGTATAATTGCCTGCTTTTGCATTTTCAGGAACATTAAGATTTAATGTAATCTTTTCAGAATCATCATTGTTGCCATAGCCTTCCAGAAGGAACTCATCAGTTGTCTCTTTTATTTTCAGAAGTGAATTAGTAAATTTTAAAACAACGGTCTGTTCATCACTTCCTATGTTCCTCACCCTTGCGTATAAATCAACAGAATCACCACAGCTTATTTCACCTTCATCCATCCATGCAGTTTCTATAAGAAGCTTGTTGAATGTTCTTTCAGGATCTATTTTTATATAATCTGAGTTACAAGAATCTGTCTCTCCATTTCCTTTTACATTGACAAAAACCGCAAACTTATCTTTATCATCGATATCCCAAGGAAGGTTCATCTCAAAATTCTGTATTTTATAGGTTTTGCCAGCCATATTAAAGGAAAATTTCTGTTTGTTTATGATTTTGTCTCTTGATAAGTCATAGATATATATTTCAAGGACAACATCAAGATTGATTGTTGCATTGTTCTTTATTTCAATCTTTTTGGTTATTGTTTCACCAATAGTGAATTTGTCCATTTGGCTAATATCCTTGAAAGTTATCTGAAGTTCATTGCTCTTGTTTTGACATTTTTTATTAATGTCCTTGAATGTAGGTGGTTTCTCAGAACATGCTAGGTTACAGCAGCTTTCTGAATCCAAAACGCCCAATAAATTTCCTGTGCAGATTTCATTTGAACCGCACAAAAATCCATGGGCTTCATTGCAGGTCAATTCTTCTATAAACCCTACAAAAACATTCCATGAATTTGGTGTTGAAAATTCACCATCACTTGCAATTGCAGTTAGATTATAACTACCTCTATCGGCACTGAAATTATAGGTGTTTCCATAACCTACCATTTGATTGTTCAAAAACCAGCTGACAGTTATGTTATCGTTATCAACATTCCTTATGGTTATTCTGAAACTCTGATTTGTATTATTTAATATTCTTGCAATTGAAGGGGAATACTCAGAAATTATAGGAGCATCATTCACGTTTTCTACATGGACATTCAAGCTTTGCAGATTATGTCCATAAGCATCACTCACTTTTATTGTGCATGATGCATTTCCAAAATAATCCTGATAAGGTTTATAGATTAAAGTATTATTCTGAAAACTACAATGCAATTTATTTTCTCCTACAACACTGAAATTGAATGAATCATTTTCAAAATCTTCTGCGCTGATTTCACAGCTATACTCGCTATCCTCTAAGATATTTTCAACACAAGTCATTTCATTGAATGAAGGAGGTTGGTTTCTATCTATCACTTCAACTTCAACATCAATGTAGGTTGTTAGATTTCCATCACTTACAGATATTTTAAAGATATAATTTCCATTATCTAGATATCCAGTTGCCCATGTGAAAACATTAGCATTTTTTGAGAACTTTATTGAGTCATTTATAGAATATGTTAGGGAGCTATTTTCAAAATCAGTTGCATGCACAGTTAGAGTAATAGTACTTCCTTCAGTTGCAGTTATTTTTGTTATAGGTTGAATAATAGGTGCTTTATTCTGGCAGTTTTTATTGATATCTGTAGAACCGGGATTATAACTAGCATCACTATCTCTGCAATCAGTTCCAATAGTTCCAGTTTCAAGAGGGCATTGCAGACTCTTGTTAATTATAGTATACCCCAGTTTGCAATAGAAGTCATTATCAACGTCCAATAAATCATACCCATTGCAATCATCATCAATTCCATTGTATTCAAGTTCTCTTGCAAGAGGATTAACATTAAAATTATTATCATTACAATCAGAATTATCCTCTGAATAACTAATTGGAAGATAATCTCCAGAACATACATCAATCAAGGCTCCTGCTCCAAAACTATCTCCATCATCATCAGCATAGCCCTCTAAATATTGCCATTTACTGTTTGAATTATCATCACAATCATTATTTCCATCGCAAATCTCTGAATGGCTTGGTCCACAGATATCTCCACATAAACTGAGATCTGTGCTTTCTTTTATATAATAATCTCCATCTGAATCAGTGCATACATCTCCAATGACCCATTTTAATGAGTTCTTAAATAATTGTCTTGAATCAGAAGTCCAATAACTTGCTAAAGGCATTCCAAAAAAAACTCTTCGGGGATTATCTTTAGAAACAATGACATATTTTGTCCAGTCTGAATAAAGAGAACTGACTTTATTACATCCAGAACTTAAACCTCTTAAATAATTGATTGTATTTGCTCCACCGCTTAGATAGCTCTCAGTCCTAAGTGGCACGCCAAGTGTAATTATATCCCCCCATCCATTATCAATAGAATAGGGTTGGCTTGGGCTTTCTGTTGTTTTGCTTGAACCGCAAAAATCATAATAATACCGGTTTAATATTAGTGAGCTGTGACTATTGACTGGAACATTGTCTATTATTCCATCACCCAATAAAATCATTCTATATTGGGAAAAATCTGTTGAACCTACCTGAGAATCATCTATTATCCTATAGCTGTAACCCATTTCAGTCAGAATAACCTTGATTGCATTTTCATCAACAGTTGTGGATGATGAACTCTTAACAACATAAGCAATATCTTCTGCCAGGATCCCGCTGGATAAAAATAAAATTGCAAACAAAGACATAATTGCTAAAAAAATTCTGTTTTTAGTAAATCTAAAATTCTCATTAGCAGATGAGCTTGCTATCTTCACTTAGTTTCATCGCTCTTTTTAAATTTATTTCTATCACTTTTTTTTCTTTTTGAATAAATAATAAGGATTAAGATTAATAATATCAATACCAGTGCTATTATAATAAGAGTTGTTTTAGCATCCAGATTGCTCAAAAGATTAAGATTGCTTCCAGGATTTTCCTCTGCAATTACAATAACTGTTGAAGTTAATCCAACGCCATTGCCAGTTCCATCTGCCTTGGCAAAAGTTACCTCTATCCTGCTTTCAGTTGTTCCATTGGAAGGCACTTTTATTGTAAAGTATGCTTTTTTATCCTCTCCAGGAGCTAGATTGAATTCTGTCTCTTTTAATTTAATATACTCTGCAAGATCTCCAGAAGCCCTCAATCCGATTTTAATCTCTTCTTCATTTACGTTCTTAACAAGAATGTATTTTTCAATGGTGTCTCCTTCATTTGCCCTCAATATCATCCTCGCATTTCCAAGGCTTCCGGTAATTGCAGAAACATAAAAAACATTTAAGGTTATTATTAAAATAAAGATTATAACCAAAAAAAGATTATTTTTAGGAAACATAGAATTCTTATCATGAGATAAGCTTACCATCCCTTTATATTCAGGCCTACCTGTTTTCATTATTTTTCAATAACAAGTTCATTTTTAAATATTATTACTCTAAGAAATACTTATTCTAAATTTATAGTTTGGTTCTATATTATTCTGAAAATATACATTAGATTATTAACAGACTATTCTTATCTGTCGTGTAGCAGAGTTATCCAATGGATTATTGTCAGTAGGAATTATTGCATTTACATTCAGATTGTACGTTCCTGCAGTCAAATTAAGTTTAATATAAGGAAACAATGAACTTCTGTAAGTTGAAGCCCCGGGAATTAAATCGTCAATATTCATAAATGAAAAACTGATTCCATTGAGGTTTCCATTCACAACAACATCCTCAGAGAAATCCCCTTTATTAAGAACTTTTACTTTAGCTTTTATTGTGTCTCCGCATCTTAAAGTAGGTACTGGATCAAGAATATTTGTTCCATTTATTGTCTCTAATTTTATTTTATTCACGGAATTTGTAAAATCCATTAAAGCAACATCATGTACTCCTGAAACACATGCTCCATTTTCGCATGATTGTGAACAGATTTGAATTGTCTCAATTATCTCCTGTATTGAACATTCAGAATTGATGCATCTTGGAATAAAATGTTTTCTTTTAACATTATTTCCATCGCAATAATTATCAGAATAGCTTTCATCTCCGCAGTCATTGTCATCTGAACATTCTCCGGTACACATTCCATTAGAACATCCATGCTCGCATTCTTCAACTATATGTGTTTGATTCATTAATGAACATAAAGAATTTGTACATTGAGGCATAAGATGATCTCTTACAACATTTCCATTCTTGCAATAATTATCAGAATAGCTTTCATCTCCGCAGTCATTGTCATCTGAACATTCTCCGGTACACATTCCATTAGAACATCCATGTTGACAATCAGCTACCAATTCTTCCTCAACAGAAGAAGTTCCAGTGAAACAAGCGCCTTCATAACATCCTTGATCATAGCAGGTTCTTGAATGATAAACATCTCCATTTTTGCAGTAATTCTCTCCAAAATTAGCACAATAATCCTCGCCACAATCATTTATCAATATTTCTGTAATTGATATTTCGCAATGGCTTGAATTTGTTCCAGGATCTATGCATGTTGAATTCTGGAAGTATTTAATAGCATCATCATTAGAACACATTTCCCAACCAATAAACCCTGTAGGTCCGCAATCATTGTTTGTAACACAATTTACCAAAGTATGGCTGCAATAGCTATTTGCAGTTCCAGCATTGTTACATTCATCAACAGTATACAGATTATTATCGTCGCAATCAGAATTGAAATTACAAGTTATTCCTAAGCATTGTCCATTTCCACAAACCTGGTTTGATTCACATTCTTCAACTAATATTGAATTAGTGTTATGGCTGCAATAGCTGTTCGAAGTCCCAGGATTATTACATCTATAGGTTATGAAATTTTGGAAAACATTATTTGAACTACAGAATAAATCTCCTACCCAGCCATCTCTTCCGCAATCGGAGCTTTTTTTGCAAACCATTGGTTCATTTGTACAGTAGCTGTCAATAGTTCCAGGATTATGGCAAGTGTCTATTGTAAAATAATTATAATCATCACATTCAGAATCTCTTGAGCATTCTATTTCAACACACTGGGCATTTGAGCATACTTGATTATCAGAGCATTGAGTGAATAATTCTGCGGTTATTGAATCAGTGCAATAACTTTCATAAGTTCCAGGATTATTGCAGGTAAAAACTTGATAATTTTGATAAATTCCATTGTCTTCGCAAAATAAATCTCCAACATAACCATCAATCCCACAATCAGAATTATAATCACAGGTTATTTCTTTGCACTCACCATTATCGCAAATTTCTCCTTGAACACAATCACCATTATTTTCATCAATCACTCCATCACAATCATTATCTTTTAGGTCACAGATTTCATCAGAAGGCTCTATGTTTCCAATACAGGCACCCCATTCTCCATTCGAACAGGTTTGAATTCCATATTCACACTCTCCAATATCCGAACTTCCGCATCTTTTTGTATCTCCGTCAACACATTCACATCCTTCGTCTATAATACCATCACAATTATCATCAATTCCATTACATATCTCAGGAGCGCCCGGATGAACATTTGCATCATTATCATCGCATTCCTCTCCATTTTCACAATTTAGTCCATAGCCGTCATTATCATTATCAATACAAACAGAGCATACAACTTCTATTTCTCTTTCAGCAATATTATTTAGAGGATTGTCGTCAATTGCAACTATTGCATTAACAATAATATCATATATTCCTGAATCAAGAGTAACATTGACAATCTTGTACTTCAAACTGTCATCTCCAGGGATAAGGTTATTAGTGGGATTATGGTTAAATAATAATCCGTCAATACTTCCATTAAAACTAACATTTTCAGGAAAATCGCCCCTATTTTCAACATTTATCCACACTTTATATTTTTGATTACACATTAAAGTGTAATTAACAATCTCTCCTTCAAGAGTCTGGATTTTTATGCCATTAACAGAATCTGCAAAATCAATCATTGCTACATCATGGGTATTTTGATTTAAGCATTCTCCATTGCTACACCCATTTTCACATTCATCAACTAAAATTTCTTCTTCATTGTTCGAGCTTGTGCAAGCGCCTTCATAACATCCTTGATTATAGCAGGTTCTTGAATGATAAACATCTCCATTCTTGCAGTAATTCTCTCCAAATTCATCACAATAATCATCTCCGCAATTCTGTATAATCCTTTGTTCAATAGTGTTATTGCAAATGCTTATTTTTAATCCAGGATTAAAACAAGTGGAATTCTGGAATAGTTTATAAACATCATCAGAAGAGCAAAATTCATTTTCAATAAACCCTGTAGGTCCGCAATCATTGTTTGTAACACAATTTACCAAAGTATGGCTGCAATAGCTATTTGCAGTTCCAGCATTGTTACATTCATCATAAGTATAGAGGTTATTATCATTGCAGTCAGAATCAGAACTGCAGATTATTTCAATGCATTGTGCATTCCCACATCCATAAGCGCATTCATCAACAACAATAATCTCTGTTTCATTTGAGCATTGATTATCTGAACATAGAGGAGTTATGTGATCTCTTACAACATTTCCATTATAACAATACTCTTCAGAATAACTTTCATTTCCACAATCAGAATTTAATGAACATTCTCCCGCACATTCTCCATTCTCGCATAAATAATCACAAGTTTCAGCAAGCTCAGGAATTATTTCTTCTTCACATTGCTCATTTTCGCATGAAAAATCATGAAAATCATGGAAAACACTGTTGTTAAGGCAATAATTATCTGAAAAAAAGTCCAAACCACAATCAATATCATATTGGCACTGAGGCAAGCATTCTCCATTCTCGCACCCATATTCGCAGTTTTCAATAAGTTCAGAAATTAAATTGCTGTTGCATTCTGAATTAGAAGCTCCTGGATTTTGGCAGTAAAAATCAGTTAAATTTTGATAAACCTCATTATCTTGACAGTATCTATTAGAAGTTTCATCAGAAGGGC
>JAQTOY010000040.1 GCA_028713045.1 Candidatus Nanoarchaeia archaeon
TCTCCTGTAATCCTTTTTCTTAGTAAATTTATATATTAAGTCATCAATCACTTGTAATTTTAATTCCTTATATATTTCGAAGAATCCTTTTTGTTGTTTCATTTTTATTTTAAAAAGTTATTATAACTTTCATAATAGAATAAAATTATGCTTCTATAAATATATATCCTAAGAATTAAACAATATTAATATTTTTTGTATCGCTATTACCTGCTATATGAAAATTTTATTGCTATTTATGCAAAGGTCTCTTTTTTATTATTCCTCCGCGAATTTCGTTAATTCCTTGTTCAATTATAACTGCATCAGGATCAACAGAGATTATGCCCTGTTTTATTTTTGTTACCTCTAATCTTGTTACAAAAGTGTATAATATTTCTATTTCTTTTCCAGATTCATCAGAATATCCACTTTTACCCTTATAGATTGTAACTCCCTTGCTAAATTCTTCTATTAATTTTTTTCTTATTTCTTTGCTTTTACTAGATATGATGGTTATTCCAATATACTCTTCAATTCCTTGCACAAAGAAATCAATTGTTTTTGATGCTATCAAGTAAGTCAAAATTGAGTAAAGAGCTGCTTCAATACTTAATAAAACTGCTGCAAAAGAAAATATGACTATGTTTATTATAAAAATAATTTCTCCAATCGAAAGACCAAATTTTCTATTTAGATAAATCGAAAGAACTTCTGTTCCATCGATTACAGATCCACCTCTTACTGCAAGTCCTGTTCCTGCACCAATTAAAAATCCCCCAAATACTGCAACTAATAATTTATCAGAGGTTATAATAGGATAATTGACAAAGATTAAGCATAAAGATAAACCTGAAATTGCAATCAATGTTTTTATAGCAAAGATATTTCCCACTTGTTTTCTTGCTAGTATCATAAAAGGTATGTTAAGAGCAAATATCAATATTGAAACTGAAATAGGTGCTATGAAAGATACAAGCAAAGAAACACCTGTAATTCCTCCATCTATAAAACCATTAGGAATTAAAAAACTTTTAAGACCAAAACCTGCAACAAATATCCCTAATATCATTAAGAAGGATTCTTTGAATAGCATTAAAGCAAGATTATACACTCTTTTCATGTATTAATATCAAATTCCAGTTTTATAAAGCTTTATAGAAGGTTTATTGAAAAGCCCGTTAGATATATAAAACAAATTTTCCTTAACTTTTTAAGATGGAAAAAAGAGGATTAACAGATAAAGAAGTGCAAAAAAAGTTCAAAGAATATGGGTATAATGAAATAAAAGAAACCTCATTAACTTCACCGTTAAAGATACTTTTACGCCAGATAAAAAATAATGTTGTTATATATTTACTTGTAGTGGCGGTAATTATCTCTTTTTTTGTTGGAAAGTCAATTACTGCTTATGCTCTTTTAGCAGTCATCAGCTTAGTGATTATCACTGGTTTTTATCAGGAATATAGAGCTGAAAAAGTCATTAATTCTTTAAAAAATATGTTAATGCCCATTTCAATTGTAATTAGGAACGGCAAAGAAATAGAGATATCATCAAAGGAAATAGTTCCGGGAGATTTAATTATTTTAAGAAATGGTGAAAAAATTCCTGCTGATTGTATTATCTTAGAGGAAAAAGATCTGTATGTTAATGAATCGGTTTTAACAGGTGAATCAAAAGAAGTAAAGAAGATAGCATCAATAAAGGGTAAAGAAGATAATGATGAAAACATGGTCTTTATGGGTTGTTTTGTTGTTAATGGAAAATGTATAGCAAAAGCTATTGATACTGGAATGAACACAAAATTTGGAAAAATAGCAGGAATGATTTCAACAGCTGAAAAAGAACTGCCTTTGCAAAACAAGGTTAACAATATAGCAAAATTTATGATTGTTGTTGCTATTTTTTTCTCCATATTAACAGGAATCTCTATTTTGTTTAGCAAACCTTTTTCAGAAAATTTATTTTTAGATACTTTGATATTAGTTATTGCTCTTGCAGTTTCTGCATTTCCAGAAGGTTTTCCAGTTGTATTAACAACATCGTTATCATCAGGCGCTTATAGAATGGCTAAACATAATGCAATAGTAAACAGAATGTCTATTATTGAAACATTAGGCGAAACCACAGTTATATGTTCAGATAAAACAGGAACCATTACAAAAGGAGAAATGACTGTAAAAAAAGTATTTGAAGATAATAGATTAATTGATGTAACTGGAACTGGCTATGAGGGGAATGGAGATTTTTTATTTAATAATAAAAAAATCGAATTAAAAAAAGAAAGAGTTTTAAATGATCTTGTCAAATGTGCAGTTTTATGTAATGATTCTAAAATAGAAAGAACTGGAGAAGATAAAATATTTCATATTACTGGAACTCCAACAGAAGCTTCTTTGCTTGTAATGTCCGCAAAAGCAGATGTTTATTCAGAGGATATTAGCTATAAAAGAGTTGAGGAAATCCCATTTAATTCTGAAAGAAAGATAATGAGCGTCTTATGCAAAACTGAAAATGGTAATTTTGTCTATTCCAAAGGAGCATTAGAAGTTTTATTAAAAAGATGTAAGTATATTCAAAGAAATGATGGAGTATTTACTCTTACTGAAAGAGATAAAAAGAGAATACTAAATTACAATAAAGAGATGACTTCTGATTGTTTAAGAACATTGGCTTTTGCATATAAGCCTGTTAAATCATTCTCAAAAGACCATTTTGAAGAGAATTTAATCTTTATAGGCTTTGTAGGTCTAGAAGACCCTCCGAGGGAGGAAGTAGAAGAAGCAATTCATTTATGTTTAAAGTCAGGGATCAAAGTTAAGATGATTACAGGAGATAATAAAGAAACAGCTCTTTCTATTGCAAAAAGAATAGGTCTTAATGGCAAGGTTATGGAAGGAGAAGAACTTGATAAACTTACAGAAGAAGAATTATCTAAAGTTGTTTCACAAATCTCAATTTTTGCCAGAGTCAGACCAGAACATAAGTTAAAGATTGTTAAAGCATTAAAACTAAATGGAGAGATAGTAACAATGACTGGCGACGGAGTAAATGATGCTCCAGCATTAAAAGAAGCCCATATAGGTGTTGCAATGGGTAAAAATGGAACAGATGTTTCAAGGTCTGTTGCTGATCTAACATTAAGGGATGATAATTTTGCGACTATAGTTTATGCAATAAAAGAAGGAAGAACTATTTTTAAAAACATTAGAAAATTTGTGAGTTATCAGCTTTCATGTAACTGGGCTGAATTAATAATATTATTTATTGGTGTTTTGTTATCTCCATTTTTTGGCTGGCAGATTCCTCTTTTATTAGCACTTCAAATATTATTTATGAATTTAATCACTGACGATCTTCCAGCGATAACTCTGGCTGTAACTCCTCAATCGAAGGATGTTATGGAAGAAAAGCCTAGAAAGAAGAAAGAGATTTTAAATAAATCAATTATAATTTGGTTTGCTATTGCAGGTTTATCAATGGCTATAATAACTTTGGGAGTATTTTATATTTCATTCAATCTGTTTAAAATGGATTTTATAACTGCAAGAACAACCGCTTTTGCTTCACTCATATTACTAGAACTTGCAAATGCTTATAATTTCATTTCATTCAGACATAAGGTAAATTTTGGAACTTTGTTAGTTAATAAATACCTATTTATTGCATCACTTATGTCAATATTTGCCACATTATTAATTTTTTACACGCCATTAAATAAAGTATTTGAAACAACACCATTGGGTTTAGTCAGTTGGGGAATAGCAATTATTGCATCATTGATGATTATCATAATATTTAATATATTAAAAAAATTAAATGAAAAAAGAGAGTTTTTCAAACTCGAACATTTTTAATAATCAAGCAGTTAAGCGCTCCCGAAGTTAAATTCATTTAAAAGAAAAAACAACCAAAGAAATTTAAAGGAAGAAGCCCCAGCAAAAAAGGTAAGGAATCTAAGGTAAAAAAACTGATTAAACTTGCTAAAATAAGAAAAGTTAGCAAAAAACCTTTTCTTCTCTTTTCACCTTTATTTGAATTTTTTACCTATTCCGTTCTTTTGTCCGATGACTAAATATTCGTTCTTTCTTGTGCTTCTTATATCTTCAACAGTATAAAACGCTTTTGGGTTGATTCTTTTAATTATTTCAAAAATATTTTTCAGTTCTTTTCTTTTTATTACTGAAAGGATTACTTTAACATCTGTTTCTTCGTTTCCGCTTTGTCCATTTAATATAGTTATTTGGTAATTGTTCCTTTCTAATTCCTTAATCAGCTTATTGGAATTTTTTCTTATTATTATCCTTACCATTGCATGCCCCAATGAAATCTTTTCATCGAGCCATATACCAACATAATTTCCAACAGCAAATCCTCCTGCATAAGCTATAAACAACCACACATTATTAAGATTTGACCATATTTGATTTATTGCAGTAAGCCAAATCAGCACTTCAAAAAACCCAATAATAAGTGATAAAAGCTTAAACCCCTTTGAAATAAAAATAATTCTTATAGTTCCAAGACTTACATCCATAACTCTCGCTAGAAAAATCAACAGGGGCAAGATCCCGTAAGCAAATATTATCTCCATCTTCTTTTTTGAGACTCCTTAAATTTAATTTCTGCTTCTTCAGTAGATTCGCACGATTCGGCAGCCAAATGATTTGCTTTTTCTAAGTCTCTGGCTGCATCACCAAGCCTTTTTTTCTTTATTCCTTTTGAAAGTATTGCAACATCTACAACTTCCTCGTGCGCTTTATTTGTTGCCTTTTCAGCTTCGATTATCTCTTTTTTAGCTTTTTTTAATGCTCTATCCGCTTCTCTAATTTCTTTTTTAGATAACTTGATTGCCTTTCTAATTTTGCTGATTTCTTTTTTATTATTCTTTTTCATGTTTATCCATCCTGAGATTCAATCACTTCGGCTTCTGCTTCTTCCAAATCTCTTTCAGCTCTTGTGAGCTTTTCTTTGGTTTCTTCATCAGCAGATTCAGCTGCTTCTAAAACAGCTTCTTCAGCTTCATTGATTTCTTTTTCTGCTTTCTCAATCTTTTTCATTGTTTTTTTATTCATGTTTTTGTTTCCTATAAATCAAAATGTTTTTTTTCCTATTTTTGTTCTTTTAAAGGAAGCGTATACTCCCTCTAAAATATCGCTTCCAACATATCCTGCTACAAAACTTATTATTGGATTAAAATAAAACGGAATTCCAATAAAAGTTCCCGATATTGCTGATAGCCTCATTGTCCTTATGATAAATCCGATTTTTATTTTGTCATGTCTAGCATGAGCTTTAAAGAGCCCAATAGTGCTTCTTGTTAAGCCACCTAAGCATCCAAGCCCAGCAGCCACTATCGTAGTATTCATTTTATCACCATTTTTGTCTTTAAATAATTGCTATCTTTTCTTTTTCTTAGCAGCTTTTTTCTTTTTTGCCATTTTGCACCTCTTTAAATTTTAGCATACTATCCGCAATAATCTGGATCTCCTTTTTTATTAAAATCTTTTTCTAACTCATTAAATGCTTTTAATCTCTCTTTCATCCCCGTTGAACCAAAACCCTTAGAGCCTCTTTTAGTTTCTGGCAAAGATTTAACAATCTTAACTCCAACCTTTGTTATAGGAAGGATAATCATCTGGGCTATCCTCATTCCTTTTTCGATTTCTACTTCTTCTTCACCAAAGTTTACAAGAACAACAGAAACTTCTCCACGATAAGCGGGGTCAAATGTTCCAGCAACTGTATGAATATTCATCTCACTTACAATTCCAGCTCTATCTCTGATAAGGCCCACATGCCCATCAGGAATTTTAATTATAAGCCCTGTTTTTACTGCTTTTTGTTCCATGGGCTCAAAAGAAACATTTTCATTTGCCCTTAAATCCAAACCAACATCGCTGTCAAAAATATACTCTGGAGAGCAAACATCTTTTGACAATTTCTTTACTTCCAAGAAAAATTTAAACCTTTTTCCACTATCTCTTCTTTTTTCATTCCTCATCATTTTTTTATTTTTAATCATTTTTGAACAACATATAAGATTTATTAAAAGAAAATCAATGTTGTAGACACAAGTCTACAAAAGAAAAAGTAAGGGTCTTCTTAATAAAGACTTATCACTAAAAACAGAATTAGGTGTAAGACGAAGGTCAGATTTGCTACTAGTAAAATTCACACCTTCTTTTTCTGAAAAAATAATTTTCATATTGCACCCCTCTTAATTTAACATGAAAATAAAACTATATAAAGCTTTCGAAGATTTTTGATTAAACTCTGCAAAAATGAGCAGTTAAGTGCTCCTCTGAGTTGATTTTCTCTTTTTCATCATTAAATATTTAAAAGAAGTTTTCTTAAGGATTATGATTAAAAGAGGTGAAAATGATAATCATAAACTTAGCATTATTTTTAGTATTTTTGTTTGTCTTAATTAAATGCGCAGGTTATGCAATTAAATATTCTTCGCGACTTGCAAAAGCATTAAGACTTCCAGAGTTTATTGTTAGTTTTTTCATTATTGCATTAATATCTGCACTTCCAGAAACTACAATCTCCATCATGTCTGCTATTGAAGGAACTCCCGAGCTCGGTTTAGGGACATTGTTGGGGTCAAACGTTGCAGATTTAACTTTGGTTTTTGGGATAGTAGCATTATTTTCATCAAGAGGAATAAAAGTTAAAAGTAAAATTCTAAGCAATAATTTTTATTATCTTATTCTTCTATTGTTCCCATTGATTTTGGGATTTGACGGCAAATTCTCAAGAGTAGATGGCTTGGTTTTAGTATTACTAGGTTCATTATTTTTTGTAAAGATCTATTTAGACAGTCATAAATTTCATAAAAAATTTAATAACACTAAGAAAGAACCGTTTGCAAAAAGCTTGTTATTTTTAATTTTTAGTATTGGCATATTATTATTGAGTGCATTTTTAACAGTAAAGTTTGCAGTAAACTTTGCATATGAAGTTAAGCTGCCAGCCATCTTAATAGGATTGACAATTATTGCGCTCGGAACATGTCTTCCTGAATTAATTTTTTCTATAAAAGCTGTAAGAAAAAATCACGATAGCTTAGCAATAGGAGATATACTTGGAAATGTTCTTACTGATGCAACAATAATCTTGGGAATCGTGGCAATAATCTCTCCATTTAGCTATAATCCTTATAACCTGTATGTTACGGCTACTGCAATGTTCATGGGGGGGCTTCTTGTAACAATATTCATGAAATCTGAGAAATCAATAAACAAACGAGAGGCCATATTTTTAATATTGTTTTATATCTTATTTGTTTTCGCTGAATTTTTCATAAATCATGTATTGGGATTAAAATAAAAAATAGGTTTTTAAAACCTTAAAACTATAGATTAATATGAAAAAAAGAGATTCAATTAAAAATAATTACAAAATAAACATTAGAGATTCGCTCATAAAAAGATTTATATTTTTAATAATAATATCCTTGTTAATTTATTTATCGATCTTTATTTTTAATCAAAATTATTCAATTATGGCAGTTCTGTTTATCTTAACAATATTTGCTATGATCTATCTTTTTGTGCAGGCAATGATCCTTATTAGACAAAATTTAGAATCTGGAAGATTATTGTTATCTATATTATGTTATGTGATAGTTTTTTTATGGATTACTTTTCTTATTTCAAATTTGTTCAATATTTCTCAATTAAATAATTGGGGGAGCATCTCATATAACTGCCCTAAGAATTCTGATTCTTTATTAAACAAAACTGATTTAGCTAGTGGAGAATTTTTTTATTTTACTGCAACAACAATTTTAACCATAGGCTATGGGGATATTTGTCCATTTGGTTTTTCAAGAGTTTTAGCTGGATTAACTGGATTCATTGGAATGTTTATGTATATTGGATTCATATTTTTGCTTGCAAAATACTACATACTAAATAAAAACAATAAAAGGTGAAACATGTCAAGAGGAGCAGGAATAAAAGAAATTGAGGAATTTCCTAGAAGGTTGAAAGTATTTTTATGGGTAATTGTAATACTGCTAATTGTGGGAACTTTAGGATTTAGAGCTATTTCTGAAGATACAATAAAGTCCTCATTTTATAGAACTGCAAAGACGTTGGCTTTTATGTTTGATGATAACAGCACTATCTACGAGAGATTTATGGAAATTTTCCTGGCAATAGTCGGAGTTTTTCTTGTCTGGTGGGTTTTATGGAGTTTTGCGGATATGACCCTGGGTGGAAATCTAAGAAAATATTTAAAAATGAGATTTTACTCATTTAAAATAAGACAAATGAAAAATCACAGCATTATAGTTGGAGGTGGAAGAGTAGGTGAAGAAGTTGCAA
>JAQTOY010000041.1 GCA_028713045.1 Candidatus Nanoarchaeia archaeon
TCAATCTGTTTGCTGAAATGCTCTGCAGTTGGTTCTGCTGACTGAATTTTAATTATTTGTTCTTGATCCATAACAATTGTGATGAAAAAATCTTTTTAAAGGTTTGTGTGTAGCTATTTTCATTAAGGTTATAAATGACAGGGCTTCGAGTAGTTGGAAACAAGATAAATCATTTAAAAAAGCAAGAAAAATAAAATAGTTAAAAACACATCGAAGAAAAAAAAAGATGATAAAAATGGTTAAAAAAGTGGTTAATTGGTTTGAAATAAATAATAAGATATCTTGGTTAATAACAATCTTGCTTGCACTCTTTATATTTTATATGTCTTCAAGAACATTCCCTCCAGGAATTCCAGGTATTTCTATTGGCTCCTATGTTTATCATTTTGGAATTTATTTTGTCTTTGGATTTTTTCTTTTTATTTCAATAACAAAAGGAAAACTTGATAAAAAATATCTTGTGTTTATTGCAATATTGGCTGCAATCGGTTATGGGATAAGCGATGAAATCCATCAGTTTTTCGTTCCAAGTAGATACTGCTGTTATGAAGATGTTTTGACAGATGCAATTGGAATTTTAAGTTCCGGAATTGTTTATACGGGGATTAATTTCAAGAAATAATTTTACGAATAATTAATTTTAATCTCTACTTAATATTATTAATCTATTTTTGGAGATTTTTTATTCACCAATGATTCTGAGATAATTCCTTTATTCTCTTCAAATTGAATATCTTTATAAGTATCATAAATCCTTCCACCATAAGCATTATAACCTATGCAACTTGCTTTTAAATAAGAACCATCCTTTTGACCCTTAAAAAAATAAATCTCCTTAGAATCTGAGACAATAACATCGGTAATTCCGTCTCCTGTTAAATCTCTTGATTGGAGTACTTGAATATCAATTTTAGGATGGTCACAACTAGGTAAAGCTAACAATCCCGCTATTACTATTTTCCATAAATTACGTTTTAGTCCCATGGAATAATTATAAATTAATTGTTTATAAATTTTACTATTTTGTAACTACTCTTTTATAACAAATATACCAAGAAAATTTTGTTCTATATAATTATAGAATCATTAGTAATTATTAATCGATTTTAAGACTATTTAATATTTAGATTGTCTATCACCTAAAAAAATTATCGGGCTTGAAAAAATACTTCCTAGCGAAATGCTCTTCACGCAACATCAAACCACTTTCTGAACAATCCTGAGAAAATCATGCTTCCTATCAGATAATATAAAATCCACCAATTTCCCAATTGAGGCATAAGGTAATCAGAGAACCATCTAAACAACAAGATTATGGGTATGGATGTGAACATCAATGGCTTCATAGTAAGTTCAAAGGTTCTTGGAAAAAATTCCAATTGTTTTTTCTGCAATTCCATTAGTTTTTCGGGATGGTCTTTGTATTTTTTCATTTCTTCCTGAAGGAATTTCTGCTCTTTTTTCATTTCTTTTAACTGCGCTTGATCAGAAAGATATTTCTGGGAAAGGGTTAATATCAAAGAAGTAAGGCCTATTATTATAATAAAACCGAACCAAAGATTCCATTTCATCAATGCTCCTAAGCTAGGGTCTAGAATCTTTCCTATATTTGTCTTAAGAAATTCTGTTTGGCCAAATAAGTCTGCACTCCATTGCGATGCTATCCAAAGTGATATCAGCATCGTTGCAAGCATTATTATCATTCCTTTTTTCATTATAAATAAGAATTAAACGGGGTTTTTAAATTAAACCCCCATCATCTTTTTCATAGCCGGGTTCATGTCCATTGCGTGCTGTTGTGCAATGTTCTGATAGAACTGGAATACAATCATTATTCCTAACAATAATGTTGTTCCTGCAACTAAGGCCCCTAAAATATCTGCAAGTGCGGCCAATAACCCAATTGCTAGTCCGCCCATCACAGTAAGGGGCATGACATATCTTGATAATATTGATTCTAAAATTCTTTTGTCTTTTCTGAATCCAGGAATCTGCAAACCTGAGTTTAGAATATTTTGAGCCTGATTTGACGCATCCATTCCAGAAGTTTTTACCCAGAAGATTGAAAAAATTGCTGAAAATATCATGTAAAAAACAACATGACCTAAAGTCTGCAAAACCAGTTTCCATTGCCAGCTTCCTTGTATTATTGTTCCGACAATATCTGTTGAATGAACCCAGTATAAAAATCCAGAAACTGGAACTCCATTGACGATATTTCCTAAAATTGTAGGATGTCCAACCCAATTTTGCAATAAACCTCCAAACAATTGAAAATTTGCAATCAATGCTGCTGTCAAAATAACGGGGATATTGCTTACATAAAAAAATTGAAGGGGCCATTTCATTGTATATCCTCTTAATCGGTCATAACTTAAAGGAATTTCAATCTTAAGAGATTGGGCCCAGACTATTATTAAAAATAATATTACTGTTGTAAGTATTGCCGCCAATGCAAGCATTGCTCCTTGCGAATCGCCATTCATCAAACTGAAAAAAAATGATATAATTTTTCCAGAAGCTTGAAAAGTTCCTTGAGGGCCTAGAAATCCAAATGCTGCAACAATCAATCTCCAGCCGACTCCTGCAGCGATGAAAAGGCTGACTCCTGAACCAAATCCCCATTTGTGGCAGACTTCATCCATGAATAAAATAACCAACCCTCCCAAAACTAACTGGAATATTACGATAAAAGTATAACCAGGCATAGCTTCTAATCCTTTCATTAAAACATAAACCATTGCCTCAAAGATTATAAAAAAGAATACCAATAATTTTTGAAGTCCTTGAAAGAATTTTTTTCCTTCTTCAGACTTTACATCAATATCTAGTATCTTACTTCCAACCAGCAATTGAAGTATAATCGAAGCCATAACAATCGGACCTATACCGAGAGAGATTATAGAACCGAAATCAGTTCCCATGATAATAGCCAAGTATTCAAATCTTTCAAGAGCATTGCTTGCCAAACCAAAAAGAGAAATATTAGCTAGAACGAAAAATCCAACAAGGATAATCAATGTCCATTTTAGTTTAACATTAAAACTTAGTTTCTTTTCAACAGGCCCCTTTACTTCTGGTAAGTTTTTTAAGATTTGTGTAAAATCCATAAATTATTTATTAGATTTAGGTTTATAAAACTGATTACTTCTCCTTCTTTTCTTTTTCTTCTTTCTCAGAACCCTTAATTAGTATGGCTTCACCGCCGGCTTTTTCAATTTTATTTTTAGCAGATTCTGAAAAAGCCTTTGCTTTTATTGTTATTTTTTCGTTTAGTTCTCCTTCTCCAAGGATTTTGTATCCATTTAGAACTAAATCTTTTCCTTTGCCATATTTTTTCATTAAAGAATCTATATTACTTTGAATCTGCTCAAGGTTCATCACCAGATTTTCTTTTTTAGCAGTTGATCTGCTTGTGATACCCTGCTTTCCGAAATATTCATTTCCATACAATTTTATTATCAGAGATTTTTTCTGATCTGCTCTTTTTCCGCTTCCAGACATCCCAATACCTCCATGATGTCCGCTTCCTTTCCATTTTTTTCTAGCTCCATGACCGTAAGTAGTATTGCCTCGTTGTCTTCCTGATTTTCTTCGTTTTTTAGTTTTTATTGCCATGTTACAACATCCTCTCAATCAATTTATTTATATCATCCTTATTGTTTCCTAAAACCCCTTTAGGATACTGCAATTTGCTTTTTATTCCTCCTCGTGGAGGATGCAGTCTGAAAAAAGGCTTTATTCCAAAATCGTTTAATTTTTTTCCTTTCATCAATTCATCTGATATTTTTTCAATGTCAATTTTCTCAGAATACTTTTTATTAGGTATTTTTATCAATTGCCCTCTTTTAGTTATTAATTTTACCAGAACATCTTTTTCTATTTCTCCAAAAGCAACATAATACTTAACTTCATTAAGCATTCCCATTAAACTTGGATTATTTGGATTAATTAATGTGCAGGTATATTTTCGTTGTAATCTTAATCTATTCAGTGTTTCAACTATGTCTGATTTCTTTTTTACTTCTCCGCCTATTCTAATTACTGCGATTAATCTATTGGTAGCAGGTTCTGATTTTTTCAAATCAGATTTTTGGGTAGTAGGCTCTTTATTTTTCAATAAAGAGGATTGCGTTGGTTTAATGGGTTTGTATTTTGGTTCCATTTTGTTTTTTCTATCTAGTTTTATTTATTCTCGATTCTCTGCCTCTTGATTTTTTATTCTACTTTACAAGACTTCAACTGTGTCTTCTGGAAAGCCTATCTTTGCCAAAACCCTTTTGGCATTTTTGGAATGGTCTCCTTGGAGTTCAATCTTGTTGTCTTTGATTGTTCCTCCGCAAGCTAATTCCTGTTTAAGGCTTTTTGCGATTGTTTTCAAGTCCACGCCTTGAAAACCTGAAATCTCTGTTGCTATTTTTCCAAACTTTTTCTTAACAGTTTGGACTTGTATTCTCTGTTCGGTTTTTACTATCTCTTCACAAATGCAAGCTTGTAAAGGCAATCCGCATTTCGGACATATATCCATTGTTTTACTTCACAACAGACTTATTTAGATTATTTAGTCTGTTGATTGTAAGTAATCTTGCAATAGTTCTTTTAATCTCTCTTGTTCTAAGTTTTCCGCCTTTAGCTGCATTAATCCTATTTTTCATAAGCTCTGTCTTTAATTCTTTGGTTTTTTCTTCAATTTCTTTTTCAGACATTTTTGCTATTTCTTTTGATTTTAGGATTGCCATTTTATTCTTTCTCCTTCTCTTCACTCTTAAGTTTTTTTTCTTTTTTAATCTTTTTAGGTTTATTAATTTCTGTTTTTTCCTCTTCTTCCTTGATTTCTTTTCCCCTTGATTCTTCTTTAGTTTCTTTAGAAGGAAATTTGAATTTTGATTTTAAAGCCTCATCAATATTGACTCTGTCATAAATTCTTGCTGTTGGAGCCATTATCGCAACTTTAACTCCTATTACTCCGGTCTTTGTAAGAGCAACTGCCTTTGCCTTGTCTACCTCTTTTGTTGAATCTCCAGCTTTTTTCAGATAACCTTCTCCAAATCTCCAGGACTTTGCCCTTTCGCTTGGAAGTTTTCCGCTTGTTCTTATCTCGCATCCAAGTGCTCCTGCTCTCATTATATCTTGTAGTTTTTTATAAGCAACCACTTTGAATTTTAGATTGCCCATTCTTTCCAAATCAAGAGCAAGATCATCTGCAACGGTTTGAGCATCAAACAAGGGTTTTTCAATTTCTTTTATTTCAACATGTGGATTTTCAAGCTTGAACCTTGTTTTTAAGACCGAAGTTAAATCTTCAATCTTCTCGCCTTTTCTTCCAATAACAAAACCTGGCTTGCTTGTTGAGATTATTATTTTTTCTCCTATAGGGGTATACTCGATATCTAATTTAGAGATTTTTCCTTTTCCCAAATCTCTCTTGATATATTCCTTGATTCCATATTCTTCTTTCTTTAATCTTATGAATTTTCTTTCTTCCATTTTACATCTCCATTGTTTTTTTCAAAGCATCCATGCAGGCCCTTCCCAAATTTATTGTTGTTCTTATCTGTCCAGTTGAAACACTATAAACATCCTTGATTCCTGCGGCTTTTAAAATTTTTTTACATTCATCCCCAATTACAAGTCCAGTTCCTTGAGGTGCAGGAATTAATTTTACTCTGCAACTTCCGCATTTTCCTTCAACAATGAATGGAACTGTATGAAGTTCCCCGCAGTTGCAGTCAAAGCTTGCACAGGCCCTTTTTATTTTCATTAATCCTAACTTTGCTTTTCTTAATGCTTTTGCCCTTGCTGGCAGAGTTTCTTTTGCCCGACCATACCCAAGTCCAACATAGCCCTCACCATTGCCTACAACAACCAAGCAAGCAAAAGTTGGGACATTTCCCTCTGCAGTTTTTTTCTGAGTCTGTCTCCAAGCTCTTCTTTTTCCTCCGCCGAACTTTCCTTTTGCCTGGCCGATATTAAGAACATCTGAATTTAACTTTGATAATGTGTCAACAATTTCAGGTTCAAGTATCTTATAATTAAGAGCATCATCAATTTTGTTTATTTTCCCTTCTTTCACTAGTTTACCTAATTTTGTTTTAGGATTCCAATTTTCCAAATCTGTCGCCTGCTGCTGCTTTGCTCTTTCTTCTCTCATTATAGCGATTTCTTCTTTTGTTTTTCTTTTTCTTGGCTCGAAGTTTCTTCTTGGTGCAAATCTTTGTTCTGCCATTCTAGGATAGTCTATAGATAAACATTAAAATATTTATCCAAGCAATATTTACTGATGAGTTAATTCATCAGTTATTTAATACCTCCCTTTACTTTATTGAAAATTGCATCTAGTTTATTGTGTTTTCCTTCCAGTCGGTCTTTTGAAGGAATCACTTTTTCATCATAATTTATTTTTAATCCTGCATCAGAAACTCCTTTGACGGCGGCATAAATCCTAGAACCTTTTGTGTTTGGAATAAGTCCAGTATCTAAAACCAGCCTTTCTTTTACATCTTTTGCCTTTTTACCTAATAAATATCCCGCTAGATAAGAAGCTGTAAGAGATTTCAAACTTCCAGATTTTTCTTTTGGCCAGCCATGTTCTAACAAATCTTTTGTATTAATAGAATGCATAACTTTATCCTGAGCATGCTTGCTCTCAATAATTTGCAGATAAACATATTTCCCAGTTTTTCTTACAACCAGCCTTGGAGAATTACCCTTAAGTAAGATTAACCTTTTCTTGTAATTAGTTTTATTCTCCATTCTTCTTTGTTTGCTGATTTTCATTTTTTAGCTCCCTTCTTGGATTTACTTTTAAGTTCTTTTTCTTTAGGCTCTGGTTGTTTAACTTGTTTCTTTTCTTTTATTTTATTTTTTTCCAGACTACTTAGGTATTCCTTAAATTGAGCTCTGCTCTTAAAGTCTCTCATCTTTATTTTTGTCCTTAAATTGTAATAAAGCTCACGATCAACTTCTCCCCTGATCTTTAATTCTTTCAAATATTTTCTTAATTTTCTTGTAAGCTTGACATACTCTTGTTTTCTTTTGTTTATTTTAAATTTTATTTTTCCAGGCCCTCGCTTAGTTTTTCTTTTTTCTATTCTTTTTCTGCCTTTTACTGGCTTAATCGAAATTATACCTTCATCATAAAGAGTTTTGATGTCTTGTTTGGTTATTGCTTCTTTGATGTCTGACAGGCTTTCTTGATTGAAAACCAGCCTATTCTTTCCAACTTCCAAAGTTTTTGCAGCTAACTGTTTTTTTGTTTTAAGGTTCATTTTTTGATCTCTTCTATATTTTGTTTAGTGTTCGATTCGTGTTTTATAGAGGTAGCTAGCTCATCTGCTGATGAGGATTGTACATTTGCTTCTTTCTTTTCAGAAGCTTCTTTTGCTTTCTTTTCCTTGATTTTTTTCTTCTCTTCTCTTTTTGTTTTTTCCTCTTTAGCTTCATTTAATTTTTTTTCAATATTTTCAAGGAATTTTTTAGGATTAATATTTGACAATCTTAAATTGTTTTTGATTGCATATTCACAGATTTCTTTTTTCTTTTTGTCTCCAATATGTGCAACAATTGCAATTTCATTTTTTCCTATTTGTTTTAGTTCATCTAGATTATGGATTAAAACTCCTTTTAGTCCTTTAACAAGTCCTCTTGTTTTCTTCTCATTTCTGAATCCAATTGAGACATTTCTTAAATGCCCTTTCATTTTTAACCTGAACTTGTTCTCACCACCCTTTGCTCTCCTATATTTTTGCTTGTTCTTTCTTCTTAATCCTAGTTTTGAATATTGAGTATAACCCAGTCTCAAAAATTTGGTTTTTTTTCGTTTTGCCATCTTACATTAATTTCCTCCCAGGTTTTTCAATCATAAATATTCCATCCTGAAATATCCTTCTGTCCCTGAATCTTATTTTTGTGCCTTTTTCAATGTTTGAGGCAACTAATCCTGCCTTTTCAATATCTGCAGATTCCAATTCAATAATATCCTTGTTGATTTTAACACTGACTCCGTGAATCAGTCTTATAACTCTGTCCTTTTTTT